>JABAAC010000192.1 GCA_014238965.1 Phycisphaerales bacterium | reverse complement strand
TTTGCTGCGTCCTGAAGCCACCGGTTATGGCTGCGTCTACTTTGCTTCGGAAATGCTGTCCCATGTGGGGCGGTCGCTCGAGGGCCTGAGTTGCTTGGTGTCAGGGTCAGGAAATGTTGCGCAATACACGTGTCGGAAACTCATCGAGTTGGGTGCTACTCCGATCACGTTGTCCGACAGCGGCGGCTGGATTCATGATCCAGATGGCATTGATGAGCAGAAGTTGCAGTTCGTTATGGACCTTAAGAATGTACGTCGTGGTCGGATTGCCCAATACTGCGAGCACTTCACCGGTGCAACGTGGTCGGCGGCTCCCAAAGCGGGCCAGCCGCACCCAATGTGGGCGGTTCCAGCCGATGCGGCGTTCCCATCGGCGACGCAAAATGAGATCGATTGCCAGGACGCGCAGCACCTCGTCGATGGGGGTGTAGGGGTCATCAGCGAAGGTGCCAACATGCCAACCACACCCGCGGCGCAGGACTTGCTCGTGGGTGCTGGCGTGTTGCTGGGGCCTGCTAAAGCTGCGAATGCTGGCGGTGTCGCTGTATCGGCGCTGGAAATGGCACAGGCCTCACAACGGGTTCCATGGACGGCTGAGCAAGTTGACGAACGGCTCAAGGGCATCATGCGGCAGATTCACATCTCATGCATTGAGGCGGCAAGTGGCTATGGCTTTGGCAGCGATTACCGTCACGGGGCCAATATCGCGGGGTTCCGCAAGGTTGCCGATGCCATGCTTGACCACGGATTGGTCTGATGTGGCGATGTGAGGACCTAGGAGAAGGTTGGCGGTGGTTTGGCTATTGAATTTGGTATGGGGCACCTCCGGTGCTATAGTGTGCCTGTGGCCCGCCGGGGCGTGATCCGGGCCTTCGATGAAATGGAATTGAACTTGTGAGTGAGACCTCATCGGCCTCTGCAGCGCCGTTTGCATTCGGCGATCGATTGCGTCATCGGGACAAACCCGAGTGGGGTGTCGGTACGGTGACACGTGCAGAGGCTTGTGTTGCCAATGGCGCCTCGACATGGCGAGTGGCCGTGCGTTTTCCAAATGCTGGATTGAAGACATTGCTCACTGCAGTGGCGCCATTGGAACGCGTCGATGGTGATGAGCCTGTTGGTGCTCCTGGTGCCAGTGCAATGGCTGAAGTTGAACGTCATGCAGACGATGACGTGCTTGGCCCGATGGCTATGAAAAAGTTGCAAGAAGCAATGGCGGTGCTGCCTGAGCGGTGTACAGATCCGTTCAAGACTGCTGAGCAGCGTGTGTCGCTGACGCTTGAGCTGTACAGATTTGAGGCATCGGGGCGGTCTCTGATCGACTGGTCCGTGGCCCAGACAGGGCTAGATGATCCACTATCAAGGTTCAACCGGCATGAGCTAGAAGCGTTCTTTGGCCGGTGGGAACTTGAGCGAGACCGTCATCTCGTACGTCTCCTCAAAGAGAGTCACGGCAATGGTCGCGACCTTTCAGGAATGATTCCAGGGCCGGTGGCCCAGCGGCTGCGTCGAGTTCGAATTTGACTTGATGGCCGTTTGCAGGCCCGCATCAGGCCAATTCGTTGAAGGCTCTTGTCGCAAAGCGTACAGACGGACCTTTAGGGTTCCTGAAATCGCCAATCTTGTTGTCCAAGCTGGATTCACCGCTCTGGTGTGGCACCATTGGCTCGGAGAGCAGGCCCCCTGTGCCTGCATGAGACATGCCAAGAGACGGAGAAGGAATCATGGATGAGCGCACCTTCCAAATGCGGTTGGCCTTGCTGCTTGAGGGCATTGGGCAGTTGCCAGAGCCCGCACGAGTTGCATTGGCCCGATTCATAGGCGGCCAGGCCTCGAGTAACGAGCAATTGTCGAACTATTTGGGCCAGGTCACAGATATCTTTCGTTTGGGGCTGACCTATCAGTTGTTCGACATCGAGGCGACTCGGCGAGAGAACCGATACCTGCGGCGGATTCTTGAAGATCAAGCCAAAGCTCGAAGTGAGGCTCTTGATGAGGAGCTTGAAGGCGAGTCCTTCTACGGCGATCTTGGTGGAGATGACGATGGGCCCGGCACGTGAGTGTGTTGGCACAACGATGGAACGTACAGAGCTGATCACGAGTTGATCAACGCAAGGCAGCTGGTCGCAGGAAGCGACCGCTGTCTTTTTTGCATTGCAGTGCGTGCGTGTGTGTCGCGGCCTCCCCAGAGGGCAGTGGGTACCATTGGCTGCATTGATGTCACTGACACGGTCAATTCGTTGGACGCATCGCGCATGGCGGTACCGGTTGGGATCCAATCGGGCTGAAGTCGAATTTGTTCGATCGCAGTTGTCTCGCGGCGATCTTGCCGTGGACCTAGGCGTTCACAAGGGTGGGTTTCTCTACTGGCTTCGCAAGGCGGTAGGGGCGTCTGGTGAGGTGATTGGATTTGAACCTCAGCCTCGGCTCGCTGACATGATGCGTAGTTTGTTATCTGGGCGTGGTTGGACCAACGTGTCCATCGAGCAACGGGCTGTCGCTGATGCACCGGGCTCAATGCAACTTGGCGTTCCCGGCGATGGAGACACATCGCCTGGTGCGAGGCTCCTTACTGGCGAGGAGAATCAAGATGTCGCGTGGTCCACAATGCCCACCGAGGTTGTGACGCTTGACGCCTTCCTTGCCAATCGATCGCAGCGCGTTCGATGCATCAAGTGTGATGTAGAGGGCGGGGAGCTTGCTGTATTCAACGGCGCTCAAGAGCTTCTCCGTGTGGACGGGCCGGCGTTGATGTTCGAATGCGAGCAGCGACATCAGCCTGATCGCCCACTCCAAGAGGTCTTCGATACGCTGCATGCCCTTGGCTATCAGGGGCGATTCTTTTCGCCTGAGGGCTTGCTTCCGCTGGAGATATTCTCGGTTGACCAGCACCAGCAGTTGCGTGATGGTGATATTGCGGACGAAAAGACCTACTGCAACAACTTTGCCTTCACGCGGGACTGACTCATCGCGGCATTGGCTTTCTTGCGTAGCCTGTAGGCATGTGTGGTCGGTACTTGATTACTGCACCGGGGAACTTGATCTAGGCTCTGTTTCAGTTGGATGGGGAACCCGTGTTCACATCGCGATACAACGCTGCGCCATCGCAGCGGTTGCGGTGCAAGGGCGTGTGCAGCGTTCCGTCCGCGGGGCGGTGGTGCATCTTTGCGCTCAACGAGTTGTGTCCATCGATGAACGCGTTGAGGTCGAGCAGCAGGTGTATGAATGGACCTAAGAGTCGAGCCTAGTGAGGACGGTGGGGGCTACAGCACGAATACAAGGCTGAATGCAATGAGGACCAGCACGACGACAACTACGATGAACCGTTTTTGCAGGTCCTGTTCGACCTTGGGTTTGCCAAGGACCCGTCCGCCGATGTGATTGCCACAGTCGGGACAGAACTCTGCCGCATCCCAGCAGGTTGCGCCACAGTCAGGGCACCAGCCTTCGTTGCGGTCATCGTCGCCAAAGCGATCGAGATCGGCATCGGATGGCCCATCATCTTCATCTCGCCAGGTCATTTGCCACTGCGCCATGGGGACTTGGGTACATGTTCAGGACGTCCTTTTGACCAGCAGCGTGCCAGCAATTGAGAGTGCAAGTTGGACTGCCCCGTGATGACTGTCTTGTCGCCAATTGTGATTCTGCCCGTACCTACTGATAGGGGAAAGTCGGCTAATGGAGCGAGCCTCGTCCAGGACCAGCACGACCATGCCTCGTAGGCCTTGGCACCTTGCTCGGGCGAAAATGACCAACTCAACGGAACGGCGTCATCGAGTTTTGGACAATCACCCAATCCACGCCACACGTCAGTGAGTTGTTTTGACTGAACACCACGGCGACGCAACTGATCCGGGTCAAATGGGATCCACCCTGCCTCTGGCACAAAGAACTCGCCACGAACAACAAGTTCATCGTCTCGTGAGCCTGACTTTGTTGCCACAGCAATGACAGGTCGCGCGGGGATATTCGCTGCCCGAAGGACAGCAATGCACAGGCAGGCGAGGTCGGCCTGTGTGCCACCGCCCGCCGCCAACGCAGCGCTGGCGCCATGCACATTGATACCTCGGATCGTCTTCTTTGGTCCGTACATCAAATGCTGCCCATTGACATTGAAGTCACTGCAGGCAGCTTGGATAAGGCGCTTTGCAACAACCAATGGCGGCCCCCACGTCCTTGGCGTTGGTCCGACAGTTGCTTTAACCGCCGCTTGAACACTTGGGGCATCGCACTCGATTAGCGGCTCTGCTGCTAATGCGCCATGAATCTCCGCTGGCCACGCTGTTGGCCACGGTAGTTGTGCCGCAAGTGATTGATCAATGTTGCTTGAGAATGAAATTCCCTCGGCGTGCACCCGTACAAGTAGTGGCCATTGCGGATTTGGGGGCAGAGGCGTTGACAATGTCAGCAGCCCTTGCGCGTCTGGTTTGGGAAAGTCCACCGACCGCTTATGCACGATCAACTCATTGGCTGCGTGCACAGTCAGAACCAGCGTGTCCGGGTCGATCATGCTCCATGGCCCATCGACGATCAAGTTCATCGTGAATGGGTTGGTGGCGCCCTCTTGGGGCAATTGCCAGAGCGTCACATCGAATTCCATGACCTGCAATCTTGCGTCGGTCCGAAGCAGGGGTCCCTCAGGTTCAATGACCTGCCCTAGGGTGACGGATGCCAGCGAACTCATCGCTATCAGAATGCAACTGCTTCGGATCACAGAGGACTCTTCATTGCTGTGCCGAGCACCGCTCGCTCGAACGTGTTGAGGAAGTCAGCGAGAAAGAAGTTCAAGATGATGATCGCTAAGAATGACGCAACGAACGCTCGTGTCGTGGCACGGCCAACACCTGCTGCACCGCCTTTACACGTGTATCCCTTGTAACAGGAGATCATGCCGATTGCGAAGCCGAAAGCCGTCGCTTTGATCAGACCCATGATTGGGGCCCACCAGTCAACAAACCAGGCGGTGTTCGCCCAGTAGGCCTCGTTGGAAGTCTCTTGCAGTACAACCGTAAAGAACCAGCCCCCGCCCACGCCGGTGAGGTCGCTCAGCAGCGTGAGCACTGGAGTCATGATGGTGCACGCGACCACGCGGGGTACCACGAGCACGGCGATTGGATCGATGGCCAGTGCTCGCATGGCGTCAATTTGCTCAGTCACCCGCATGGTGCCAAGCGAGGCCGCCAAGGCGCCGCCAACTCGGCCCGCGACCATGACCGCAGCGAGGACTGGGCCAATCTGTCGGACCACTGACACGTTGATGATCATGCCCATGCGGGACTCGAGGCCGATTGCAGCGAATTGATTGAAGGTTTCTAGGGCCAGAATCATGCCGATAAAGGCACCGATCACGGCGATCACTGGGATTGAACGAGTCCCCACTTCGACTAACAAGGGTGCGATTCGACGCCACTGCGCCCACGATGATGTCGCCGCCGCAGTCGAATGGACTACGGCGGCGCTGAATCGTGTGAATCTTCCGGCACCTTCAAGAGATTCCCGGATGCGTCGGCCTATCGCAGCGGTTGGAGCCAACATTGCGGCAATCGCCGAAACGTGTGGGGGATGCCCTTGAAACTCGCGCCGCACGTCCTACTTGCTGGTTGGTTTGACGAATGCGCCATCATCAGCCGTGGCCGTCGCTGCAGGCGCATCAGTTGAGTCTGCTTGTTCTGTCTTGGCGACCAAGAAGATCTCGACTCGACGGTTCTGCTCTGTACCACCTTCAGTGTTGGGCACGATTGGATCGTTTGGCCCATCGCCAGCGATTCGAATACGTTCGCTGTTCATGCCCGCACCAACCATGGCGTTGCGGACGGAATTTGCCCGGTAGGCAGACAGCATGACATTGGAGCCGTACTTCACCTTTGATCGAGCCAGTGGTACATCATCGGTGTGACCGACAACCAGCACTTGATAGCCGCCTAGGTCTGCGTCTCCGAGAATCGTCGACATCTCTCCGATGACATCGCCGGCATTCGTCTTGAGTGTGTCAGATCCTGAACTGAACGTGAGGTCAGAGGACAGCCGGATCATGCCAGTGCTCTCATCGAAGGACAGCATGTCAGGGTACTTTGCCGCAAGCGCGGTCATATCTGCTTCGATATCGGCAGGCAGGGCGGTCGGTTGCATGTTCGCAAGCCGAGTAGCCAAGGCCTGATTGCTGTTGTTGAGGCTTTCGATTCGACCCTCAACGCTGGTGTACTCACCTTGCAGGCGGCGAATCTCGCTGCGAGCCTGAGTGAGTTGCGCATCGCGGCTCTTGATTTGTGCCATGAGGGTTTGTCGCTCTTCGTTGACCGAGGTCAACTGCTCGACCATTGATCGATTGGCTTGGAGCATTGAGTCGTACTTATCCTGCGGCACACAGCCGGTTACGGAAAGTCCTGAGACCACAAGGGCCCCTGCGAATAGTGCGGTGCATTGCTTAGTCATGATCGCCTTTCCTCCTCTGGCGCTGATCTCGATCGCTGGATGCACGAAAGCAGCGTTCCTCTTGAACACCGACCTGTCGCCCCCCAGCGTATGGAGATAGTGTAGGGCCGCTCTGTCATGTGTGTTTCCACCGATGCAATCACTGCTTCCGAGCCGTCCCCAACAGGCCGGACCATCCTCTTTGCCGATGTGGCGGTGGATGCAATGGGGACAAGTCACTCACCTGCGGCAATCGTTGTGGACAACGATTGCATTGAAGCCATTGGGCATCCCGCAAGTGTTGGTGCATTGCCCAACGCGCGGCGAGTGGACTGCTCGGGCCATGTTGTGCTGCCAGGGCTGGTCAACGCACACAGTCATCTGGATCTCAGCGGTTCGGGGCCGATGCGCCCAGACGCAAACTTTCGTCGTTGGCTTGCAGGTGTTCGTGAGTCCCGTTTGCAGTCCACTGCGGCGGATCGGACTCAAGCCACGACGCACGGCATTGCGTTGTTGCGTGCTGGGGGAACGGTAGCGGTAGGTGACATTGTCGGGGGGCCCGCCGATGAAACGCTTGAAGTGCTCATGGGCAGCACCATGCGTGGTGTCGCCTTTATGGAAGTGTTCGGACTGGGTTCCGAGCAAAGGACCACTATTGATCGCTTGAAACGTCTCCAATGCAATTCGATGCCCGGCCCAATGCGTCTTGGATGTTCGCCCCATGCGCCATACACCTGCAGTGTGGATGTCTATCGGGCCGCTGCAGAAACAGGGTTGCCCATCGCAACGCATCTGGCTGAAACCGCTGCTGAAGCGTCATTGCTGGAAGAGGGTACCGGCGACTTGCGAGACTTACTTGTGGACGATATTGGCATTCCAGCAAGTGCTTTGCCGGCGTTGCCTGCACATGCAGTGACATCGCTCTCGCCATATCTGCATGGCGCATTGTGTGTGCATTTGAATTGCATCGATCGAACACACGCTGAGACCTTGGCATCCATTGGGGCTGTCGCTTGTTTGTGCCCGCGTGCAACGGCGTACTTTGGCCGAGATGTACCAGGTCCCTTGTCGTTGCTCAGGGAAGCGGGGGTGTCAATTGCGCTTGGGACAGACTCGTTGTTGTGCCTCGATACGCCCCATCGCATCAGTGTGCTTGATGAAATGCGGCTTCTGCATCGAGTGGGGGACGTGTCGCCTTTGGACCTGCTTGCTATGGGGACGACATTGGGGGCACAGGCGCTAGGCGTGGATCCGCAGCTGGTCGATCTGCGACCTGGGCCAACAGCGGGGATCATTGCATTGCCCCTCCCTAAGCCGAGGTGTACTGCAGCGATAGCCTTGGGGCAGGTATTGGAATCAAACGATGCGCCAAGATGGGTCATTGGCCCATGCTGAGGAAAGGCCGTTTCGCCCCCATTTGCCCCGGATGGGGCTCTTGGGCGATATAGGCCAGAAGGTGGACAAGGGGGTCATACGCCTCAAGGGGGTGTTTTTGTGTTTCGTTTTTGTCGATTCAGCGCCGATGTGCAAGGTGTTCATGCCCTTGCTTTGTAATGACCGATATCATGCCCGTTGGAGCAACGTACCTGTGCATGAGCCTCAAGAACATGTCTTGCCACGCGAATCACTCGCCGCGATTGGACCGTGGCCGTTGGAAGCGTACGAATTTGTCCAGCGTGGGCTGCAGGCAACGGCTGTTCGCATCCATGATCAGCAACAAGTGGACACATTCGCTCATCAAGACCGCCATATATCCGGACAGGAATTATGCCTTGGTCTGAGGGATTACGCCATTGATCAGTATGGCCTCCTTGCGCCGATGGTTCTAGAACTCTGGCACGTGCATCGCACGGATGACTTTGGTCGAATCGTGTTTGCCATGATTGAAATGGAGTTAATGCACCAGCGTCCGGAGGACTCGATTGAGGACTTCTGCGGGGTCTACGACTTCCGTGAGGCGTTTGATCAACAGAGCCTTTGCGAGCGAATCGGCGAACCACAGCCCGGTTAAGCCCTTCTATATCCCCCGTGTCGATTTTTCAGGGCACGTGTTCGGGACGTACGTTCGTCTTCTACCACTGAGCAAGCCTGAGCCATGGAATCACAACACCCCGACTCGGATCGACCAATCGCAGATCGTCATCTGTGGGAGATTCGACCCATTCGCGACCTGCTCATTATTTGCATCGTTGGCATTGTGCTGTGGTTGGGTTACGCCTTTCAAGATGTCACGGTCCCTCTCCTAGTTGCGCTGCTGTTGGCGTACCTATTTGAGCCGGTCATCTCCTGGATGGCTCGGGTTCGTTGGGTTCCATTTGGCAGGACTGGTGCGGTGTCGGTGTTACTTGCAACGATTGTCTTGGGGGTACTCGGGACGGCCGCCATTGTTGTGCCGCAAGTTGTTGAGCAAACAGCTAACGTCGTGCAGTCAATTGATGATGGCACAGCCCGACGCAAACTGACGAAGCTGACGCAGCTGTATGTGCCCAACCGCCTTCAAGATGAAGTTCAGGACTTGGTCAATGAGTTACCCATGGGCCGCGATGCGGCATCATCGGCAGATGATGTTGATGCGCTGAGCACGGTGTCCAGTGACTCCCCGAGCGAGTCGGCCGATGCAGGCGAGCGCAGTCCATCTTCCCAGGACACAACTCACTCGAGTTCACTTTCCGATCGGCTTGCTGCTCAGTCCAAGGGGGCTGATATCTGGGGGCTCGCTGGCCGCACCAGTCGAATTGCTGCATCGGTACTTGGCAACACGCTCTCAATTGCCTTGCTGGTGTTTCTGATTCCGTTCTACTTCTTCTTTTTCAGCCTTTGGTACCCCAAGGTTGCCACGTTCGTGGACTCGATGATTCCCAATCGAAACCGGGGCACCGTGCAACCTTTGCTCCACAAGTTCGACCGGGCCGTGGCAGGCTTTGTGCGAGGTCGGCTGTTTATTGCCTTCATCATGGGGGTGCTCTTTGCATTGGGATGGGGATTCGTGGGGGTGCCGTATGCCATCTTGCTCTCACTCATCACGGCAGTGTTGTGCCTGATCCCATTCGTGAGCGGTATTACGCTGCCCATCGCAATTGGCCTACTTGCAGCAGCGGAACTCGACCTTCCTGCGGCAGAGCAGATGTCATGGTGGGGCATCATTCTGTGGCCATCGATTGTCTTTGCCGTTATTCAGTTCCTCGATGGCTGGGTGTTGCAGCCCATCATCTACGGCAAAACGACCGATCTTGACCCAGTGACCATTTTCGTTGCCATCCTTGCCGGGGGCAGCGTACTTGGCATCTACGGCATGCTTATCGCCATTCCCGCAGCAGCCTGTCTGAAGATTCTGATGGTCGAGTTGGTCATCCCCAAACTGCGTGAGTTGGGCAGTCGTCCGATCGAGTGACTTGGCAGTGAGCCTTAGCGTTTCTTGCGCTTCTTGAACTTCGATTTGACGCCTTCAGTCTTTGTAGATCCGCGGCCCATGCCGGCCATGCCCTGCATTGGGTTGCCTGAGGCCATTTCGCGAGCCATCTGCGTACGTCCACGCTTGGGCCCGCCGGCCATTTGCTGACTCATTTTCTTGACCATCTCAAATTGCTTCAGCAGTCGATTGACGTCCTGTTGTCCCGAACCCGACCCGCGGGCAACTCGACGCACGCGCGACTTGTTCATCACCGACACATCGGTGCGTTCCGCATCGGTCATAGATTTGGCGACTGACTCGACTTGGTCTAGAGCACCCTCGTCGACATCCGTGCCTTTGAGCATCGACCCGACCCCTGGAAGCATGCCTAGCAGCGACTTCATGGAACCCATGCGTCGAAGAGACTTAATTTGCTTGAGGAAGTCATCCATCGTGAAGCGGCCTTCGGCCATTTTCTTCGCCATGGCTTCGGCTTCAACTTCATCAACTTCTTCCTGGGCCTTTTCAACAAGCGAGACAACATCGCCCATGCCCAAGATCCGGCCAGCCATGCGATCTGGATGGAAAGCTTCCAAATCGTCAAACTTCTCACCAGTTCCAATGAATCGAATCGGCGCGCCCGTCACGGACTTAACGGACAGCGCTGCGCCGCCACGCGTATCGCTGTCTAGTTTCGTCAGCATGATGCCGTCGACTTCAAGTTGCTTATGGAAGGTTGCCGCGGCGTTAACGGCATCTTGTCCTGCCATGGCATCTACGACAAGCAATATGGAGTGCGGGTTGACGCTGCGTTGAATGCCTCGCAACTCACCCATCAGCGTGTCGTCAATGTGCAAACGTCCGGCGGTATCCAGAAGCAGCACATCGAAGCGTTCCTTCTTGGCTCGCTTGAGCGCGTTTATGCACACCGTGACTGCTTCGCCAACTGCCTCGCCGTATGCAGCGCAGCGATCAGGTTCACCATGAAAGTCGACGCGTGCGTCGCCCTTGGCATCCGAGGCGACGGTTTCCGTCGTGATTCGGAGTTGTTCAACTGCAGCGGGACGCTGGAGGTCGGCGGCGGCGACGAGCACGCTCTTGCCATTGCGTTTCATCCACGCTGCCAACTTGCCGCAGGTCGTTGTCTTTCCCGTGCCTTGAAGGCCGCACACCATGACAACCGTTGGTCCTGGGTCGACGAATGGGATGTGCTCGCCGACGGGCCCCATTAGCTCCACGAGTTTTTCATGCACAATATGGACCATCTGCTCGCCGGGCCGCAGCGACTGCAGGACTTCCTCGCCCAGTGCAGCCTCGGTCACCGACGCGCAAAAGTCGTCAACGACACCCAGATTCACATCGGCATCGAGAAGTCCCTTGCGGACATCGTCCATTGCATCCCGGATGTTCTTTTCCGTGATACGACCTTGGCCTGATAGCGACTTGACCGCCGTGCCGATGCGTTGTGAGAGTCCAGCAAGCATGGCACTATCCTAGCTGCTTAGCAGCGGCGACTTCTGTGCCAGCCATGTGAGCAGTGCATCGGGTGGAAGGCAGTTGACGCAGGCATCTGGCGTGACTCGGCCACGGCGTGCGGTCAGCACCCCGTATCGAAGAAACGCAAGGTGGTCGCCTGTGTGTGCGTCTGTGTTGATGGCAATGCGGCAGCCTGCAGCCATCGCTTGGCGGACATGGACATCGCGGAGGTCCAGCCGTCTGGGATTGGCATTGATCTCAAGGGCTGTACCGTTTGCTGCGGCGGCCTCCAGCAGCACTGGCATGTTGGGATCGAGGCCGGGACGTCGGCCAATCATGCGGCCGGTGGGGTGCCCGATGATGTGTACAAGTGGGTGTTCAATTGCCTTTAACAAACGTTCTGTTGCCAGATCGGAGGCCTGCTTAAGCGAGGCATGGGGCGAGGCCACAACGATGTCTAACTCACGAAGCACGTCGTCGTCGTAGTCCAATCGCCCATCGGCATGAATGTCCACTTCGCTTCCGGCGAGTATGAGCATGTCTGGATGGCGGTCCCGGGCGTCATGTATCGCGGCGATATGGGTGTGAAGCCGATCAACTGAAAGGCCGTTGGCCTGAACGCTTGAAACACTGTGATCAGTGATAGCGATGATGCCTAGGCCACGGTCACGTGTTGCATTGATCAGCTCGTCAATAGTCAGGTGCCCATCGCTTGCAGTGGTGTGCGAATGCAACTCGCTACGTATATCGTTCAACTCAATGAGGGCAGGGGGTGCCACAAGTGGATCGTCTGCGGACTCTCGCAGGCTGCAAGGTTGCATGGGCAATTCAAGTGCGCTGTAAATGTCGTCTTCAGTTGCTGAAGCAAGGGGCGCGATGCCACGCTGTTGTGGCGGTTCGTCATCGCCATCATCTGGGAATAGCCCGTACTCATTCAATCGCATGTGCATTGATCTGGCACGTTCACGAAGCAGGACATTGTGTTCCTTTGAACCGGTGAAGTACAGCAGCGTTGCGCCCAATACGTCTTCCGGCACGATCCGCAAATCAACTTGAATGTCAGACGTCAGGCGAATTGCCGCTTTGGTGTCGCCCTTGGCGAGCACCTTTGCGACATCTGGTCGATTTGTGAATGTGTCAACAAGTCCTGTTGGATCAGTGGTGACGGCAATAAGGTCAATGTCGCCAATCGTCTCGCAACCTCGGCGTAACGAGCCTGCATAATGAACGCGAGTCACTCCTGGCACGGTCTTAAGTTGGGACACCAATTGTTCTGCAAGTGGCAACGCACGGCCAATGGGTGTGCGTTGGGAAGCCCGTTGTGCGAATGCGAGTGAGTCAGCGATATTTGCAATTGTCTTGGCCCCCATCCGAGGAAGCGATGCGAGTCGTCCATCGTCGATGGCTGCTTTGAGCGACTGCCGATCAGTGACATCTGCTTCACGCCACAGTCGTCCGACGGTCTTTGGCCCAAGTCCGGAGATGTCCAGTAGGCCGATGAGGCCATCGGGAATTTCGCTTCGTAGATGTTCGAGATCGTCAATTGTGCCCGTTTCGAGGAATTGTGAGATTCTTGCGGCGGTGCCTTTGCCGATCCCGTCAAGCGATTCTAATTCCCCTGATGTGGCGACATCCGCAATGTCACGGTCAAGGTCCTCCAGCACCCGAACGACTTTGCGATTGGCGCTGACCTTGAAGGCATTGGCACCGGTAATTTCCATGAGCGATGCGATTTGCTCAAAGTACCCAGCGAGTTGTCTATTGACGGACATGCGTTCAGATTAACGGCGGTGAATCGGGAGTGTGAAGTTCAGCCAACATCCCCGAGTCCCATCCACTGGCCATGCGCCTTAAGGAGCCGCCGCCGAAGGAGTGCGTGCGTTGGGTCCTCCAGTTCTGGGTCACTCTCGATCAAGGCCAAGGCATCGGTTCGAGCCATCCGCAAGAGGTCGCGGTCCCGTTGCAGGTCCGCTACGCGAAATGGGGGCATGCCGCTTTGCCGAATACCAAAGAGTTCACCAGGGCCACGAATGGCCAAGTCTCGTTCGGCGATGCGAAAGCCATCTTCAGTTTCAACCATCGCTTCGATTCGATCGCGGCCATCATCAGTGGCTGGTTCTGACACGAGTACACAGAGCCCCGCCTTTTCTCCACGCCCCACGCGGCCTCGTAGCTGGTGCAATTGGGCAAGGCCGAATCGATCGGCGTTTTCAATAACAATCATCGTCGCTTTGGGGACATCGACGCCCACTTCAATAACCGTTGTGCACACAAGTGCGTCAAGTTCGCCCACTCGAAAACGCGCCATAATGTCATCTCGTTCATCTGCAGGCAGCCGGCCGTGCATCGCATCAAGTCGAAGGGCGCGAAGTGGGCCAGCACGCAATCGATTCAGATGTGACTGAAGATCAGTCAGTGCCGCCGCACTCTCATCAATAACGGGCACCACAATCCACGCAAGTTCGCCGCGACCAGCTCGCTCTGCGAGATGCGCATATACACGGTCGGTTTCGGACGGTTCCACATGACGTGTGATGATGCCCAGTCGCCCTGGCGGTCGCTCGTCAATGATTGACACATCCAAGTCGCCGAAGATTGATAGTGACATCGTCCGCGGAATTGGAGTAGCGGTCATGACCAGTTGGTGCGGTCGCTGCTGGTCAGTATCGCCAGCATTTCTAAGCATTGCTCGCTGGTGCACACCGAAGCGGTGTTGTTCGTCGATTACGGCTAATGCAAGATTTCGAAAGGAAACAGATTCGTTAAAAAGCGCATGTGTGCCGATGAGGACATCAATATCGCCCTCTCGCAATCGCTCCAGAAGGACACGACGTGTGGCAGGCTTCGTAGAGCCAGTGAGCAATTCAAAGTTGACGTCTGAGTCATCGAGCATGTTGCGGATCGTTGACATGTGCTGCTCCGCAAGCAGTTCAGTGGGGGCAACGAGCACAGCCTGTGCGCCTGTTGCCACAGCAAGAAGCATTGATGCGGCAGCCACGGCAGTTTTGCCCGATCCCACATCGCCCTGTAGGAGGCGGTTCATGGGAACAGTGCGTTCGAGGTCACCGCTGATCTCACCAAGCACCCTCGCCTGGGCGGAGGTCAACGTGAAGGGGAGCCGGCTTTTGATGCGATCGACAATCGCGGCGGAGACGCTTAACGCTGGCGCTCGCAGCGTTGTTTGCCGATGGTGTCGTCGCATTGCAACTCCCAATTGCAACAAGAACAACTCGTCATACGCTAAGCGGCGGCGAGCGGGTGGAATGTCATCGCCGTGCTCTGGTCGGTGCAAGTGCCGATAGCTCTCAGCCAATGTTGGAAGATTTCTCGCGGCACGAAATGTGTCACTGAGGTGGTCATCCAGGAGACCCACGGCCGAGTCCAGTATGCGATTGATGATTGCAGCGATTGTGCGAGAGGGAACTGCTTCGGAGGCTGTGTACACCCCACGCAATTCTAAATCTCGCGCCATGGAGTGAAGTTCGGCCGATGCGTTCGTGGCCGCGCTCACTCGAGGGTTAGACATTTGCAACTGTGCTTTGTACAGCCGTGGCTCACCAGTGACCAGCACAGTGCTGCCCACTTGCAATTTGCGAGCCATCCATGGCTGGTTGAAAAAAGTGAGCGTCATGGCCGCCGTGCCATCATCGATGACGGCCTCCGTGGGCGTACGACGGCGGAACCCCGGTCGCATCGACACAATCTCACCAGTGAGTTCTACGATTTCCCTCGGCAGGGACCCATTGTGGCCCAATGTCTGTAGATCGGCGATCGTCCGATCGAATCGTAGTCGGTCATAGCGCTGTGGAAGGTGCAAGAGTAGGTCCGCGACGCAGCGAAGTCCCATCCCATGCAGTCCAAGGGACACGGCTGGTTCGACACCAGGGAGGTCGTCGACAAGGGTCGTGAGATGAATCGCAGCGGCGTCCATTCAGGGGGCACCGTATCATCGCGCCGTGCCCAACTTGCCTTTCGATTTCGGAATGCCCCAGAGTGATGATGCACCTCAGCATGCCAGTGAGGCTACTTCAGACCCACCATTGACCGTAGCAGCGCTTTCGCAGCGGATCGAGGCCGCACTGGCTAAGGGTCTGCCAGCGAGCCTTCGGGTCGAGGGCGAGGTTGCCAACGCGGTGATCCGCAACGGCCATCAGTACTTTTCACTGCGTGAACCAGGTGCCTCTATTGGGTGTGTCATGTGGGCGAGTGATCTACAGCGATGCAGTCACACAGTTCGCGATGGCGATCGTGTCATTGCGGTGGGCAGCGTGGTGCACTGGGCGCCCGGCGGGCGAACACAGTTGCGTGTTCGTCGGGTTGAGCCCATTGGCGAAGGTGCGCTGTTGGCGACCTTTCGAGACCGATGTGACCAATTGCGAGCGAGAGGGTACTTCGATCCGTCCACGAAGAAGGCTTTGCCTGCCTATCCTCGGCGCATTGCGGTACTCACCTCGGCGACTGGGGCAGCCCTTCACGATGTGATGGCAACGGCCAAACGGCGTTTCCCCGCCTGTGCACTGCTGCTTGTCGATGTTCCTGTTCAAGGCGCAGCTGCAGCGAGCCGAGTAGCCCAAGCCCTGAAACGTGTTGACGCTGCCCGCGAGGCATTGCATATTGATGCCATCATTTTGACCCGCGGCGGTGGTTCGCTTGAGGATCTCTGGGCCTTTAACGAACTGGTGGTTGCCGAGGCGGTGCATCAATGCACTGTGCCTGTCGTGGCGGCAATTGGTCACGAGTCTGATGTCACGATCGTGGAATTGGTGGCAGATGCTCGTGCGGCTACGCCCACGGGGGCTGCTGCGGCTTTGCTACCTGATCGGGAGGAAGCCAGTGTGCGCCTTGGGCTTGTAGAGCGATCGCTTGGCCGGGCGATTCGTGGGTGTTTGACCGCAGCAACTGGGCGACTTTCACAGCGATCAGGTGTGCTGGCGCACGTTCAGCGAGCCAATATGCATCGCCAGAGTGCGGTGATTGACGCATTGCAGGGGCGGTTGCAAGGTGCACAGCCCGCGGTTGTGCTTGCTCGACGTGGGCATCGATTGCAGCAGCTTGGGCATCGACTCCACGTGGGTATGCGAGACCAATTGGGCGTTGCCCAAGCCCGCGTTCCCTGGGCGCAACTGCCCGGGGCTATAGCACGGCGGGTGCAGACTGTCGGTGGCCAGCTAGAAGTGCTTGGCCGTGCGCTTGAGATTGTGAATCCAGAATCTGTGCTTGCCCGTGGATTCAGCCTGACCATGGATAATCAGGGCAAACTCATACGGGATGCCAGTGCGCTGCATAGTGGAGATGTGCTGCATACGCGGCTTAGACATGGGGCAGTTCGTTCACGGGTTGAGCCTGCCCCAACGCAGGCCTGACCCATGGCGGTACTATCGACAGGGCATGCCTGATACACCTGACACATCTGACGCACCTGAGACTGTTGACGACCTCACGTTTGAGGCCGCCGTTGCCGAGTTGGAGTCGATTGTTGAGCACATCGAATCGGGTGAGCTGGCAATTGAAGCATCCATGAGTCGCCACCGTCGTGGTCGGGCACTTCTGCAACGGTGTCGCTCCATCTTGGATGTTGCCGAGCAGGAGCTCGAACAAGCTGCGGTGGAAGACTTGCCCGATGCTGACCGGGACGACGGCTGACGTGGGCCTCATTGCCGCCTCGGACGGCCTCATAATGCTGTTGGGTCACGGCCCGTGGCTTGTATTCACCTTTTGCCTTGGGGCGAGCGTGGGTTCATTCGTCAATGTGATTGTCTATCGGTTGCCTCTTGGTATGTCGCTGTCTGTGCCACCAAGTCGGTGTTCGGCATGTGGGGGCAAACTGCGGTTCTTTCGCGAGAATTTACCGGTGCTTGGTTGGGTGTTGTTGAGAGGCCGTTGCCGATTTTGTGGTGTACGAATTTCGCCGGTGTATCCATTGGTTGAGTTGGCGATGGGCCTGCTCTTTGTCGGGCTGTACATCTTGCTGTTTATGGCCGAACCTGGCGGGTGGCAGTGGGATGTCGGTGGGCGATGGTGGGCGCAGCAGGGATTCGCTCTGGGTTGGCCCGGATACGTAGCTCTTGCGTCACTCTTGGCGGCACTGTGGTCCATGACGGTGATCGATGCCAAGACGTTTCTCATTCCGATTCAGATACCGGTGTTCGTGTCGATCACAGCGATGCTGCTGTGGACCCTACAAGGGCTGATCGCTCGCGACATTGGGAATGTTTGGCCCATTCCCGCAACCGCATGGCCCGCGACGCTGGCAGCGCTGTTGGGCCTTGGTGGGGTGCTGGTCAGTTGGGCGTTGTTGGCGACAGGGCGCCTTCGACCCAGTTTCGCTGACTACGAAGACTATGTGCCTGAGGGTGAGACATTGGGCGACTACCCCCATGCTCGCCGTGAGATGGGTGTGGAACTGCTCTTCTTGGTGCCGTGCCTAGTTGGCATGGGCTTGGGTTGGTGGTTGGGTTCGACGATCTCGGGGGTCCCGCCAGTATGGCTGCAGGCCTTGGGTGCGTCAGTACTTGGATATCTCGTTGGCGGGGCGGTGGTCTGGGCGGTCCGAATCTTGGGAACGCTAGGGTTCGGACGTGAAGCAATGGGGATGGGGGATGTCCATCTACTTGCCGCCGTTGGCGCGGTTACGGGGTGGTTTTTGCCGCTTCTGGCCTTTTTCCTTGCTCCATTTCTTGGCTTGGCATGGGCAGGGATTGCCGGTGCGCTGCAGCGGGTCGATGGCCGACGGCGAGAGTTGCCATATGGGCCACATCTTGCCATTGCTGTGGTCGCGATTTTTCTGTGCCGAGGGCTTGTACTGGACGGCTGGGCCTTGTTGGTTCCGCAGATTTCACCGCCAAGTCGCACGTTGGCCATGCCCGAATCAGAATCTGATGCCCCCTCGGGCTGGACACTTGCGCCCGAACACGGTCCAATGCCTTACGCCCGGGACGGAGATCGGGCAGCTATGCAGACGCCTGGAAGGAGACTTAACAGATGGCTCTGATGCGGAAGACGATGATACACCTCACCTTTGGCCTCGCTTTGGCAACACTTGCTGTGGCAGGTGGCTGCAGTAGTTCGGCAACGACCGACGAGATAGCCATGCTCAAAAGTGAAAATACGGAACTGCGGAGTCAACTTGACGACCGTGACAACGCGCTTGAGTCAGCCAACGACGAGTTGCGCAAGGCCAATCGGAGCCTCCGTGACAATCAAGAGGCGTTCACCTCGGCGCAGGCCCAATGGGACGCCGATAAGGCTAATGGTGCAGACGCATTCGCTGGTATCGAAGGGGTCCAAGCGACCTACGGCCCCAATGACGTCACCGTGACCGTTGAAGGTGATGTGCTCTTTGCCTCGGGTAAGTCAACCTTGCGCAACAATGCAAAGACATCACTCAATCGAGTGGCCAGTGTCCTGAAGAGTGACTTCAGCGGGAAGTCAATTGTCATTGCTGGACACACCGATAGCGATCCAATCAAGAAGAGTGGGCATAAGAGCAACTACCACCTCGGATTCGAGCGTGGTTGGGCTGTCCGCAATTACTTGTCCAGCCAAGGTGTCCTAGATGATCAAATGGCGATCATCAGTTACGGCCCTGATCGTCCGCGTGGTAGTTCAAACAAGAGTCGGCGTGTCGAGATTGTTGTCGCGGACTGATTCCTCGAGAAACTCGTTGGGTTGAATAACACGACTTCTTCACCCACAGCATCTTGGAGGACATGCTCGGATGGCCAAGTGGGACGAAGGACCCAAGACCACCATGTCTCCGCGGGCAGCGCTGTCGCTTGCTGCGTTGGGGATTGTCTTTGGTGACATTGGAACGTCGCCGCTGTACGCACTGCAAGCAGCGCTTGGAACAGATGGACTTGCGATCACGGGCGATCATGTTCGTGGTGTGTTGTCGATGGTGTTTTGGGCGCTGCTACTTGTTGTCGGCCTGAAGTACGTACTGCTTGTCATGCGGGCCAACCACGGTGGCGAGGGTGGCGTGATGGCAATGCTTGCGCAGTTGCTCGACTCGGACGCTGATGCGCCCAAACGCCGGGCTACGCCATGGCTTATTGGTTTGGCTGTGGCTGGAGCGGCATTGATGTACGGCGATGGCGTGATCACACCTGCCATCAGTGTGCTTTCAGCCGTAGAAGGCTTGGAGGTCTATGCCCCCCAGGCGAAAGACTGGGTGCTGCCTATCGCCCTGACTGTTGTGGCGGTGGTCTTTGTGCTCCAGCGATTTGGCAGCGGCATGCTTGGAGTGGTCCTTGGGCCGATGATGTTGGTGTGGTTCGGTGCGCTTGCAGCGATCGGCTTGTATCAAATTGTCTTGGAACCAACGGTATTGCATTCGTTGTCACCAGTGTGGGCAATTGAATTGTGGCTCGAAGATCCGATGCAGGCCTTTCTCTTAATGGGTGCAATTGTGTTGTGCATCACGGGCACTGAGGCAATGTTCGCCGACATGGGGCACTTTGGACGACCGGCCATCGCAAGGGCGTGGTGGTGGATCGTGTTGCCCGCATTGCTCATTACCTATCTGGGTCAAGGGGCAGTCCTATTGAGCGCCAATGAACATGACATGGCGTCGCGTGCGGCAAGCCCCTTCTACGCAGCAGTGCCCGATGGGTTGGTGTTGCCCATGACGATTCTGGCCACGATTGCGGCCATTATCGCGGCACAGGCTGTCATCACTGGTTCATTCTCACTGACACGACAGATCATTCAGCAACGCCTGTTGCCCCCAGTTCGTGTGCGCCACACATCACATCATGTTGAAGGGCAAGTGTATTTGCCTGCGGTCAATCGGCTGATGCTTATTGCGTGCCTGGCCATCATGCTTGGGTTCCGCACGAGCGAAGCCTTGACCGACGCATATGGACTGGCGGTGTCGGGCATGTTTGTCGTGACAACAATCATGCTGGCGGTCATTTTACACAGGCGGTTCAAGTGGCCATGGTGGGCGCTAGTTCCAGTGATTGGTTTCTTTGGGGTCATCGATCTGCTGTTCTTAGCATCGAATGCAAACAAGTTCCTGACCGGCGGTTGGTTGCCATTGGCCATCGCCGGGGCGATCATTATTGTGATCTGGACGTGGCGACGGGGCAGTCTTGCGCTACAGCGAGGTCGGCTGGAAGACGGGCTGAAGGTCGGGAAGTTCATCGAGCACATCGCCGAGGGGGACATAACGTTCGCCCCTGGCACGGCAATCTTCCTCAGCGGAGATCCGGATGTAACACCAGTGGCATTACGCAAATTGCAGCGACACATGCCAGTACTCCCTGACACAATTGTGCTTATGCATCTGCGTGTTCTAGCTGTGCCATATGTGCCTGAGAAGTCGCAGGTAGCCGTGCAGCAGCTCAATGATCATGTGTGGCGTTTGACGTGTCGGCTTGGATGGCGCGACGACATTGGCATTCCTGAGCTCGTTCGAGCTGCGGCTGATCATGGGTTGCCCGTGGATTCTAAGGCCACGACATTTTGGACCCGCCGTGAGGGCGTGGGGGGTGGTCGGCAAGCTGGCCTTCCGCTGTGGCAGCGATCATTGCTGCAGTTCCTTTTGCAGACAGCGCCCTCAGCCGCGGATTTATTTGATCTGCCACCTCGTCGCACAATGGAAATAGTTGTCCGTGGCCGAGCCTAGCTTTCGCGTTCGTCCTCAGGGCGCCAGCAGCGAACCGGCACCCTCTTCACGCACCTGATCGATGAGCAGCCGCATGGACCTCGATAATCTATCGAGCTCCTTTGCCGTGGACGCCAGCGAGTTATACACATCTGGATTCACCGCCAGTTGCCCGAGCGTGCCCTTGCCTTGGCGAACCGACTGCACCAACTGCGTCGTCTGATGCAGTGTTTGGGTGAGTTGCCGCGCGGCCAGCATCGCCTCGTCGCTCAAGATGCTTGTCTCTTGGTCGAGGTGTTCCGCCAACTCAGCGAAACGCTCCATCGCCTCGACCGTTCGATCGAGCGACGCAACGGCAAGATGCAGGATGTTTTGTGCACTCTCCGTGATTTCAGGGTCATTTACAATGGCTTGCAATCCTGTGCCCAAGGCAATCCAAGGGGTCGTCAATTCGTCGATCGATGCGAGTACAGGATTCAATCTCGCGTCTACGAGGCGCGTCAGCTCGCGCATCGTCATTGAGGGAAGTGGTCCTTCTAGCAACGCCGAGCCATCAATAGGCAAGAAGTCAGTCTCGCCAGGCATCGTTTCGAAATACAGCCCTGCTGCGCCACCGATGAGCCGTGATGTCACCAACGGCACCACTGTGCGGGGAATCATCACACCTTCATCGATCTGGGCTGTGATACGAACTTGCCATGGCCCTTGACGCATCGACTCGATGGACGTCACCGAGCCCACGGGGACGCCGTTGAGTCGCACAATGCTGCTCTGGCCGACGCCTGATGTGGATGTGGTGTGCAGCGTGAGCCCCCAGGTTGACGTGAACTTCAACTCGCCAAAAAGAAGCAGCATGACCGCGAGCGACACAGTTGCGAGCACGGCGGTCAAGCCAATCAGGGCGTCTCGGTTGCGAGGTGTCATGTTTGCTCCAATGGGGTTGCTTCACTTGATCCTTCAAGAAATTGCTGGACCATGGCGTCAGTTGTGTGAAGAACGGTATCTCGATCCCCGCTCACATGCACGCGGCCATCATTAAGAAACAAAATTCGATCAGCAGTCTTTCTTGCCAAGGCGATGTCGTGTGTGACGATGATGCTCGTTAGCCCAAGGTTGGTGCGTAGCCGGCGAATGATTCGTGCAACAGCGTCACTTCGAACCGGATCAAGCCCAGCAGTTGGCTCGTCGTAGAGCATCATCGATGGTTCTGCGATGATCGCGCGGGCAAGGGCGACACGCCGACGTTGTCCGCCGGACAATTGGTCTGGCATTGCCTCGATCAAGTCGATAAGCCCTACGAGTTCAAGGACTCGCTCAACGCGCGATCGACATTCCATGTCATTGAATCGCTCATGTTCACGAAGCGGAAAAGCGATGTTCTCGAACACAGAGAGTGAGTCAAACAGTCCGCCTAACTGAAAAAGAAAGCCAATGTCTCGTCGTACTGGTGCCAGTTGCCGCTCGGGGAGGGAGTCGATGCGGTCGCCTCGGAAGTGGACGGTGCCCGCGTCTGGTCGCAGCAGCGACACAATGCAACGCAGCAATACGCTTTTGCCAGCACCACTGGGGCCAAGGACAACAAGCGACTCGCCCGCCTTCACAGACAGGCTGACTCCGTCAAGGACGGTCAAGTCACCAAAACACTTGGTCAATGACCGTACACTCAGCAGAGGCACATAGCGATCGTGCGTATCTCCCATGCAGGGACCGTATCATCCCTGCTCCGCCATGCATCCAACCATCACATCTCAGCAGGTCCTCTCTGGCACGATTTTTGACGTGGATCGTGCCAGTTGGGTATTGGCCAGCGGCGATCAGATTGAGCGATTCGTCGTTCGGCACCCAGGGGCCGTGACGATCGTGCCGGTGCTCGATGACGGCAGCGTTGTGCTGGTGCGAAATGCCCGCATCGCTGTGGGCGCACGCCTTTGGGAGTTGCCTGCGGGAAAGCTCGAACCAGATGAACCGCCTGTAGAAACTGCTCGACGGGAATTGTCTGAGGAAACAGGCTACACCTGCGCCCAGCTCATCCCGCTTGGCACGTTCTACACGTCACCGGGATTCTGCGACGAAGTCATGCACTGCTTTCTGGCCGAGGGCCTTCGCGCGGGCGTCGCCCATCCAGAGCCCGGTGAAGACCTCATCGTTGAAACTGTCACGCCCGAGGAGTTGTGGTCCATGGTCGATGATGGAACCTTGATCGATGGCAAGACAATGGCTGCGCTCTTGCTTTGGCAGAGGCGGCTGGCTCGCCTGCCTAGACCAGGAGCACGCGTCTGATGGGCGTATACGACCGCGACTACGCCCGAATGTCTGGCGGGGCCTTTGGGCCGCCAGGTGGTCTGTCTCGCGGGGGCATGGGTGCCCCTCGCCCATGGATTCGAACGGTCAACGCATGGCTGATCATCCTGTGCGTGGGTGTATTTGTGATCGACGGCTTTATGGGTGGTGGCGGGACCAACCGTGCCACGGGGGCTATCGAGACGGGCAGGTACTGGGTGCCCGTTGACGCAACTACGGATCAGGGGCCTTGGGAATCGATTGCCGGTACACCCTTCTACGGTCGATCAATTCGTCCAGAGCAAACCTGGCTGGGCACGTCGATCAAGCCATATCAGATTCCCCTTCGAGAAGCTGATGGAACGGTACGTGAAACGTGGGTGCAGGGGCTGCCCATCTTCGTCTCGGATCGTGATGGCCAACCGAAAATGATCGGATTGTCCCAGGCATCGCCAGCATCGCCACTTATGCAAGGCATGCATTTCTCAACCAAACGTGTTGTGGGCGGGGCAGAGTTATGGCGGCTGATCACATTCCAATTTCTGCACGCAGACCTCTACCACCTCATGTTCAACATGCTAGCGCTGTACTTCTTTGGCGTGTTGATCGAAAATGTCCTTGGTGGGAAGCGGTATTTGGCGTTCTATCTGAGCTGCGGAATTGCTGGTGGTTTGCTCTATCTGCTGTTGAACATGGCCGGCTACTTGTGGGTTGAAGAAGCGGGCCTGCCCCAAAGTGGAGGGCTATTGTTCAACGCCACGGGCACACCGCTTATTGGCGCATCAGCAGGTGTCTTTGGCGTGCTCATCGGCGGTGCCTTTCTTGCGCCACAGGCTCGTGTGTTGGTGTTCTTCATCATTCCTATGAAGTTATCAACGCTCGCGTGGCTGCTGATCGTTGTGTCAGTTGCCACCATCATGTTTAAATGGGACAACGCTGGAGGCGAGGCTGCGCACCTTGGTGGTGCAGTTGCAGGCTGGGCGCTCATTCGGCACCCTGGCCGGCTGCATCGGTTCTTTGATTGGTTGGGTCGATTCGACCCCACATCGCGGCGATTCCGGAGCGGGCCTAGTGGCGGTGGGCAACCATCTAAGGGTTCCAGCCCGGACGAAATCGATCGCATTCTTGCCAAGATCTCACGAGAAGGTCTGCAGAGTCTGACCAAATCGGAAAAACGCAAACTGCAACGTGCATCTGAGGGCAATGACTCGTGAGTGGACCCATTCACTTCACGGTGCATGATCGATGCACCGAGTCTGCTGCTCGAGTTGGGACTGTCGATACACCACACGGCTCATTTGCCACACCAGCATTTATGCCAGTGGGCACGCGT
>JABAAC010000031.1 GCA_014238965.1 Phycisphaerales bacterium | reverse complement strand
TGACCGCAACGAGTCGAGTGTCAGCTGTGATTGCTGCGGCGATGTCGTCGGGACACACCAGCCCTGTGTGTGGATCCGCAGGCACGCACGTCCAACTGACGCCATCGATTTCAAGCTCACGTAGTGGTCGAAGGACCGAATTGTGATCCATGGCGGTCGTGACGATGTGAATGGGCTTGCCAGTTCGTCTTGCAGCTCGGACTCGGCCCTCGATTGCAAGCGAGAGGGCATCGGTGCAATTCAGTGTGAATATGATCTGGCTGGGGTCGGTGGTGCCGATGAGCGAGCACAGATTGGCTCGGCAGGAGTGCATGCAATCAGCGGAGGTTGTGACCTCGGCATAGGCGGCCCGGCCCGGGCTGGCCTGGATGCCACTTGCCCATGTCTGCATCGCCATGGCCACAGTGGGGGCCTTGGGGAAGCTCGTTGCGGCATTGTCAAAATACCGCCGAGAACTGGATTCGTCTGGGTCGCGAGGGTCGCCAATCATGGCCGGAGTATAGCCGTGGGCACCGTCGCAACGACTTGTGGAGATGGGAGTGCTTGGGCTCGACCTGCTACACTCGAAGGTCCCCACAATCGGGTCTCTGAGATGAGAATCGGCCATTCGTGGGAGGAGCAACATGATGATCGCATTGCAAGCAGGCATGGTGGTGGTGACGTTGGGAATGGGTGTGTTGGACGCGGGGAGCGTCAGCCCAACCGACCTCGCAAGCAAACTCAACGCGCATGCGTCGGTCGCGGCGCCCGATGGGCAAACGGCTTGGGCTGCACTCTCTCCTGCACTGCGAGCACTCTCTGCGCCGCCTGACACTGCGACCCTGCTCCGACAAGATTCGGTGTGGCCCGGTATGCCCGAGTGGGAAGAGATCTCAGCATGGGCGGCGAGTGCGCCGGACCTACGTGCGGCCATCGCAGAGGCAGCCCAACGACCAATCTTTGGGCTTAAATATGGGCGTGACGCGGTGGCTCCAGAGGATGCCGAAGCGCAATTGATGGTTGATCTTGGCCCGGCTGATTCGCGTTTAGTGCTTCCTTCCTATCCCTATCTCGATGCGATCGGTGGCATGACAGTTTGGACCGCAGCCGAGGCATATCGCTTGGTTGATACTGGAGAACATGAGGCAGCCTTGATGTTGCTGCTCGATGAGTTAGTCGTGCTTCGCCGGATTGCAGACCGTGAATTCATGGCTGAGAAGGAAGCAGCGATTCGCCTCTTGACTGGCGGCATCAATGTCTTCCGAGATGTCATGTTTCGTTCACTGGACAACTTGTCAGCGGACTTTCTGACGAATCTAGCCTTGCATGAAATCCCCAGTCTTCGACCAGGTCGCGAGAGCCTCTTCATGCCTGAGCATGATCAGCGACTTTGCGAGGCTTTGCTTGCCAATGCCTTTGATGAAGGCCTTGGTGGGCCACTTGAAGAAGAGTTTCCAGCAGTGTTTACTGAGGTGCAAGTTCAGGCGACCGGTCGGCCGCTTCAGCGATTTGGTGCGAGGCGTCGGTGGGAGTCGATATACCAGGCGCAGGACAGCCTCGATGCCTGCCTTGAGCGGCTTGAACTCATTTTCGATGATTGGTGGAGGCGATGGCGATCGACCGACTCGGAGATGCTGGGCCGAATGATTCTGGATCAGCAGTCTCAATTCGAACTTATGAACATTGCGAGATTTGCGTCGGTTGATGCCGTGATTCATGACATGAAGAATCTCTTTGAGGCTCGCCAACGCTTGGTCATGGAGGCCAATGCAACGGCGACTGCCGCGGGTCTTGCTGCGTACTTCGTGCAACGAGGGAAGTATCCGCAAGAACTTCGCTTGGCCTTTGGCATCACAATGGACAAGACGCAGGCGATAGATACCCACGCGTCGATCAGTGAGGAGTATCGTCCTTGGTTCCGCTACCGCAAGCTCAAGGCGCCGCTGGATATTGACGTCGGTACTGTGCGTGTGCAGGTTCCGGCTGGTACCGGTTTGCTCTATAGCGCTGGGCTCGATGGACTCGACGGCTATGGCACTTTGCATGTCGACGAAATGGGCCGCGGTGACCTGATCATCTGGCCTCCGCCGCGTGAAATG
>JABAAC010000044.1 GCA_014238965.1 Phycisphaerales bacterium | reverse complement strand
ATGTGAAACTGCCGCGGTTTCCGGCCCTGTGGCAACCGCAGCCCTCGCAAGCGGTAGCTGCAATTCTTGGAAATCAACGATGACGCCCGCAAGTATGTCTGTGCCCGAAGGCAGCCCACACCCAGACCAATCGATCGTCGATGATTCTGGTGGTGAGCCAACAGACATCACCGCTGTCTCGTGGCCATTGTCCTTGGAGGTGCCCACCCACATCAGCGGATCGGGGTCATTTTCGTTGTACAGCATGAGCCCATGATTGTCAGGGTCGGGTCGCCCCGGGCCGGCTTTCGAGTATTGAATCAGTTTCTCAACGCGCGATACGAGTTCTTCAGGTGTTGCGCCCTCATTGCCGCTGGAACGAATCGTCAGTGAAAAGGGAATTGAATTCGATGGGGCATCCGGACGCATCGCAACTCGAAAATCAATCTCACTCAGCAGGAGACGAACCACCGTTCCGATGGCGAACTTGTCCTTTTTTCCCACGTCCGGAGGAAGGCTCAATCCGTTTTGTTCCATCAATACCAAGGCCTGCTGGAGACCAGCATCTTTGGGATCATCGAGCAAGCCGTCAATGCCCGCCGAATAGAGCACAATTGCATCAGTTGAGGATGCTTGCAGGGGTGCAGCCAGTCCAGCTGCGACCGCCACGATTAAAGCTGTTGTTTCAATACGCATACCATCACGCTCCTTCACGATATGATCCGCTCTTCCAAGAGCAATTCGGACTACGCAGGATACTGAATCCTTGGGATTTGATAACCGATGTGTTTAAGCGGACTCGGGGCGGCGGATCACCAGAGCGCTGAGATCGTCATCCACACGACCGCCATGCCACTCCTCAGCAGCTGTAATAGCCTTCCTCGCAAGCACTTCCGATGTGGCGCCGGGCATTTTGCTCAGCGTGTCTGAAAGCCTGGGAGTGCCAAATAGTTCGGCCTCATCGTTGGGTGCCTCGGTGATCCCATCGGTGTACAACGCAAGCCATCCGCCCACTGGGAGTGTCCGGCGGCGATCTGCCCATGTTGCTCCAGGAATGACTCCGAGCAATGGTCCTGTAGACATTCCTTCCTCATCAATTTGACCGTGGCCATCACCAAGCAGCGCCGGCAGGTGGCCCGCCGAGACAATGCAGAACTCGCCAGTAGCCATCGTGACCCGCACAATGACGCCAGTCACAAACAACTGACGGTCATTGTCATTACACAATTCTTCATTGGTCAGCGACACAACATCCGTAAGGGGCATGGCCGGATTGTCGAACTGACGCAGGAGCGTCATGGCCCGGACCATCACCAGTGCCGCAGGCATTCCCGACCCGGCAACATCCGCCAAGACGACCGTCAGCACACCATCACGCACCCAGTAGTCATAGAAGTCCCCTGCGACATACCGAGCTGCCTCGTTGATCGCGTGCAGGTCGATCTCGGGATGGCCCGGAAGCATTGGGTACTCGTGGGGCAACATCTCTTCCTGAATTTCGCGGGCAACATCCAGTTCGCGTTCCATAGCCTGTCGCGCTGCTTGTTCACTCGCAACGCGGTCCACGGTTCGCCCGAGCTGCTTGGTCATGCGGTTGAAGTCTATTGCGAGTTTGCCAAGTTCATCGTGACGGCGAATGTGCTCAATCGACGCGCTGAGGTTGCCTCCAGACACCTGCGCAACAGCCGATGCGAGTTGACGCACATCGCCTGTGATTCGTAGTCCGGTCAACAGAACGATCGCAGCGATGATGACGCCCCCTCCAAGCAAGATGCCCACATTCCACCGCAACTGCAGTTGCGCCGGGCCCAGCACCTGCGCTTCCTCAATGGCCGCTGCGAACATCCAGTCAGCAGTGGGAATAGGCTCAAACGCAACAATATGTGGAGTTTCGTTTGGCCAATCGTCGAATCGCTGCAGCGTCCCTGGTGGGGAATCAGCCAGCAGCGCTGGCCCACCCGCGATGGTCACCGATTTCATGATGTGGTCTGGATTGGGATTTGAGATGAACCGGTCACCTGGTCCGACCAGAAAGCCTGATGTGTTGGTGAACTCGCCGACCTGAAGGCTGTCTTGCAACGGAAGCAGTGGCACATCCACCGATATAACTGCCGTGACTTCGTTGTGGCGAATCACGGGAACAGAAAACGAAACGAGCAATCCTCCGAAGACCGGACCGTCGTAGGGCGCCGTCCACCCGGCATCGCCATGGGCGGCAATTGTGTACCAATTGCGTGTTGTGTAGTCATACGATTGGCCCAGGTCCGTCCGCTGCAACGTGCCGTTTTGGTTCCAAACGTAGGGGGCCGCAGGTGTCCCCTCAGCGACACTGCCAGGCGCAAAAGCCACCGAGGCCCCCTCGACCAGCGGAACTCGTTTAACCAACGCTTCAAGGAGGGGCCAAACCCGAGTGCCGTCAAGTTCCGGTGCCGCCTCCAGTGCCGCCGCGCCAGTATGGGACACATTGACCGCCTTGGCTAGAGCGCTTTCGATGTTACGGGCTGTTGCCTGCGTCAGCAGAAGAGTATGGCTCTGAGCCTGCGCAATTGCCAGTGTTCGCATCGATTGGTATTGAATCACCACCAGCCCTGAGAAGATGATGGCCAACGGCAGAACCACCAGCAGTACAAGTTTGAGTCTCAGTGACATTGCTAGCAATCAGTCCAAATCGGCTGCTGCGGCGGCATCTGCATAGACGATGGCGCGATCACGCCGGACTCGGCCTGCTGGAATTGATGTATCGCCAGCAAGGAGTTTGGCAAGCATCGGCTGCTTATCCGCACCGCAAATTTGCCACAACACGTGGGCCGCGCCAGCCAACACGCGGAATGTCAGACTCATTCGTCGAAGTCCGTTGTGTGCGTGGGTCGTCCAGGCGACATCGCGATCGGCAATGTCAAGAATTGGATCGTCTGGAAATAAGGATGCTGTATGGCCATCTGGGCCAAGTCCCAAATGCGCCACGTCAACCCCCCGCCCATGCGAAATGCGATCAAGATCTCGTGCATACCCTGCGGCCGCATCGGCCATGTCGCCAGCCATCACGGGCATCGGATGAAGATTATCCACTGGCACAACAGGCGCAAAAACCTCTTGAGCCCGCGTCCAATTGCGTTCCTCATCACCATCTGGCGCTTGACGTTCGTCAACCTGCACAATGTGGATGCGATCCCACGGCATGTCCGAAACCATCACAAGCCGACGAAACATCGGCCACGGTGAGCGGCCCCCGCTGACAGCCAACACGCATGCCCCTTGAGTCGTGGCAATGCGGTCAAGCGTGCCCGAGAGCCAGTTCGCCCCGCATCTAGCTACCGCGTCTGCATCAGAAAGCGTTTCGAACATCATCCCACCGGGTTGCATTTGCGCTGGCGCGTTCAACGGAGCACCTCGACTGGACACACTGGCGTCAGTGGGTTGTGCCAGCCATGCATCGTGCCGGTCAATCGATCCGCCGACTCTGGTCCCCAAGTGCCGCTGTCGTACTGCTCAAGTTGGGCTGGATCCGCCATGGCTGGGTCGATAATCTTCCATGCAGTTTCAACCTCATCGACCCTGGCAAACAGACCAGGTTGTGCATGAATGGCGTCTTCAATCAGCCGCTCGTAGGCGCTCATCTCATCGGGCTCTTGATGCAAGGCGATCATTTCAATCTGCTCACCAGTCATGGTGTCGCCTGGCTTCTTCGCTCGGGCCCCAATACTGATGGTCGTAAATGGTTTGAATTGAAACCGAAAGTAGTTCCGCTCGCACGACCATGCATCCTCGAAAAGGTCTTGTGGTGGATGGCGAAGATCAACGAGCACCTCCGTAGCCGTCACTGGCATCCGCTTTCCGACTCGGACGATAAAAGGAACGCCCGACCATCTCCATGAGTCGATCTTAAATCGCGCCGCAACATAGGTTTCAGTATCGGATTGCGGTCGAACGCCGGCCTCATCGAGGTACCCACGGTATTGGCCACGGACGACATCTTCTCGAGAAAGCTGCTTCATCGACCGCATGACACGAACCTTTGCATCGCGGAGCGATTCATCAGTTCCGTCGGCAGGAGGGTCCATGGCAAGCAATGAAATCATCTGCAGCAT
>JABAAC010000033.1 GCA_014238965.1 Phycisphaerales bacterium | reverse complement strand
CGTCAAGACAGCACGGCCTGGTCTTGTCATCGGTCCCAAGGGAAGCGAGATCGACAAGCTCACTGCTGATTTGCAATTACTCACGGGCCGCAAGGTCGCCGTCAAGATTCTGGAAATCCGCAGCCCTGATACCAATGCAGTGCTCGTGGGTGAGTCAATCGCAGAGCAAATGAAGAAGCGAGGAAACTTCCGCCGCATGCTTAAGCAGCGATGTGAAGCCGCCATGCAAGCTGGAGCAAAGGGTATTCGTATCCAAGTATCAGGCCGACTCGGTGGTGCGGAGATGTCGAGGAAATTCGTGACCCGCGAAGGCTCGATTCCGTTGTCCACGCTTCAAGCAAATGTTGACTACGCCATGGTTGAGAGCAATACGACCTATGGCATCATTGGCGTGAAGGTGTGGATTTACAAGGGTATGTATACGGATGCTGACGAAGACCCGGCAACCACCCGCGCAGCAGGTGGTCGTGCCCGCGCTCGAGGGCGCCGTTGAGTCGCGTCGCGACAGGAGACTGACCCATGCCTCGATTGCCAAAAAGAGTGAAGTTTCGCAAGCAGATGCGCGGCAAGTTGCAGGCCCGCGCAAGCCGCGGCAATTACGTTGCCTTTGGCGAATTTGGTTTGCAGGCGCTTGAGCCGCATTGGATCAGCGCGAGGCAAATCGAAGCTGGGCGTATTGCTGCGCAGCACTTCCTGCGTCGTGAAGGCAAGGTCACCATTCGCATTTTCCCAGACAAGCCCATTTCCAAGAAGCCCCTTGAGACACGCATGGGCAAAGGCAAGGCAGATGTTGATTACTGGGCAGCTCGCGTCCGTGCTGGCACGGTGATGTTTGAGATCTCGGGTGTACCTGAGGAACTGGCTCGTGAAGCAATGGCACGTGTCGCCCGCAAGATGCCCATTCGATGCCGATTCGTTGGAAAGAGGCTTTCGGTCTGAGACCGTTGGAGGTGCACCATGGATATGCGTGAAATCAGAAAGCTTGGCAGTGACGAGATCGACATTGAAGTCAGTCGGCTTCGTCGACGGCTATTCGACCTTCGAACCCAGATGGTGACCGAGAAGATTCAAGACACGGCTCAATTCGGCGAGGCCAAAAAGGACATCGCCCGATTGTTGACCGAGAAGCGAGCCCGCCAAACGGCCGGTTCGACGGCGGAGTGAGTTGACGTGGCACACTTGAAAGACATCATGATTCCCGAGAACGCAACCCGTCGCACAGGCGTGGTGACGTCTGTCAGCCGAGATAAATCGTGCAAGATCGAGATCAACTATCTCGTCAAGCACGACAAGTACGGCAAGTACGTCCGGCGCCGCACGGTGCTGCATGTACATGACGGCGGCAACGAGGCAGGATTGGGCGACACCATCGAGGCGGCCGAGTGTCGACCGATATCCAAGACGAAATCGTGGGTGCTTACCCAGATCGTCAAGAAGGCGAGTGAGGGCTGATCAATGATTCAAAAGGAATCACAACTCGAAGTCGCGGACAACAGCGGCGCCAAGGTCGTGAAAGTCATTGGTGTCATGGGCGGATCAACCGCTCGGTCCCGTAAGACACGGCGAACCGCCGGTATCGGTGACACCATCGTGTGTTCCGTGAAAAAGTCACTGCCCAATGCGGCAGTGAAGCCTGGCGATATCGTTCGCGCTGTAATTGTGCGGACGAAGTACCCAACCCGACGCCGTGATGGCTCGTACGTTCGATTCGATTCGAATGCATGCGTGCTGTTGAAGGAAGGCAACCCCCAGGGCACACGCATCTTTGGTGCGGTTGCCCGTGAACTTCGCGAGCGCAACTACATGAAGATCGTTTCGCTCGCATCGGAGGTGATCTGATGGCAAGGCACGTACGCAAAGGTGACATGGTGGTGGTGACTGCGGGCAACGACCGTGGCTCCATCGGCGAGGTCTTGAAGGTCATCCCTAAAGAGGATCGCGTCATTGTGCAAGGTGTGAATATTCGCACCAAGCATGTCAAGCCCACGCAACAGAACCCAAAGGGTGGCCTGCTTCAGCAGGAAATGCCCATTCACATCAGCAACGTCAGTCCTTCAGTGGACGGCAAGCCAAGCCGCGTTCGATTCGAGTCCCGCAAGGACGGCTCGAAGGTCCGGGTGGCTGTCAAGGGAAGCAAGGAACTCGGTTCAATCCGTGGCCCGAAGGCCTGATTGAACCCAGTCGCAGGAGCAGTTGGCAATGGTTGTCCAAAGCAAAGTTCGACTTGAAGCGAAGTATCACGACACGGTCGTGCCCAAACTTCGTGAGGAATTCAGCCTCACGAATGCGCACACAGTGCCGATGCCGTCGAAGGTCATTGTCAATGTAGGCGTCGGGCGGTTTCTTGAGAACCAGAAGCTGAAGCCCGAAATTCGCGACACAGTCATAGAGACACTGTCCATTATCACTGGACAACGGCCCATCATGATTTTGGCCAAGCAGTCGGTGGCGAACTTCAAAGTTCGAGAGGGCGCCCCTTCAGCATTCATGGTCACGATTCGAAATGATCGTATGTGGCACTTCCTCGATCGCCTTATGAACTTGGCGATGCCTCGTATTAAGGACTTTCGTGGCGTGAAGGACACCGCATTCGATGCGGCTGGCAATTACTCCATGGGTCTGAATGAACAGGCTGTGTGGCCTGAAATCAACATGGCCAACGTGCACTTTACGCACGGCATGAACATCAACATTTGTTTCGACCGGTCCAACGCCGACATGAGTCGATTCGCGCTTAAGGAACTCGGTATGCCCTTCGCCCGCAAGGACGATGGGCTTCGCCGCTGAAAGGAACTGACCTATGGCCAGCAAGCGAGTGTTCGCCCGAATGAAGCGAGAGCCCAAGTTCTCAAGCAGACGGAAGAACCGTTGCCAATTAACCGGTCGCGGCCGGGGCGTCTATCGAAAGTTCGGCATCAGTCGCATCATGCTTCGCGAACTAGCCCTTCAAGGCAAGATTCCGGGCATGCGCAAGGCCAGTTGGTAATTCAAGAAAGCACACCATGTCACAGCAAGACCTGACATCTGATCTACTCACACGCATTCGTAACGCGGTACGAAACCGCTTTGCCGATGTGCTCTGTCTCGACAATCGCCTCAACCGTGGTGTTGCCGAGGTGCTCAAGAGCGAGGGCTACATCAACGGCTACGACGTTGAAGCCGTCGGCTCGAGGTCGAGCCTGCGTGTGAATCTGAAGTATGGCCCACGCGGAGAGCAGATCATTCGAAAGATTGATCGAGTCTCTAAACCAGGCTGCCGCGTCTACGTGGTGGCCGAGGACGTTCCTCGCCCGTTGCAGGGTATGGGGACGGCCATTATGTCCACGAGCAAGGGCGTCATGAGCGGGCGGCAAGCCCGTGCGGAGCACATTGGTGGCGAAATCGTCGCCACGGTGTATTGAGGAATCCCTCCATGTCACGAATTGGAAAAACACCTATTTCGGTTCCCAGCGGCGTCACGATCAACGTGGACGCTGGGGCACGTCGCATTGACGTCAAGGGCCCCAAGGGTGATTTGTCGTATGCCTGGCACAAGCAGGTTGATGTTTCGTGCGAAGACAGCACGATCACGACATGCATTCCTGAAGCACTTCAGGGCAATCGCAAGGCAAGCGCTCAGTGGGGCACCACCCGCGCACGAATCAACAACATGGTTGTTGGGGTGTCGCAGGGCTACACCAAGAACTTGAACATTGTCGGTGTTGGTTGGAACGCCAAGCCCATGGGTAAGAACTTGCAATTGAACATCGGCTTCTGCCACCCGGTGGATCTCACCCCGCCTCCAGGGGTTGAGTTCGCCATCGAGAACGGCAACAAAATCACGATCACCGGCGCGGATAAGCATCTGGTCGGCCAATTCGCCGCAAACATTCGAGCCAAGCGATTGCCCGAGCCCTACAACGGCAAAGGCATCATGTACGAAGGCGAGCAAATCATCCGCAAGGCGGGCAAGGCATTCGGCGCCTGAGCCGGCCACGGGACACGTATTTATGAACAACGTACTTTCAAGACATGTACGACGAGCTCGTCGCAAGAAGGGGGTCCGCAAAGGACTCCTTGGCGGCCCGGATCGTCCTCGCCTCACAGTCTTTCGCAGTTCCAAGCATATGTACGCGCAGGTCATCGACGATCTGACTGGGCGCACACTGCTGTCCGCCTCGACGACCGAAAAGGACGCTGGGGACAACGGCGGCAACGCAGCTGCGGCTGCGGACGTAGGTACACGGCTCGCCGAGCGTGCCGGGAAGGCCGGCATCAAGCAGGTCGTCTTTGATCGAAATGGTTTCCGCTACCACGGCCGCGTGAAGTCGCTGGCCGATGCCGCCCGTAAGGCCGGATTGGAGTTCTGAGCAGATGGCTGAATACATCGATGAGTCAGGCGGCATTGAGTCCACGACGGTTGGCGTCTTTCGCACAGCCGCCACGGTCAAGGGTGGCCGACGGTTCTCCTTCTCCTCCCTCGTGGTCGTGGGCGATCGGCACGGTCGCGTTGGCGCAGGGTATGGCAAGGCCAATCAGGTGCCCCCAGCAATTGAAAAGGCGCAGAAGAACGCGCGACGAGCAATGCAGTCGTACCCCATGCAGGGCAGGACAATCCCCCACGCTGTAGAAGGCCGATTTGGCGCCGCTCGTGTGCGACTGATTCCTGCCTCACCAGGCACGGGTGTCATTGCTGGCGCCTCGGTTCGCGCGGTGCTTGAGATGATGGGTATTCAAGACTGCCTGACCAAGTCACTGGGGTCCAACAACTCCAAGAACGTTGTCAAGGCTGTCATGGATGGACTGTCGCAACTGCGAAGCAAAGAAGACGTTCAGGCATTGCGTGGAGTCGATATCGGCACCACCCTCGTCGAGAACATGGTGTCGGTCGGCGCGGTGGTTGCCGTTGCTGAGGATGCGAACGAGGAGGATGCCTCGGCCTGATGGGTTGAGACTTTCTGAGGACGTAACGCCAATGATGATTCACGAAATAACGTGCACGGTCGGACGATTCAAGTCGCGAAAGCGAATCGGGCGAGGTCCCGGTAGCGGCCATGGCAAGACTTCTGGGCGTGGCCACAAGGGCGCCGGTTCACGCAGTGGACACAAGCATCGCGCTTATTACGAAGGCGGCCAGCAAAGTTGGATTCGCCGGTTGCCTAAGCGTGGCTTCACGAATGCTCCGTTCAAGACTCGGTTTCATGTGGTGAACCTGCGTGATCTTGAGGCTCGCTTCGATGCAGGCTCCCAAGTGAACGCTGCTTCGTTGGCCGAGGCGGGTGTTATTCGTGACGCAAAGTTGCCGCTCAAGGTGCTTGCTGAAGGTTCGCTGACCAAGAAGCTCACCGTGACCGCCGCCAAGTTCTCCAAGGCAGCCAAGGCCGCTATCGAGGCAGCAGGCGGAGCCGTTGTGGAGCAGCCAATTACCAAGTGGATGCGAGATAGAAGTAAGCCAACAAAGAAGCAGGAACGCATGGCAGCCGGAAGCGGCGCGACCGAAGCACCGCCTGCTAAGGCTCCAGCCACCGAGGCCACCGAGGACTGATCCACGGATCCCACCGATGCTTACCGCAATTTTTAACATCTTCCGAATCCCCGAGTTGCGCAACCGTGTGTTGTTCACGATGGGCATGATCGCGATCTATCGGATCGGGTTCTGGATTCCGCTTGTTGGCGTGGATCAGAACTCGCTTGCCGAACTTGCGCAGCAATCGCAGGATGCCGGCAGTGGCTTTGGCAAATTGCTCACGTACGTATCTGTGTTCTCGGGCGGGTCATTCCAGCAATCGACGATCTTCGGATTGGGCATCATGCCCTACATCACGGCGGCGATCATCTTTCAGTTGCTGCAATCAGCCGTTCCACGGTTGCAAGAGCTCAAGAAGGAAGGCGCCTCCGGGCAGCAAAAGATCACGGAATGGACGCGGTATGCAACTGTCGCGATGTGTCTGATTCAGGGCTTCATGTGGCTGAAGTTCATGCAGTCATCGGGCATAGTTATGCCGCAGTTCCAGTCGCCTACAGGCACGATGGTCTTCTTCTTTGCCGGGGTTTCGGCATTGACCGCGGGCAGCATTTTCCTAATGTGGCTCGGCGAGCAGATTGACCGCTTTGGTATTGGCAATGGCGTGTCACTGATTCTGACCGCTGGCATTGTGGCGCAAATGCCCCAAGCGATTGGTTGGTTGACCGAGAACACAAGTTTGTCGCTGCAAAGCGGTGATGCATCGGTAGGCATCCTTGGGTTGGTCTTCCTGATTGTCGCCTTCATTATTGTTGTTGCGGGTTCGATTCTGATCACAGTGGCGCAGCGCCGAATTCCGATTCAGCAGGCGCGGCACACTCGCGGTCGCAAGAGTTACGGCGGTTCCAAGCATTACCTGCCACTACGCGTCAATCATGCCGGCGTTATGCCGATCATCTTTGCGTCATCGCTGCTCATCTTTCCCGCGTCGATTCTGGGGTACTGGCAATCGTCGATGACACCTGAATCGCCGGTGTGGCTCGCCGATACAGTGTTCTTCCTCAACCGAAACTTCGAGTTTGGTGAATATCCCTATATCGTGCTTGAGATCATTCTGATCTACTTCTTCAGTTACTTCTGGACGACGGTGGTCTTCAGTCCTGAGGACATGTCGCAGCAACTCAGAGAAAATGGGTCGTTTATTCCAGGGCTTCGCCCTGGTCCACGGACCGCCGAGTATCTCGAAACAGTCGTGGGCAGGATCACGTATGTAGGCGCTGGATTCCTAGCCCTCATCGCAGTGATCCCAGCACTTGTTGCCAGGTACATGGGTATTCCATTCTTTGTGTCGAGTTTCCTAGGCGGAACAGGCTTGCTGATTGTGGTCAGCGTGGGCTTGGATCTTGTCCAGCGAATCGAGGCAAACTTACTAATGCGGAACTACGAGGGCCTGCTCGGCTCGAGTGATGGGCAGCGCAAGCAGTCCGGTCGCTCGGCACCGGGTCGACCCTAATTTGCGGAGGCACCGATCTACCAAATGGCCAAAGAGGAGAAGATCACGCTCGAAGCCACCGTTACGGAGGCCCTTCCAGACACCCGCTTCATGGTGAAGTTGGAGAACGGTAAGGAAATCCTCGCGTACATCAGTGGTCGTATGCGGAAGTTTTACATCCGCATCTTGCCCGGGGATCGAGTTCGAGTCGAGATCAGCCCCTACGACATGTCCAAGGGAAGGATCGTCTACCGCCAGTGAGGTGGGAGGAATTGAATTATGAAAGTTAGAAGCAGTATCAAGCGACGTACCAAAGATTGCCAAATCGTTATTCGAAAAGGCAAGCGGTTCGTGATCAACAAGAAGAACCCGCGGCTCAAGGCGCGACAAGGCTGAGCCGTTCAGGCTTTCCCCGGAGAAGACAGATGCCACGTATTGCAGGTATCGATATCCCAGAGCGAAAGAAGGTGCGATATGCCCTTCGCTACATCCATGGCATTGGCCCAAAGTTTGCCGATGACATTCTTGAAGCGGCAGGCGTTGACCCTGAGAAGAAGGCCGGCGAGCTCACTGAGCAAGAGGTCACTGAAATCACGTCCGCGGTGGACGATGGGTATATCGTCGAAGGTGCCTTGCGTCGGCAGGTACAACAAAACATCCAGCGGTTGCGTGACATCCGCAGTTACCGCGGCGACCGGCATCGCCGTGGGCTGCCCACACGCGGCCAACGCACCAAGTGCAATGCTCGCACCCGTAAGGGCCGCAAGCGGACCGTTGCCGGCAAGAAGGGCGTGAAGGGCTGATTCGCCCCTCGTGTAGAGGACACTACTGATGGCAAAGAAGAAGATCCGAAAGAACGTCGTGAGGGCGATCGTCCATGTGAAGGCGACGTTCAACAACACGATCGTCACATTCACCGATGTGAATGGCGAAACGCTGTGCTGGGACTCCGCTGGAACCGTTGGGTTCAAGGGGGCTCGCAAGGCTACGCCGTTTGCTGCAAGTCGTGCTGCGGAACGCAGTGCGGCCAAGGCAAAACGCATGGGCGTGAAAGAAGTCGAAGTCCGGGTGAAGGGCCCTGGTGGCGGTCGCGAGTCGGCCATCACCGCTTTGAGTCACTCTGGTTTGGACGTCATTGCGGTGGAAGACCGCACGCCTATTCCGCACAACGGGTGCCGGCCTCGAAAGCAGCGCCGCTGCTGAATTGATCAATTATGTCGGGAGCCGGCGCAGCAGGAGTGGAACACGATCGACGGAGTGTTTCACATCCGATTACCCAGCTCCCTCTCTCCTTGTTGGAAAAACCCGTCGGAGCCTTAATCATGGCAATGCATGTACGCTGGCGAGGCCTCGAGTTGCCCGCCGAAATTAAAGTTGAAGAACAGTCTCGAACAGACACATTCGCACGATTTATCGTCGAGCCTCTGGAACGAGGCTTCGGTACGACCGTTGGCAATAGCATTCGTCGAATTTTGTTGAGCAGTATCGAAGGGGCGGCGATTACGTCCGTTCGCATCGGTGGTGTTGATCATGAATTCAGCACGATCGCCGGCGTGAAGCAGGACGTCACAGACATTCTGCTCAACCTCCGTGGGCTGGTCATCAGTGTCGACAGCGATGAGGATCGTGACTGGTCTATGACGCTTCGGGCCAAAGGCCCTGGCGACGTGACCGGTGAGTTGATCGAGGCCGAGACGGCCATTCGAATTCACAACTCCGATCATGTCATCGCAACACTTACGGACCAAGTCAATCTTGACATTGAAATCAACGTGGATCGTGGCCGTGGCTACACGCCAGCGACCGAGCGTCACCAGCGCAGCGCCGAGGAGCAAATCGTCGGTGAGATCCCCGTGGACAGTGTGTACAGCCCCGTACTTCGCGTTCGATATCGCGTGGAAGACACTCGGGTGGGTCAAAAGACGAATTACGATCGCCTCGTTCTTGACGTTTGGACTGACGGGACACAATCACCTGAGATGGTGTTGGTTGAAGCGGCGAAGATTCTCCGCAAGCACCTGAACCCATTTGTGCAAATGTCTGATGCTGGCGACAGCCGAGTCTCCGAGGAGGCGGCAGCCGTCGCAGCGGTCGACGAGTCGCTTGCCCGCAAGTTGGGCATGAATGTGAACGAACTGGACCTGACGGTTCGGGCTGGCAACTGCCTGGAGACGGCTGAAGTTGAAACCGTCGCCGAATTGGTTAGTAAGACAGAGCAGGAATTGCTCGGCGTCCGCAGCTTTGGCAAGACCTCGCTGCGGGAAGTGAAGAAGAAGCTTGATGAGATGGGACTGTCATTGGGCATGCAATTGCCTGAGGGCTATGCCACCTTGCCGGCAATCATGTCCTGAGTGGAGCCTGCTGGTCGGCCAATTGGTCGACGGCGGGAAGGAGTTGAACCATGCGTAACAAGATCAACGGCAAGCAACTCGGGCGGGACAGTGAACACCGTCGCGCTATGCTTCGCAACCTCGCTGCGGGGCTTTTTGAGCACGGTCAGATTGAGACCACTATGCCCAAGGCACGTGCGGTTCAGCCATTCGTGGAGCGACTCATCACGATCGCTCGCCGCGGTGGTCTGAAGGCTCGTCGTCAGATTGAGGCTCGTCTGAATGATCGGCACATCCATTCGTGGGTTGCTGATCCAAACGTGCCCGATAGCCGCAAGCACAGTGACTACTTCGATCTTCCATCTGCCGATGACATTCAGTTCAACCGGTATGGCGAAGTGCGAAAGGCGCCCCGCCTAGTGCAGCACGTCATGACCGTCATTGCCGATCGTTTCAGTGATCGAGATGGTGGCTATACCCGCATCGTGCACACGGGCCGTAATCGCCTTGGTGATGGGACCGACATCGTTGTCCTCCAGTTGGTGGGTGATGAAGACGGCCCCAACATTGGTGGCGGGACGTCAAGCCGACGACGCAAGGCTGATCGACGAACAGCGTTTGCTGCGTCGCTTCGTAAGGCTGGCGGTGACGATGCCGTAGCTATGGCAGAGCCTGCTGAAGATGCCTCTGAGGCAGTTATCGAAGAAGTTACTCAGGCACCTGCTGAAGAAGCGGTTGAAGCACCTACTGAGGATGCGGCTGAAACACCCGCTGAGGAAGAGTCCAAAGAGCCCAAGTCCGACGAGGGCTGACAGTAGGGATCGTTTAGATTGATTTGCAACGCCCCTGGGTGCTCGGCACGCGGGGGCGTTGTCGCAGGCACCAAGCCCTCTCCGGTACCATCTCGGCCATGTCAACCCATCTGCAAGACCATCAGGATGCAGCGCTTCGTGCGCTCGAACAGTCAGCGGGCGCCGATGGGCTTGAAGCATGGCGAATCGAGTGGCTCGGGTCCAAGGGTCGGCTCAAGGGATTGATGGGTGACATCAAGGATGTCGCAAAGGAAGATCGCAAGGCCTTTGGGCAGGCGCTCAATTCGCTCAAGGGCGCGCTTGAGGCAGCCTTTGAGCAACGCAAGGCCAAGGGCGAAACGGCGCCATCACGCCTGATGGATATAACGGAGCCTAGTGGAGGCGAACGAGCCGGCAGGCGGCACATCATCACACGAACGATTGACGACATGCTTGACGTGTTTGGCCGCATGGGCTTTACCCCAGTTACAGGACCGGAACTTGAAGATGAGCGTCACAATTTTACGGCATTGAATGTGCCTGAAGCGCACCCCGCACGGGAACCTACGGACAACTTCTATCTCGGTGATGGGCGCATGCTGCGCAGTCAAACTTCGACTGTGCAGATTCGGGTGCTCGATCACACTCCGCCACCAGTGCGCATTGTTGCAGCGGGCCGTGTGTATCGGCCAGACACCCATGATGCGACGCACTACAGCATGTTCCATCAAGTGGAGGGGCTGTATGTCGATCGCAATGTCACCATTGTTGATTTAAAGTCGACTCTGCTTGCCTTTGCCCGCGCTTACTTTGGTTCTGACGCTGAAGTTCGGATGCGGCCAAGTTTCTTCCCGTTCACAGAGCCATCTGCTGAAGTAGACATGAAGATGAAGATCAAAGGCAAGTGGCAATGGATCGAGTTGGGCGGCTGCGGCATGGTCGATCCAAATGTGCTGCAGGAAGTGGGTATCGATCCTGAAGAATGGACCGGGTTCGCATTCGGCCTCGGTGTAGAGCGCATTGCCATGCGTCGGTATGGCATCGGCGACATTCGCTGGATGTTTGAAAATGATGAGCGGTTCCTTCGCCGCTTTTAAGGTGGCCAAGAGGCTGGAGGCCAATACGTGACAGGTTACATGTCCAATCCGCCAAGCATGACACCCCCAGTGGGGGTTGTTGGGCCGATGGATCGCTCAACATCGCCCGTGCCTGGATGGGTGGCGGTCCTCTCAATCATGTTTGGGGTTCTTGGCTTGTTGTGGTGGGGGCAGCAAGGCATCTCGGCATTATTGGCAGATGAGTCTGCGATGAAAGAGGCTGGGCTGACATTGAGTGATGGTCGTTGGGCCACAGAGTTGGCCGTGTGTCTGATCAATATCGCATTGGCAATCCTGCTGTTGGTCGGTGGGCTGAAGGCCAAGGCGGGCGACCAATGTACTACTGCGGCATTGCTTCGTTGTTGGTCCTGGTTGAAACTGCTCTCGGTTGCTGGTGGCGTAGTCGCAGCGTGTGCCTTCTTTGATGAGTTGGTGGCACTCTTGCAGTTTGTACTGCAATCATTCGAAGTAGCTGAGGAGCAAGGCAATACTGTCCAATCGTCCACTGCGACAGATGCTGAATCGGCGTTCAGTACGGGCTTGCTCGACCGATTGGCAATTTTGGTAGTCGTGCTCAGCGCTGCAATACAGACTGCATGGCCATGTGTTGTCTTGGCTGTTGTGCCATCGAAGGCCCAGGTGGAATGTGCAGTGGGTGTAGGAGAAGGCGGGGCCGGCCTGCCGGAGCGTGAAACATGACTGACATCCTGAAAGAATTGACTTGGCGAGGGTTGTTACATCAGACGACGGCTGACGATGCATTGCCAGGGTTTCTTGCAATGCCGGGGCGGTCAGCCTATTGCGGCTTCGATCCCACAGCCGATAGCCTGACGATTGGCAATTACATCGCCATCAGTTTGCTTGCGCATTGGCAGCGAGCAGGGCATCGTCCGATTGTGCTTGTTGGTGGAGGCACGGGCTTGATTGGCGATCCATCTGGCAAGGATGCAGAGCGGCAGTTGCTCACGCGTGAGCAGGTCGAGGCAAACGTGCAAGGGCAACGCCGCATTTTTGAACGAGTGCTGGACTTTGATGGCCCCAACGCCGCGGTCATCGTGAATAACGCCGACTGGTTGTGCGAGTTGGGATATCTCGATGTGCTGCGAGATATAGGCAAATACTTCTCAGTGAACGCCATGATTCAAAAGGAATCGGTGAAGGAGCGACTGCACAATCGAGAGCAGGGCATCTCCTATACCGAGTTCTCGTACATGCTGTTGCAAGCGTACGACTTTCTGCATCTGAGGCGAACGATGGACTGCACGGTCCAGTTGGCGGGCAGCGATCAATACGGCAATATTGTCTCGGGGATCGATTTGATTCGCCGTGATATGCAAGGGGTTCATGAGTCTGAACCTCGCGGGTACGGCATCACCTCGCCACTGGTCACTAAATCGGATGGTGGCAAGATTGGCAAGACAGAGGCCGGGGCGATTTGGCTGACTGCCGATCGTACGAGTCCATGGGCCATGTACCAATATTTCCTTAACGTGACCGATGCGGATGCTGCTAACTTTCTTCGCTGGTACACGTTCAAGGATGAAGAAGAAGTTGATGCAATCGAAGCAGCGCACCAAGCTTCGCCACACGAACGCGCTTCGCAGCGTGCCGTGGCCAGAGACATGACATCACGCATGCATTCCGACGCTGCTGTGCAGCGAGTGGAGCAGGCGTCCGAGGCGTTGTTCGGCGGTGACATTCGTTCGATCGATGCCGACATGCTCGAGGCCGTTTTCGCGGATGTCCCCACGACCACGCACGCCGCTACATCACTGGAGGGCGATGGGACATCGCTTGCTGAACTGCTCCCGGACACATCGCTTGCGTCCTCGCGTCGTGAAGCGAGAGAGTTTCTGCGAAATGGATCCGTTTCGATCAACGGTGAAAAGGTGGCTGGTGAAGATGCAGAGAGTCGGGTTTTGGGCACCAGTGATCTTCTGCACGGTGGTACGATCTTGCTCAAGCGGGGCAAGAAAGCATGGCATGCCACTCGTTGGCACTGACTTCTCATGACAGCACTCAATCGTCAAGAATGGCTGTTGGGAAGACCATAAAGGCCGACAAGAGCGTTGTTTATCGCTCTTGAGCTTGCGGCTCTCGCAGTTTAATCGTCAATGCGACCCTCGGCAGTGCATTGTCGCCGCCGGTTATCTGTACGCCACGGCCTGGACCATCGATATCCAGCGCGATGAGAAACGACACCTGTTTAGAAGCAATGCGTTTCTCTAGGTCATCACGTTTGAGGTAGACCACGGCAAATACGTTCATTCCATTGTCGATACGGCTGATCGTCTCTGGGTCTGCTTCGATTTCAACTTGGGCAAGCAGTTTGTCTGCAACAGTCACATCGAATGCGCCAAGATCCTCTGGGGCCGTGAGCACCATGACGCGAACCGTGTCAATGGTCGTCTGTCGAAGGCTACCTAGTAGTCGAAACCGAACAGCTGCAGTGGGTGGGTCAATGGTGGCAGCGGCGCTAAGCACGGCATCACCCGCTAGCCGCAACGTGGCATTGACCGTGTGATCGCCTCCGGGCTCAAGTGAAGCGAGGTCTTCGGGGTCCACGATTGCTTCGAGTAAGAGGGGATCAGCGAGTTTCTTGAGGTCTGGCCGAAGGACGTAGATCGTTGCCTGTTTGGGGGTAACGGACAGGTCTTCTACTCGAGTTTCCGCAGGGAGGAGTGGTCGAATTGTTGCCTGCCTAGGGACACGTTCGGCGATATCAATCACCACGTCCGTTGGATCGATCGAAACGACTTCGATCCCCATCTTTCGAATCTCTGACAACTTCGACACCAGTCCGGTGAGGTCGTTGAGTTCCCGGCGGCCGTGTTCGGCTGCAACTTCGATGCGGAGCGATTCTGACCGAAGACTCGATCGAGCTTCTCGAATAGCCGATGCCGGTCCTGATACCGAAATCATGACGGGAATCTGTGCCGGCGAGACAGCAAAGTCCGCTGGACTGTCGCCGGAAGCGACTACGAATTGCACACGACCGGGAAATGTCTCGCTGGACCGCGTTCGCCCCTCGGCGACGAGCCAAATCAGCAGAGTGACGACGCTGACCACAATGACCGTGGTAATGCGTTGTTTCAGGCTCATGCGGCATCTCCGGTCGAAGGGGTTTCAGCCTGATCGGACTTCTCGCTTGCACCAAGATGATGCAGTATTCGGCCCACAAGGTTGGCAGTTGGTATTGGTCGTTCAAGACGACCCTCGACAGCCAATGACACCGTGCCGGTTTCCTCACTGACGACGACCACAATGGCATCACTCTCAGCAGATAGCCCAATAGCGGCGCGGTGTCGTGAGCCCAGCCCAGCGGGAACCGTACCCTCTTCCGCAAGTGGGAACTGTACGCCCGCAGCGACAATTCGATCGCCTCGAACGACAACGCCTAGATCATGCAGCGGGCTGTTGGGCCAGAAAATCGATTGCAACATGCGAGCTGACAGGCGAGCGTCGAGCAACTGGCCTACTTCAACGAGTCCACCGAGTCTGACGCTTCGTTCGATGGCGATAATGGCACCGAATTGTCCACGGGCGAGCAAATCGACTGCATCGGCTATCGCTTGAACACCTGTGGCTTGGTCTTTGCCAGAACGCCGCAGGAACGGCGCTTGTCCAAGTCGAATCGCAGCCTGTCGCAGTTCTGGCTGGAAGATTACGACAAGCATGATGGTGACAAGGCCAACGAACGAATCCACTAGGTAATTCAACCTCGCGAAGCGTTCGGTGCCAAGGCCGATCACCTGCAGCAGTACAAACAACCCCAGCAGGACGCCAAAGCCCTTGAGGACGCCAGCGCCGCGTGTGCCTCGAAGGAATCGATAGGCGACGTAGACCACGACCCAGATGACCGCCAACTCCAGAAGGAGTTCAAGAAGGTCGATTGTCTGGAGGGCCTGTGGCATAGGGAATTGCAAGTCGAGCCTTGAAAGTCGAGCGTTGTGGACGAGTATACTTGGCCCGTCGCAGCCACCTTGCTGCAACAGGATTCCGTCCCCATGGCAGTTGATGACTACAGCGTGTCCAAGCCCTCCAGAACGTGTGGGCTCACAGGCCGAGACTTGGAGCCCGGCGAGTGTTGTATTGCCACACTTCGGGAAAGCCAAGATGGGCAACTTGAGCGGGTGGACTATGCCCTAGAAGCATGGTCTGCTCAGTCGCGTCCCCCGGGGCTCTTCAGTATGTGGCGTACGCAGGTGCCCGATGATGATGGGCCCAGACGTGCCTTTGTCGATGATGAGGCGTTGCTTGATCTGTTTATCCGTCTGGAGGGCGAGTCCAAACGTGAGCGACAGGCCTTCCGATACGTCCTTGCGTTGGTTCTGCTTCGAAAGCGACTCCTTCGATTTGAAGGCCGGCGACATGAGTCCGATGCAGAGGTTTGGCTGCTCAGTCCACGGGGCACATCAGATTCGCCGCCGATGGAAGTGACGGATCCAGGCCTTGACGACGACGACATCGTTGCCGTCCATGAGCAACTCGGTGAGATTCTGCATGGTGACTTGGGCTAATTCATCATGCATGCGTGGCGTGATCGCGCTGTGCATTTCGCTCGGAGGATGCACGTCGCCACCACCAACCGTGCCTGGAGACGTACACGCTGCAGGCGAAACAGTGCAAGCATTCAGCGAGCTTGATGCCGTACATCTTCGTGGCCTGATTGAATTGCACTGGGCAGATGACCAGGGCAGCCATATAGAGCAGGGAGATTTGGAAGTGTGGATCAAGGGGTACACCCATGCCTCTGCGCGAGTGACCAAATTTGGAGATGTTTACCTGTGGACGGGCACCACACCTGAGGGTGACTTCACATTCGATCTCTTCAGTGAACCAACGACGTTGACGATAGGGGGCCCAGATGATGGTGTCGAGGCAGTGCTGCCTGCAGCGACCTTGCGTCGCTTGCTGGGCATTGCAGGCATTCCACCGGGAGCCACCGTGACGTCGATGGAGAACGCTGTGCAGATCACACTCAAGCGAGCTGATGGAAGTCATGAAACGCTGGATCTCACGGCTGATGGATCGCAAGTGACCCGTGTCACCATCACCGATGCAAGGGGCCGTACGGTGACGGCAGATCACCGTGATCACGATGAGGGGCCAATGCTGGCCGCTCGTGGGTTTGCTCGCTACGTGGATGTTCGATCTGGCGACAATCTTGCCCGGATTTTGCTTGCTGAGTTGAGTGCCCCAGAGGCACTTCCATCTGCCGTCTTTGACGTGGAGCGGTTGCAAACGGCGCTTCGCCCAGATCGCGTTCTGTCCGGCCGCCACGCGCCCTGACAGGTTTAGCCAGCCCGCCGGCGCATGCTCCTAGCGGTGGTGGTTTGCGGAAACTGTTCCAAGGTGGGCTAGCCGGTCGATGGCATCGGTGGATGCACACCATGCCTGCCAGTTCTACTGCCCATGTCGCCTTCCTGGGGCCTGCGCCGCGTGGGCTTTCGGCCGGAGATGCCACATTGCACCTGTGCGAAACGCCCGCGGCGATGGCGGCCTTGTGCCGGCGGGGGCGCATTGACGTGGCGGTTGTGGCGGAGCAGTTCTGGCCCTGTGCTGAATCCGAGTTGGGCGTCATCGATCCCAGCGTCGCGGTGCTTCGGCATGTCCCGGGCAAAGCAATGCCTGCGGCGTTGATCAATCAGGCCAGTCTCGTACGAGCAACTTGGCGACGGGAGACAACCAATACTCTGACAGTCGACGGATCAGCTCACGAGTTGGTGGGTGAGTCCGATGCGATGACTGGCTTGCGAGCTAGGCTGCGGCAGGTCGTGGAGACTCCAGGCGTGGTAACCATTGCAGGTCCAAGTGGTACGCCTGTGCTCGCTGCAGCGAGATGGCTACACACACGCAGTGCAAGGGGCCCGTTGTTGCAGGTTGATGTGCGAGAGCCCGATGCTATCGAACGCCTATTTGGATCAAAATCGGTCCTTGGGGCTATGGATCTTGCCGTTGGCGGGACGCTTGTGCTTCAGCACATTGACGCTGCAAGCGAACCCATGACTGCCTTGCTGGTGAGGTTGGCCGCGGGCACATGGCAATCGACGTGTGATTCCATCGAGCGGGCCGTACAGGCCCGTCTGATCGCCACGGTGCATCGAGATCCAGCACAGCCGGGTCTGGTTTCTGCAGCTGCGGGCGTTCCCGAGGGTTGGACATCCCGAGTCGTTCGTGTGCCCTCGCTCATTGAGCGGCGTGATGACATTCCACGTCTTGTTGCAATGCAGCACGGTACGAACGCGGCGTATGCCGATCTTGGATTGCCGCACGAGTATCAGTGGCCGGGCAATGACCATGAGCTGGGGCTGCGGTGCAGTCTTGCTGCTGCGGTTGCGGATGCTTCAGCCCCGGGGCAGTCATTCATCTGTAACGGTTCAAGCACACTGGCTGATCTGGAGCGGCAGGCTGTGGTAGCGACACTTCGAAGCCAAGGTGGCCATCGACGTCGCACCGCCGAGGCGTTGGGCATTGGGCTTCGAACGCTCGGTGTGAAGCTCTCGCAGTGGCGAGCAGCCCGACAGTTGCCACCAGGTGTTTGATCACAGTCGCTACCGGTGGAAGGTGGCACGGTCGATCATCAGTTCCAGCGTCTGCGAGATGAGTTGCGTGTCAGCTGCGCGAAGATTTGCGTGCAGTGGCAGTGCAACAAGTCGCGGTGCCAGTGACGCGGCAACAGGGCAGGTGTCCTTGGCGTTTGGGGCCAACGACGCGGCGGGCACAGCTTCAATGTCATGCCTGCCTAGGCCAGCAAGAATCTCATCGCGTTCAGCGTCGCTCAATTCGTCATCAAGTCGAACGACCATGCGTGCCCAGCGAGCGTCAGGGCTGCCCACTATGGCCGGAAGCGACAGCGAAGACTGGCCCGCGAGGCTTCGCACGTAGGTCTCCGATACTACTGCACAGGATTCATGAATGAGTGGTAGGCGGCCGAGCCTTGCGGATGCTATTGCAGCCGTGACTCTGCCAGGCATGGCGGGTGAAACTCCATCGCCCGTTGATCGCATGGCGCGACAGTGCTGTGCAAGCGTATCGTCACTGGTTGAGACGATGCCCAGTTGATCGACACCGTGTGGTACCCCCTGGCCCAAGTCAATCAGTGCAGCTCGCCCACGGGCACCAGCAGCGCGGCCATCCAATTGCATCCCCAGCCAAGGTCCCACACATTCGATGAAGGCTATTTCTTGACGGACGCACGCACTTGCGACGGAATCAACCATTCGCATATCACCGTCGATCGAGCCGGCGATGACGGCACGAGTTGTCGATGAAACGGCGGACTCAATGGCTTGGGTTGCGGGACCGAGATGGCTTGGATCGATGTCGACAATATTTGGGGAGGCCCCAACCCGTCGCACGGCTGCCTCGATGCGCGGATCAACGAGGGCACTCATGATGACATTGTCGCCTTCTTGAATGCCCGATGCTTGCAGCAAGAGAACTGCAGCGTGCTCATATGAGCCAGTAGCAATGGCGTCAGTCTGGCCGGTATGCCGCGCCACATCGGACTCCACTTGATCGATGGGGTGACCGCCGCGGCCTTTCAGTGCCGCTTCAACAACCATGAGTTCATCCGGTGCGAAAGCTGGCTCAACAAGTGCGATGGTTTCAGGCAACAGGGAAGTCTCGCTGCGAGCCCTTGCAGGAAGCACAGGGCGGGGCGTCAATGGGGGGAGTCAGTGGGACAGTGTTTCAGACCGGGCATTTAGCAGGGCGCCGTGCTGCCCGGTGTGACGAAGCAAGAGCCACGCAGCCTGCGTTCGCAATGGGTCAGCCAGTCGAGTGCCGTCCATGACGAGGCCAAGTTGGTCAATTTCCTTGGCGCCGAGATGGTCTTGCCACCGTGCCAATAGCAGGAGGGTCATAGCGTCAGTGACACTCAAGCCAATGCGGTGAATGCGGCCAGCAACATGTGCGAGTTCAACATCATTCAACTGTAGTGCGGCAAGCAAAAGGGCTTGTTGTCTGGGGCTTTCGTCCGGGGCGTCAGCGAGCAGTTGTCGCAGACGAGCAGGGGCTATGTCATGCAACACAATTGCCGCTCGTAAGCCTTGATCCATGGCCGTTGGATTCGCTGATCCTGTTACCGCAATGCGCTCAATGAGTCGCTCCATGGCCGGTTGGACTATGCCCGGATTGTGCTCGGCGGCCGTGTCAAGAAGCCATTCGATGCTCCTGCCGTGCCCCGTTTCGACCAATCGAACAAGTGCATCAGGTTGGGTGGCGCCGTCAGAAGCAATTGCGTCTGTAGCATCGGCGATGTTGTGCAGAAGTGGTTCGTCATGAAGTGAGTCGCGTGCGGCAGCTGAAAATGGGGCCTTTGCCATCAATCGAACCAAGGCAAGATCCACGCGGTGGCGGTGCCGGGTTGCCTCAGCCATTGCACGAGCCCATCGAGGGTCTTCTGCATGTGCGCCACAGGAAAGCAATGCCATCAATGCGTAGCGTTGCGGTCCCGGTCGCGCTTCTGCTTCGAGCGCATCTTCTATCCATCGAGCGCCCATCGGGCTTGGATGTCGGCGAAGCGTTTGCATTGCTGCAAAGGAGGCCTCGAGTTGTCGTGGCTCTTCCCACTGCATGATGAGGCGATCAAGTGTTGGCAAGGCCGTTCGGTCATGCGCTGCTGCCAACAGCATCCCGCAGCGTCCTGCAGCACGAGGATCCCCACTTTTTAGCACGCGGGTCAATATGGCTGCGTCTACAGACAAGCCGCGATGCTTCGCTTCGTCCAGCAATCGAGCCTGAAGGTGCGGCTCGATGGTGTCGATGGTCAGCAGTTCCTGCAACCGAGAAGTGGAAAGTGTGCCTTCATCGAGCACAACAAGGAGTGCTTGTTCACGAGCCTGCGCATCGAGACTCAAGAGTGTTTTCGCATCAAACCCGTTTCTCGTGAGCTCATGCAATCCTAAAATGCCATGGACCTGCATGGGCCATTGGGGATCGCTGACAAGGGATCTAAAAATCGGTTCAAGCGTTGGATCACGCAGTGTGCGCAAGGCAGCTAGCCGGCTCAGATGCGTGTTGTTCTGCTGCACCGTAATGGTGCGCTGAATCTGCATCTTGGCCGCATTGAGGCGATGTTCCGGCACCTCCCCGGTAGCCGAGACGCACAAAGCGGCCGCGGCAACCCAACAGCAGCGTTGCATGCCCTTGAGTGTACCGCCCCGGGCTCACTGTTGGGCCCGTCGTCGGATCCGTTGGGCCAAGTCCGCCAGCGGGACCTGGGCTTGTGCAAGCGGGACTTTGACACCCTTGGCGAGATCCTGCTCGATACGGCGGTGTCCAGCTATAGCGGAGGAGTGCGATCGACGCTTCAAGGAATAGGCGATTTCGGGGAATGAAGCCCCAGTGCAGTCCCGAGCGAGCCAGGCCACCAAGGCACGTCCGAGAACAACACGCTGCGTTCGTCCGCTGCCGATGAGTGTGGGCACCGTGAGGCCTAAGACCTCGGCCGTGGCCGTAATGAGGTCTGGGAGCCGAATGGGCACCTTGACGCTGCCATATTGCAAGGCGGACCGAATCTCACTGCAACTAACCGGCCCGTCGCATGGTGTAAGCATCCGAGCTGCTGCAACGCGAGTGAGCAGGCCCGACATGGCGCGTACCTCATCACCGGACTCCGCTGCGATTAACTCAACGGCTGTGGTCTCCAGGGAGAGGCTGCGAGCCATGGCAATGCGCCGAGCGAGGGATCGACAGGTGTCCAGATCCGGGGGCTCTACACCAACCACGTTGCCGCCTCGGCACCGACTGACGAGGCCTCGTTGGAATCGCCGAATCTGGTCAGGCGCAGCGTCCGATGCAAGCACAATCTGGGCACCGCCCATGCTGATTGCGTCAATCGTGTGGAGCAGTTCTTCCTGTGTGCGTTGCTTTCCCGCTACAAAGTGCACATCGTCAATGGCGAGCAGTCGCAGCCGTCGTAGGCTGCGTCTGAATCGCTCGATACGCTTGTCTTTGAGCGCGGAGATGTACTCATTCGTGAACTGTTCGCCGGTGAGGTATCGCAGCGAAGACCACCCGTCTCGAGTGCCAATCTGGCGGCATAGGCCTTGCAGCAGGTGTGTCTTGCCTACGCCACAGGGACCGTGAATGAACAGTGGCACACCTGGGCCGGTCCCCTCGACAATGCCAGTCGTTGCCGCCCAAGCCAGTCGATTGCTCGCGCCGACAACGAATTCCTCGAGATCAAGAAACCGTCGACGCGGTGATGCTGGGCGTGCTGTTGATGGCGCGACCGCCGGCGCTGACATCCGTGCCGGCGCCGGCGTATCGCGTGTTGTAATGGACACCGTGGCGGTGGCACCAAGGGTGTAGGCTGCCGTGGCGTCCAGATCGCGTCCAAATCGCCGTGCGATCCAGTCCGCTTCGAATCTTGATCCAGTTTGAATGCGGATGCAATCGTCT
>JABAAC010000080.1 GCA_014238965.1 Phycisphaerales bacterium | reverse complement strand
TGGTCGATGACCGGTGGAGCGTTCGAGATCTGAAGTCTCGCAACGGCACACAACTCAATGACGAGTCTATTACTCGGCCTGAACGACTCGCCAATGGCGACGTCATTCTCATTGGCCGTGCTGAAATTCGGTTCATTGATCCCGAAGCTGCCCGCGTTGCTTGAAGACAGGCTTCGTTGGTCGGCGAGGCCTATACGAGTTGCTGGAAGTAACCGACCCCATTCGCGATGTCATCATGAAAGGGCCGACCATCGGCGCAATTCGCACCCTTGCTCGCAACGGGCTGTTCACCACGCTGGAAGAGTTCGGCTTCGATCTTGTTGCCCACGGCGAAACCCCGTTTGAGGAAATTGACCGCGTCGCCGGAAGCGAATGAGCCCCTGCAAGAAGTCCCCATGCAACGGCCCTGCAGCCCGCATTCAGCCTTCCCCCTTGCCCGGGTCAAGAGGCCTGATACACTGTGTGGCTCGCCCAAATCAAAACGGGCGATGCTGAAAGGACCGTTCCATGGCCGCTGATATTGCACCCAACACCGATATGACCTTCACCGTCCGTGCCGTGCCCAAGCACGCTGCACAGGTGAAGACCATTGAACGGCTGATGGGGCTGCAGACTTCGGCCCAGCGATCCCGCAAGAAGGTGGCTCGCCAGCGTGCCGTAAAAGACAATGTGACGTATGTCCGCGCTGGCCGCCCATGGGTCAACCGAGCCCGCGCAACAAAAGTCGTCCGCTGCGAAGCAGGCGCCGAATTCTCGATACGAGTGACCCCGCAGATTCTCAACGACGTCAAGAGCGTTGAGCAATATCTGGAAACTCGATAGTCAATTCGCCCCACGTAGACAAACGCTGAGTTGCTCAGGCGAGCATCGCAAGCATACGCTGCGCGGTCGGAGTCAAGGGTTGAGGCATCTGCGTGATGGTATGCCAATGCAGTGATTCGTACTCTGCTGCAGCAATCGGCCTTGCGTCATTGGCAACTGACAATTCAAAAACGACTTCCCACGACAACGCTGTGTCGTCGAACAAGATCGCTCGTGCATGTGGTGGTTCATTGATCGATAGCCCCGTTTCCTCTTGAAGTTCCTTCTCCACTGCAGCTTCAGGCGTCTGCCCAGGTTCAACACCACCTGAAGGTGCGCACTCCCAATCGCCACCGTGAAAGGTGGTCCACGAAGCCCGCTGCCCCATCAGTATGTGCTCGCCCCTACGCACAAGGCCTTTGACGCCCAGCGGCCGACAGCCACAATCTGGCCCATCTGCCTGCACGGCATACCACTTAAATGCGCAGGGCATAGCTTGAAACGTCGCACCCCCACAGCCGGTTCGGTCAACGCCAACGACATGCAGCAATGCACCATCAAACAACTTGCTGTTGGCCGCGCACATGACATCCCACCGCTGCTCAGCCTGCTCACGAATGGCATCCTCTGGCACCCACGGTTCCCCACTGACCTGCACAATGGCTGGACGACGAAGATGGATGACTGAGTGCATGGCGTTCTGAAGTTTGGAACAAGCCCCAGAAGGCTCAGCCGAATTCAATGCCCTGGGCCAAGGGAAGATCGTCACCCCAGTTGATTGTGCATGTCTGGCGTCGCATGTACTGCTTCCATGCATCGGAACCCGACTCACGACCGCCACCAGTGTCTTTTTCGCCGCCGAATGCGCCGCCAATTTCCGCACCACTCGTGCCGATGTTCACATTGGCAATGCCACAATCGCTGCCGTTATGCGAAAGGAATCGTTCCGCCTCTCGCACACTGTCAGTGAAGACGGCACTGGAAAGGCCTTGGTCTACGTCGTTTTGCGCAGCTATCGCTTCATCAAGCGTGTCGTACTCGAACAGATACAACACAGGGGCGAATGTCTCTTCCTTTGTAATGGCCGGGCTTGCACCGCGAGGCACGCGAATAATGGTTGGCGTAACGAATGAACCTGCGTCATCGACAAACGCATCGATACCCTCAACCCCGCCGCATAGCACGGTGCACCCTTGGATGGTGGCCTGCTCGATGGCTGCACGCATGCCATCGACACTTCGCTGGTCGATGAGCGGCCCCACGAGCGTTGAGGCATCAAGCGGATTACCAATGGGCACGGTGGCATAAGCCTTGACGAGCCCGTCAGTGATCTGATCGATGATTGAACTGTGACAGAACATGCGCCGGGTAGACGTGCAGCGTTGCCCGGCTGTTCCCACAGCACCAAAAACCGTGCCGCGAACGACAAGGTCGATGTCGGCAGATGGACCGACAATGATGGCATTGTTGCCCCCGAGTTCTAGCAGACATCGGCCCAGCCGCTTGGCGACCTGCGTTCCGACGTGGCGTCCCATTCGGCACGAACCTGTTGCACTGATAAGCGGCAAGCGTCGATCGGCAATCATGGTTTCGCCGACTTCGTCGTCAGTGCCAATGACCAAGCCAAACACGTCAGCGGGGTCGCAGCCTTCGGGCGTAAAGATGTCTTGGTCACGCATTACCTGTTGTGCAATGTTGTTCATCGCAAGCGCACACAGTGGCGTGACCAAACTTGGCTTCCACACCATGGCATCACCACACACTGCTGCGAGCATGGCATTCCAAGCCCACACGGCAACCGGGAAATTGAACGCGGTGATAATGCCGATCGTGCCCACTGGATGCCACTGCTCGTACATGCGGTGATTAGGGCGTTCGGAGTGCATGGTCAAACCGTACAGTTGTCGCGAGAGGCCAACAGCGAAGTCGGCTATGTCGATGCACTCAATGACTTCGCCAATGCCCTCGGGCAGAATCTTTCCCATCTCAAGCGTGACCAGTTCGCCTAGGGCATCTTCGTGCTCACGGAAGGCGTTGCCAATGCGACGAACAAGTTCCCCTCGCTTGGGTGCTGGCAGCATGCGCCAGTGTCGCTGTACGGCGACCGCCCGGGCAATGGTGGTTTCATACTCGTCACGCGACTGCAGCCGAACAGCGCCAAGGGGCTCGCCGGTGGCTGGGTTTGTCGAGACGCAGACGCCCTCGCGGGGCGTGGTGTCCTCGAGCAGCAGGTCATGGGTACAGAGCGTTTGAATCGGTGAGGTAAGCGGTTTCATGGAACGAGGCATTGTAGGTCAGGTCGCACACAAGATGGCAAACGCACGTGTTCCCCCTCGCGTACCATCCGGTAATGCCTTGGACCCGCGATGACATTGCCCGCCGTGCCGCTGCTGAACTGCAAGATGGCTTTTACGTCAACTTGGGTATTGGCATGCCAACGCTGGTCGCCAATTACGTGCCAGACGACATGCACGTGTGGTTGCAGTCAGAAAATGGCCTACTGGGCATGGGGCCCTTTCCCACAGACGATGCCGTCGACGCTGATCTAATCAATGCCGGCAAACAGACCGTGACCGCTGTGGAGGGGGCGTCGTACTTCTCCAGCCACGAGTCATTTGCCATGATCCGTGGCGGGCACATCAATTTGGCGATTTTGGGAGCCATGGAGGTCTCCCAAGAGGGTGATATCGCTAATTGGATGATTCCAGGCAAACTGGTCAAAGGCATGGGCGGTGCGATGGACCTGGTTGCTGGCGTACGCCGGGTCGTGGTGATGATGGATCACTGCAACAAGAAAGGGGCGCCCAAGTTCATTCCCCAGTGCACCTTACCGCTCACTGGCAAGGCATGTATAGACATGCTTGTGACGGACCTAGGCGTGTTTGAGATGAACCAAGACGCTCGGCGCTTTCAATTGATTGAACTCGCTCCAGAGGTGACCCTCGACGATGTGCGGGCCAAAACGACCGCGACATTCGACATTCCGTAACCCAAGGTCCGCCTCTGGACTCGCTCTAGACGTCCTTCGTCCGATGTTGCATCTGTGCTTTGAGCCTTGCCAACACCGAGGAGTGCATCTGGGAGACTCGTGACTCGCTCAAATCGAGTGTGACACCGATCTCCTTCATCGTCATTTCCTCGTAGTAGTACAGGACGATGATCAATCGCTCGGCCCGTGAGAGGCCTTTGGTCAGCAGATGCTTCAAATCCGCCCGCTGTAGCTTCATCACTGGGTTGATCTGCTGGGTGTCGCGAACCACATCTACATCACGACTTTCCCGGCCATCTCCATCACTCGTCCAGCGACGATTCATAGAGACCACGCCAACGGCGCTAGCATCACGTGTAATTTTTCGATATTCCGCGTCATCAACGCCCAATTTGGTACTGATTTCGTCATCCGTTGCGGTACGGCCGTGTTCCATCTCCAGCGACTTACGGCACCGATCCACCTTGGAGGATCGAGATCGCACCAGCCGTGGCACCCAATCCATAGCTCGCAACTCGTCAAAGATCGCCCCGCGAACCCGCTGTGTGCAATAGGTTTCGAACCGAACACCTCGGTCTGGATCGAATCCCTTGATCGCATCGAGGAGCCCAAATAGGCCTGCCGAACTCAGATCGTCCACGTCCACTTCGTTAGGCAGCCGATTGTGCAAACGCTCCGCCACGCTTCGAACAAGCGGCAAATAGTGCTCAATCAGCTTGTTTCGCATCACTTCTGTGGGAACAGCGCGATACTCCTGCCAGACCTCACCAATGGGACGCCCATCAAGCGTGTCCTCGATGCCATTGCGGCGAGAGGAAGTCGTCGGTGTCGTTCCAGGGGCCTTTACGGACCCAATCTGCTTCGTAATCGTTGTCGGCATCGGTCTACTCCTTGACCTTCTCGCCGAATGAACCGGACCCGCATCAGAAGTGATGCAAACCGGTTTGTCACACTGGGGCCCATCCGTGGACGCCTCTTTCGAACGTGAGACGATCTGAACATAGCACATGCTCGGCCGTACGTCACGCTGGCGTTCGAAGATGATTGGACCTGTGACAGGTCGGGACAAGGAACATGCGATTCAATCAACAGGACTCTGCGCTCTTTCGCACTCACAGTACGACTGGCTGAAACCCGCTTCCGCATGACCCTCACAACCCGCAAGAAGCCCCGAAACGGGGCCACTGCTCGGCGAACTGGTCGCTCCTTCACTCCCGGCCACTCCGACCGGGGGCACGAGGTGAAAACCACCGCGTGACCAATGCGGTGCTCGTCCTTCTGTGGCCAGACTCTCCAACTCCGGCAACCACATCAGTTATCGGAACTAGTGCGCCGTCTGCGGCATGTGTACCATGCCGCCAATGCTACGCCGCGTGAATGCCAATCCCAGAGCCCCAGAGCACAATGGCCGCCATGAGGGCCTCTTTCGCCTACTGCTGGCCGCATTCGCTGCCATTACAACCCTGTTACACACCCCAACAGTGGCCCAAGACATCTATGAATTGGGCCCAGATGACGAATGGACGCTTGCTTCATCCCCAGATCCCACGTCCATAGCTGCCCAATTGGCCACCGCCCGCACATTACTGGCTGAAGGGCGAGCCCAACGGGCCTACAACCTCAGCGTGCGATGGATCAAGCGATATCCATCGGCTCCGGAACTTGCTGGCGCCTATCTGGTGAAAGCCGATGCGCTGGTCATGATGGGCGACCTGTACAAGTCGTTGTATGACTACGAGTTTATCGCACGCCGTTATCCAGGCAGCCCTGAATTCGCCATGGCACTCGAACGTGAGTATGACATCGCGGTCCGATTCGCCACAGGCACCCGTCGCAAATGGATGGGCATGCGCATCGCCTCAGCTGTCGATGAAGCCGAGGAAATACTCATCCGCATTCAGGAACGCATGCCAGGAAGCCAATTGGCTGAGCAAGCTGGTCTGTCGCTGGCAGATTTGTACTTTCGTCAACGACGAATGAACCTTGCGGCAGAGGCCTACTCGATCTTCATCGAAAAGTACCCACGATCCCCCCATCGCGAGTTGGCGACTCGTCGCCTTATTTACGCGAACATTGCTGCATTCAAAGGACCCAAATTCGACATCGTCGGGCTCCTGGAAGCGAAAGCTGAGTTACAGCATCTGCAGGTTCGTCGGCCAGTTGAAGCGGAACAAATCGGCGCCAGTGCCCTCATTACCCGCATTGAAGAGTCCGAGGCCGTCAAGTTGCTCGATACCGCCAAGTGGTATCAACGTGTGGGTGACCCCGTTGCTGCAGAAGTCACACTTCGAGCACTCGTTCGGCGCTTCCCACGCACCACGGCAACCGCCAAAGGACTTGCATGGGCACCCTCGCTGGTCGCCCAATTGCCAAGGCTCGTGCGTGAACGCGCGCCTGACTACACACTGCTTCGCCAAACATTGACCCGTACTGGCCCCGTCGATGAGGTGACACCTTGAACATCCACGGTCAAGCGCCCAGTGGGGTTCACCGGGGGATGCGCTGGTTGCTATGCGGATTGACAATTGCTCTTGCAAGTTGCGCAGACCACCCCTCTGAGGGTTGGTCAACGGGCGAAGCTTGGCCCGAGAATGTTCGTACCGTGGCCGTTCCAGCTGTCGGCAACACGTCCTATTACCGCGAAATTGGGCCTGAACTCACACGTGCCGTTATTGAAGCAGTTGAGCGACGAACCCCGTTCAAAGTGACCGATGAGTTGCATGCCGATTCCATTCTGACGATTGACATCAAAAAGGTAAAACTGAATACGATTTCACAATCATCGCTGACTGGCCTTGCGCAGGAAGTCATCGTGCAATTGACGATTGATTGGCGATGGGAAGACCTTGATGACAACCGACTGCTAGCGGGAAGCAAAGCTTTCTCAGGAACTGGACTGTTCGTGCCAACTCAACCGTCCCATGAGCCGATTGAAGTAGGACAGCGACAGGTTGTCAACCGGCTTGCTGCAGACCTCGTAGACCGGATGCACGCCGCTTGGTAGTGCATATCTCGGGGTACCATTGCCTGAGCCTATTGAAAGAGCCAGATACGTTCCATGCCACACAAACATCCACCATCGAAACAACAGCCCGATCCAGAACATGGCGGCAAGGGTCCCAGCGACCCCTCAGAGAAAAAACCAGCCCCGCCCCAGGGCCGAGGTCTCATGTCATGGGTTTTCATTCTGGGCTTGCTGGCCATCATGCTTGCTGTGATGAGTTCAGGCCGAAGCGGCACCGAAGTGCGATCGTGGGACCGATTCAAAGCCCTGATCAATCCTGAAACCGGCCGCCTGTGGACACCCTCCAGCGGCTCTCCTGAACCGGTCATTGTGAAGAACGACCGGGTTGTCGCGACCATCGCGCCAAAAACAGACGGCGTCAACCCGAGCGATGAACCTGCCCCAGTCTTTGTCAAGATTGATGCGGGCAACCGTGAGTATTACCTCAAAGAACTCGACGCGATTGGTGTGGACCACACCGCTGACACTGCACAAAGCGTGTGGATGAATCTCCTCCTGACCATGGGCCCATTCCTGCTGCTTGTGCTGCTGGTGTGGTTCCTCATCGCCAGATCAGTGCGAAGCGCCGGCGGTGGCCCTGGCGGCATGCTTGGTAGTTTCGGAAAGTCGAAACACCGAGTCACAAACAAGGAAACTTCATCCGTCTCGTTCAACGATGTTGCAGGCATCGATGAGGCCAAAGAAGAGGTCACTGAGATAGTTGAGTTCCTCAAGAACCCAAAGAAATTCCAACGATTAGGTGGTCGCATTCCTCGCGGCGTACTGATGGTCGGCCCTCCAGGGTGTGGCAAAACGCTGCTTGCAAAGGCAATCGCAGGCGAAGCTGAAGCCCCCTTCTTCTCGATTTCTGGCTCTGACTTTGTCGAGATGTTCGTTGGAGTTGGCGCAAGCCGCGTGCGGGACCTGTTCAAGCAGGCTAAAGAAAGTTCGCCCTGCATCATCTTCCTCGACGAAATCGACGCTGTTGGCCGCCGTCGTGGAAGTGGGTTTTCATCTGGTGGCCATGACGAACGCGAGCAAACGCTCAACGCGATTCTTGTGGAGATGGACGGATTCGAACCGACCGATCAGGTCATCGTCATCGCAGCGACGAACCGCTCGGATGTTCTCGACCCGGCACTGACGCGCCCAGGTCGATTTGATCGACAAGTGCACATTTCGCTACCCGATCTTGAAGGCCGCCTAAAAATTCTTAACGTGCATGCCGAGGCCATTACGACCTGCCCTAACCTTGATATGGAACGTGTTGCACGAGGCACGCCCATGTTCTCCGGAGCAGACTTAGCGGCACTGATTAACGAAGCGGCCATTTTGGCAACGATGCACGACAAAGAAGTCGTTGACCAGGCCGACATGGAAGAAGCACGAGACAAAATTCGCTTTGGCCGAGCACGACGCAGTCGAAAGATTGAAGAGCAGGAGCGCATCGCCACGGCGTGGCATGAAGCCGGGCACACTGCAGTGCAGGCCCTACTTGAAGACGCAGACCCCGTGCACAAGGTCACGATCATTCCGCGTGGCCAAGCGATGGGCGCCACCTTCAGCCTGCCAGAGAAGGATCGCTACGGCTACGGCCGTGGCTACCTTGACGCCACGATGCGCGTGCTGTGCGCAGGACGCATTGCTGAAGCTCGCAAGACAGGCGAAGTGTCATCGGGCGCAGCCATGGACATTCAAATGGCCACAAATTACGCACGGCACATGGTGCTTGAATGGGGCATGTCCGACCGCCTTGGCTTCGTGCGCTATGCTGGAAGCGATACCTCTGAGGTCTACCTTCCAGAGAAGGACTACTCGCCTGACACCGCTCGCATCATTGACGAAGAAGTCAAGGCCATCATTGACGGCGCCTTCAAGGACGCCGAAGCCATGATCGAGAAGAACTGGGACACAGTCTGCGCAATCGCTGAAGCCCTGCTTCGCTATGAGACGCTGCAGAGCCATGAGGTCACCACGTTGATTGAAGGGGGCCGACTTGATCGCCCAACCGTTGCGGATCTTTTGGAGGCAGAGCGGTCAGATCCACCCTCGTCAACACCTACATCTAGCGCACAGCCAGACGCTGATGAAGAACCCGGCGAGGGCTATGTGGCAAGTCCTGCTTAAATCCTTCAGCAGTTCTCGCCATAGGCCGCAAGCACACCAAGGATATCCTCAACATTAACAACACCGTCTCCGGTAACGTCGGCGGGGCAGGTGCACGTCGTGTTGAAGGCGCTGATGACTGCAAGCAGATCGTCAACGGATACGGTGCCATTGCCATCAACGTCCGCGGGGCAGTCAGGGCCGCCACCTTCAACGGTAATGGTGCCAGTCATGCCCCATGAGCAATGCGGCGTGCAGAAGTAGTCGATGACGCCGCCGGGGTGATCTGCTGGAACGACGTAGGTCACTAGGGGCAATAACGCAGTGAAGGGCTCGCTGAATTCGCCCGACGCAGTGCAGTTTGTGCCAAACGTGACATCATGCGTCCCACCTGTGCATTCCCAGACAATGACATCGCCAGGCTGCACATTCACATTCGGCGGGTCAAACGCAAACCCATTGTTCTCGATGAGATGCGCTGGACCTGTATTGACTAGCAATGCGCCATATTGATGCCCGCTCACACAGTGCCCACCCACGCCGCAGTAGTAGACGATGACTTCAGATGCATCACTTGGAATGATCCAATCAAACGTCGGCGATGCGGCGGTAATTGGCGAGTAAAACAGGCCATCAGCACTATCACAAGGCACACCACTGGTCACATCATGCGTACCGCCCTCGCGAACCCAGTGCATTGTGTCGCCGATTTGTACGTTTGGAAATTGGGGTGCGTAATAGGTATTCCCGACACCAATATTCACCGTATCGGCGCAAAGAGTCCCTGCTATTGCCAGACTCGATACCACAATGACGCCCTGCAACATGCTGCCCATGACGAGTACTCCTCTCCCACCCAGTGAGACATTCCTTCTGCTCAATTTAGCCCGGCTGAGGCGAACCACCATCAAAATCCGGCAATTGGATCTGCTTGGTGGCAGATTCAGAGGGCTGCAAAACTGCCTTTTTCCGCAGTATGGCGTGATAGTGTCCGGCGAATCGATGCGCCTCGTCCCGAATCGCCTGGCACAGCCCCAAAGCCGGGTGGTTCCGACCAAGTCGCAGCGGCTCAGCTAGATCTTGCACCCAAATCAGCTCTTCCTTTTTCGCCAAGGCAATGACCAGCGGGGGCTGTTGCGTCATCGCGGCAAAGGCCTCGAGTGCGGCATTCAACTGTCCCTGCCCACCATCAATCAAGACTAGGTCTGGAAAAAGCCCAACACCGCGTCCTGCCTTGTCGTATCCACGGCTGACGACTTCACGCATCGACTGGTAGTCATCGTTGCCAGCAGTTCGTATGCGATAGCGACGATACGCATTCTTGAATGGCTTGCCATCGATGAAACACACCTTTGAAGCAACGGTTTCGGTGCCACCAAGATGGGCGATATCGATTGCTTCCATGGTGCGGATATCCCCGTCGCCTCCGAACAACCTATTGAGCGACCGCAATGATGCCGATGGATCTGTTGCGAAGACTGTGACCTCTGGCTGCCACCCTTTGGCCGCTTCAGGGTCGTGCTCGCGTTCGTCGAGTTTCTCAATTGCATGTAGTTGGTCACGCATGCATGCCGCACGCTCGTAGTCTTGCACCTCGGACGCCGCTTCCATCTGCGACTTCAACTCGTTGATCACCGTGGTGCGTTGTGATCCGATGAAACGCAACAGCCGCTGAATGTCCGCCTTATACGCATTGACATCGATGCGATTCGCACACGGCGCCGTGCATTGCTCAATGGCGTGCAACAAGCACGGTCGAAACCAACGATTTTCCGGATCGTCGGACGCGATGTCAAGATGGCACGTTCGGAAGCGAAAAATCCGCTGCATAACGCCCACGGCCTCTCGAAGCGCTCCGCTACTGGCGAATGGGCCCAAGATACGAGCCCGCTTGAATTGGGCATCCTGAGGATTACGTGTGATGAACACCCCTGGAAATTCGTCTCGAACCGTGATGGCGAGGTACGGAAACGTGCGGTCATCAGTGGAAAGAACGTTGTACTTAGGCTTGAGGTCCTTGATCAGCCTGCTCTCAAGAAACAGCGCCTCGGCCTCCGTAGCGACATCAACGGTGTCAATTGACTCGATCAAGTCGAGCATGGCTCCCTTTCGAGGGCCTAAATCTGTCGATGGCAAAAAGTAGCTTCGGACGCGATTGCGGAGCGATCGAGCCTTCCCGACGTACAGCACTTGCCCACGGAGGTCCTTAAAAAGATAGACCCCAGGCGTCAGAGGCAAAGCAGCAGCCTCTGCAGACAGCCTTTCTTGGCGGTTTTGGGGATTTGGCGTGCAATCGACGGGCATGAATACACGATCCTATGATGACAACGCTTGCCCCGGGGAGCGCAATTGATACACTCGGTGGTTCAATTAGAGAGCCCCCACTTAACCAACGACCCGATTTTTGGAGTATTGCTGACCATGAAGTCCCTTACAACCCTCTTTGCCGCTGCCGCGTTGGCCTTTGCCGCCGGTTGCCAGAACCCCAACACCACTTCGGCGAACAACCAAGCGTCATTGGGTGCCGTGAGCGATTGCTCCACCAATTGCACGCCTGAGCAGAAAGCCGCTTGCGCTGCTTCCAAAGCCAATGGCGAAACACCTGCATGTTGCTCCGCCAAGAAGGCCAAGGCTTGTACAGCCAAGAGTTCCGATGCTAAACCGGCCCTGAGTGCCGTTGCTGCTACCAAGGCCACGTCGGGCTGCTGCGCGAGCAAGAAGGCTGCCGGCAAGCCCGCACTGAGTGCAGTTGCTGGCTCGAAAGCCACTTCTGGTTGCTGTGCAAGCAAGAAGACTGCTGAAAAACCAGCACTCAGCGCCGTTGCTGGTACGAAGACCACCTCTGGTTGCTGCAAGAGCAAGACCAGCGGCGGTTGCCCCTTCAGCAATAAGTCCGAGTGACGTTCCGTTAGAAACCTGATCAGCGCCCGGCTTTCTTGTACGCCGGGCGCTGTCTTTTTTGGGATTACTTGAACGTCTCAGAGAGTTACAGCGCGTTGGTAGAATGCACACCAATGTCACCCACAGCATGCATCCTGATTCGAGGCGGCCGGGTGATTGACCCGAATTCCGGCGTTGACGCCACAACAGATGTACTGCTGATGGGCGAACGAGTGCGTGCGATTGGCGAGCGCCTTGATGCCCCCTCGGGCTCCACGGTCATCGACGCTGAGGGCTGCTTCGTCACGCCAGGTCTGATCGACGTACACGTGCATCTGCGTGACCCCGACACGAGCGGT
>JABAAC010000070.1 GCA_014238965.1 Phycisphaerales bacterium | reverse complement strand
GTACAGGAGGTTCAAGAAGGTGATTTTGGCGCTCATATCTCAATGGACGCCGGCGTCCTGGTGTGCGGGAAGACACAAGTCAATAATTCATCCGACGATGGCAACGTTGAGGTGCATCGATGGAACGGCGATGCATGGGTCTTCGAGGCAACACTGCCCCAGGGGGCAAATTTAGATGAGCAATACGGGGTATCTGTCTGTGTTCAAGGAAACCGTGTCGGTGTTGGCGCAACGAATTATAGTTATGGAGGCGGGGACGGGGAATCAGCAGGAGCGTACGTCTTCGAGCGACAAACGGATGGGGCCTGGCATGAGATAGTTCGTGTTGAGGATCCCGACTTTAATCCTTCGGACCTATTTGGTTTCTCTTGTGTCGTAACACCAGGGGCACTTCTTGTTGGAGAGCCTCGGCCTGATCTGCCTTCTGCACACGTCTATCACATCAGCCCCTCGCTTGATCCGGATGACTGCAACAGCAACGGCATATGTGACGGCTTAGATATCGCAGCCGGCGGTGGCACAGACTGCGATGGCAGCGGCGTACTCGATCAGTGTGAGATTGATGCCGGCCTCGTGAGCGACGTCGATGGGAACGGCATTCCGGACCTATGTGAATTGGACTGCGACGGCGATGGCTTGCCCGATGCCTACGAACTTGCATCGGGATCCGGTTTTGACTGCAATGCCAACGGCCAGTTGGACAACTGCGATATCGCGAGCGGGCAGTCGCCCGACGGCGATGGCGACGGTGTGCCCGATGAGTGCGATCCGGGATTTGTCATCACGGTTGCCGCGGATGGCAGCGGAATGTTCAGCGAGTTGCAAGTGGCGCTTGATTTGTCGGTGCCTGGTTCTCGCATCGAAGTGCAACCCGGTGTCTATAGCGGATCACTTGCCTTCCCGGGTCACAATGTGCACCTTGTTGGCCTGCAGGGAAGCGATCAGACCGTGATCGACGGTGCTGGAATGGCCGCCTGTGTCGTCATCGGTCCCGGACACGACGCTGGCACACTGCTCGAAGGGTTCACGCTGCGCAATGGTGCGGGGTCTACGGGTGGGGGCGTGTTCATCGTGGGCGCATCGCCGATCATTCGGTCATGCACAATTGAGTCGTGTACGTCGTGGGCAGGTGGTGGAATTGGGGTCTGGGGCGGATCGCCTTACCTCGACTCGATGACGATTCGTTCCAACCATTCTGATTATGGCGGCGGTTTGTGGCTCGGTGCCGGAGAGGTGCTCGCCACCAACTGCGCATTCACGGACAACCATGCCGATCATGGCGGTGGGGCAGTTTGTGTCAGTCGCAGTAGCAACGAGACTCCTGCGCATCTCGATGCTCAGCAGTGCACGTTCCAGGGGAACACTTCGCTTGGCGAAGCTTTTTATGAGGGTGGCGGCGCCATCTTGCTGTCGGAGGGCAGCGCCACATTGCAGGGGTGCATCGTTGACGACAATTCGGCAGTTCTATGGGGCGGAATAGGAGTCATCAGGGCCAGCACGCTCGTTCTTCTGGACAGCCATGTTGCTGACAATGTTGCGGACGTCACCGGTGGGGGAATTGGAATTATTGCGTACCCAGACGCGGTGGCAGAAATTGGAGGCACGTACTTTTGCCAGAACGACCCGCAAGACATTTCGGGGCCATACACCGACCTCGGTGGAAACATGTCGGGTGCGGACTGCAACGGCAACGGCATCTGCGATCTGGATGAAATTCTGAATGGGTCGGCGACGGACTGTAACGCCAACTACATTCCAGACACCTGCGAGGCAGGCGACTGCAATGACAATGGCGTCAACGATGTATGCGACATTGCAAACGGGACCTCGGTCGATCTCAATCAGGATGGCGTACCGGATGAGTGCCAGGACTGCAACGAGAACGGCGTGCCGGACTTCCTCGACATCGACTTCGGTACAAGCGAGGACTGCAACGGCAACGATGTGCCCGACGAGTGTGACATTGCTGATGGCACATCATTGGACTGCAATGTGAACGGTGTGCCCGATCAGTGTGACATCACCTCCGGCGACAGCACGGATGTCGATGGAAACGGCGTTCCCGACGAGTGTGATCCGGACTGCAATGGCAACGGGCTGCCGGACGCTTGGGACCTGGCGCAAGGGACCAGTGAAGATTGCAACGGCAACAGCACTCCAGACGAGTGCGACATCGCCAATGGAACATCGCAGGATGCCGATGGCAGCGGAGTGCCGGACGAATGTGAGCCTGGGTGGGTTGTCTACGTCGGCGCCGACGGGCACGCGACTGTTCAGGAAGCAGTGGACGCCGCCTTGGACGGGAACATCATTGAAATTGCATCGGGCACGTGGAGCGGGCCGATCGACCTGACCGGGCGAACACTGGTGTTGCGGTCCG
>JABAAC010000135.1 GCA_014238965.1 Phycisphaerales bacterium | reverse complement strand
GGATCTACGATTGAACTCCAAGCACTGACCATTGCCGGTGGAGATGGCGCGTTGGGTGGCGGCGTGCGTGGGGTCGATGCCGACGTGGTGCTGACGGAGTGCATCATTCAGGGCAATGTTGGTCAGCGTGGCGGTGGTGTTGCGGCGACCGGTGGCAATCTGACCATTGAGCAGTGTTGGATCCACGAAAATACTGCGATCGCCGGCGGCGGTGGGGTGTACCACGACGGAGGCCAAGCCCTCATTGCTGCATCGACCATTCAAGGCAACGCTGGTGGCACCAAGGGTGGCGCGGTCACGCATGAATCAGGCGAGATGACGATTCAGGACTGTTGGGTGGGCGAAAATGTCGCATCCATCGCTGGGGGAGTGGATGCCTACCTCGCTCCGGTTGCGTTCGTGAACTGCACGATTCTGGGCAACGTGGGTGAACTGACCGTAGGTGGCATTCGCTGCGCTGCTAGTGAGCCACTTGTATCGCTCGTTCAGGATTGCGCCTTCTGCATCAATGATCCCACAGACATTGCAGGCTACTGGGACGACTTGGGAGGCAACACCTTCTCCGGCGACTGTGACGGCAACGGCCGTTGTGATGCCGAGGAAATAGCGTCGGGTGATGCCAACGACTGCGATGGCAACGGGCTGCCCGACGCCTGCGATGGCGACTGCAACGACAACGGCTTAGCGGACAGCTGTGACATTCTCGACGGCACCAGCGAGGATGTGAATGACAACGGCATTCCGGACGAGTGCGAAGACGACTGCAATGAAAACGGCATTCCCGACGAATGGGAACTATCGCAAGGCGCGCCGGACTGCAATGCCAATGGATTGCTTGACGAGTGCGACATTGCCATGGGGGTGAGCTTCGATTGCAACGAGAACACCATTCCTGATGAGTGCGATATTGCAGATGGAGCGCCAGACTGCGATGGTGACGGGATCATCGACACCTGCAACAAGAACTGGATGGACTGCAATGGGAACGGTGTCTATGACCAGTGTGATATTGCCTCAGGGGCCCCTGATTGCGACCTCGATGGCGTGATCGACACGTGCAACACAGACTGGGACGACTGCGACGGCAACGGCGTGTATGACCAGTGCGACATCGCCGGCCCGGACGGGGATGATTGCAACGGCAATGGTGCACTGGACTCGTGCGACATTGCTAATGGGTCATCGCCGGATTACAACGAAAACGGAATTCCGGACGAGTGTGAGCCTGATTGCAACGAGAATGGCTATCCCGACTTCATAGATATCAAGTACGGATGGAGCGAGGACTGCAATGTGAACGGTGTTCCAGATGAATGTGATATCGCCGATGGCACGAGTGAGGATGCAGACGGCGACGGTATTCCGGACGAGTGCAATTGTCCCGATGTCAACGGCGATGGGTTCGTTGGAACAGCTGAGATCCTGGTCATACTTTCAGATTGGGGCACCTGTGAAGATTGCTCTGGGGATTTCAATGGTGATGGGTTAGTCGGAACCAATGACTTGTTGCTTGTCATTGGAAGTTGGGGCCCGTGCCCCTGACCCACCGCGTCGCCAGCGTGGCATCACGGGCGGCGCACAAAGCGGCGCAGCACAATGCAGCACGGCCCCGCATGGGGCCGCACGGCGAAAACGGTGATATGTCGTTTGCGTACACAAGTGACGCAGATGCGAACACTTGCGACGCAATGCGCTCAACTGCAAGCGCACGAAAAAGTGGAGCCGGGGGGATTCGAACCCCCGTGTCGATACGGTCGGTCAATCGCGTCTACATGTGTAGTTGCCACTTTACTCTCGCCCGCCGGAACGAGGGGCAACGGTCTTTCCGGCAGCCATAGCAGACGAATTTCTCGCTCCGCAGAGGCCTGCCAGCCCTTTGGAGCATATCCCGATGTTGCCCTTCAAACCCTATCGGGTGTCAAGCATGAAGGGTCGCGGTCAAGCCGCGAGTGCGTACTGGTTGTTGCCAGATAAAAGTGTGCATACGGATTTACGTGGGAGCATGCATCCACGACACGCAACGACGGACGTTCCCCGTCCGGTCAATTCCAGTCGGCCCCAAGGTGTAAGAGAGCGACAGCCCAAAGGCTGTGAACCCACAGCATACACCACACAATGGCATCAAGCCCCAAGCAACTTGAAACTGCGATGAAATGTACTACGCCCCAAGGGGATTGGAAAGCCGATCCTCAACCGCTGGAATGATCGTATTTAAGACACGTTGGGTTACCTGCATGGGCAGCCCATCCGCATCAACTTCATGTACCAACGATGCGTCGTAACAATCAAGGACCGGTCGCGTTTCCCGGTTGTAGACATCTAGCCGCCGACGTATCACGCTTTCATCCGCGTCATCCAGCCGACCTTGCTTCTTCGCCCTCAACACAATGCGCTGCACCAACTGCTCCTCATCTGGGCACACCAGGTGCACAATGGCAAGTACATCGATGTGCGATGTCAACATCTCTACTTGCCTAACGCTTCGGGGAATGCCATCGAGCAATAACAAATCCATATGCGGGCGATATGCATTGGTATCAATCAAACCCTGCACATACTGTTGCCACAACCGACACGTCAGATCGTCAGGCACCAACAACCCTTGCGATGAGTATTTCAAAAACTCCTGCCCCAACTGCGAGTCATGGTCGAGGCCGCGAAACATATCGCCCGTCGCTAAGTGCACTAGACCTGGAATGGTCCCAAGGACTTGGCCCTGCGTTCCCTTGCCAACACCAGGCTGGCCAAACAACAATGCAACGGACAACTTGTCATGTGAAGCGATATCAGCAGTCATAGGCTGAATTCTCGCACCCAGGGGGCCTGATGGCAACCCGCAGCCCACTAGGGGCCCTCATGGGTGCATCGTTGCTCTTTGGATCGACAAAGCCCGTAGATTGCTCGGACTCATGCCTGCTGCCATACGTGGATTGACCGCCCGATGGACCTTGCCCAAGGCCCCGGGGTCGCCAGCAGACTCGCTACTGAGCCGGGTTCTGGTTGCTCGGGGCTATCACTCAACCGAGGCACAAGAGACATTTCTGCAGTCACGGTTCAATGACCTCCCCGAGCCCGACACACTTCCGGGCTGCGCATCGGCAGCAGCGAGAATCCTTAAGGCACTGCGCGAGCAAACGCCAATCACCATTTACGGTGACTTTGACGTAGATGGCATTACCGCCACCGCCATACTCTGGCATACGCTCCGCGCGATCACGCCTGACGCCGATATCGACTGGTATATCCCACACCGCCTCGACGAGGGCTATGGGCTCAACGCTGAATCTCTTGCATCACTCGCTGACGCAGGGCGAAAATTGATTATCACCGTGGATTGCGGGGTGACCGCAGTTGAAGAGGCCCAAGCCGCAGCCGAACTTGGCCTTGAACTCATCATTACAGACCACCACACACTGCACCCTGACGATGCGTTGCCAGTTGCTACGGCGATCGTGCATCCGGCGCTGCCCAATGAGCCTTATAGTTTCCCTTCACTCGCTGGTGCTGGCGTGGCATGGAAACTCGCTCTGGCAACAGCACGCTTGCACGAAGGCAAAGCACGACTCGGCCCCGTGCTGAAGCCAGTGCTGATGGATGCCCTTTCACTTGCAGCCATGGGAACCATCGCCGACGTCATGCCACTCACCGGTGAAAACCGAAGCATTGTCCGCGTGGGTCTGTGGCACATGGCACACAGTCAAAATCACGGTGTTCAAGCGCTACTGAATGTCTGTGTTAAATACGGCGAACAGGTTGACGCTGAAGCAGTGGGCTACCGAATTGGCCCACGCCTCAACGCAGCAGGTCGGCTTGGCCACGCTGCCGAAGCGGTGGAATTGCTCACGACGGCCAAAGGCGATCACGCTACCGAGTTAGCCAAATCGCTCACCAAGCAAAACGAAGTGCGACAAACGCGTGTTCGTGAACTGTTTGAAGTCGCAGATGCCGCTGCACACAAGGCCGGCATGACCAGCCCCGACAAACGCATCATTGTGCTTGCTGGCGATGACGACCGCTGGCACCGTGGAGTGCTTGGCATTGCGTGCTCACGCCTCGTGGAACAGTACCAGCGGCCGGTCATCTTGCTTCGCCGCGAGGGCGACATCATTGGTGGTTCCTGCCGAAGTGTGCCGGGACTGTCCATGTATGAGGCTTTGCAACACTGCACCGAATTGCTTACACGATGGGGCGGGCACCATATGGCGGCAGGCTTGTCGCTTGAATGGGGCAACCTCGACTCTTTCGTGGAACGCATTACAGCATGGGTGAACGATCGTCTGTCCGAAGGTGAACTTCTTGCCGAAGTGACCATCGATAGCACTGCGATCAAAGGTGATCTGACAATGCAGTCTATTGAGTCGCTCGATGCGCTTCGCCCGATGGGTCGAGGCAATGAACGTCCATGCGTCGTTGTTCGAAATGCTGTGGTTCGACAGCCCACATTATTCGGAAAGGCAGGCGATCACCTCGGCATGAAGCTCGACACCCATGATGGCTTGATCGATACCGTCTGGTGGCGTGGTGCTGAACATCTTGAGCATCTTGCAGAGGGTGTTCGTGTTGACGTGGTTGGCAACCCGGTCATCGACACGTGGCGAAAGCGCCGTGCTCGACTTGTCATCAACGATGTCGCAGTATTGTCCGGCTAAATCGTTTACCAGGCGGCCAATTCGCCGGTCAACGCTTCAACAAGGTCCTTCGCCGTGACCAGGCCAATTGGACGGCCGTCGGTTTCAACAATGCCCAACACATTGGGCCCCCTGCGCAGTCGGACTAAGGCTTGGGCAACAGAGACATTCGGCGAGAGCCGCTCCACTCCACTGTGGAGGCCTTCGATCTTTGTATCGGGCGAGAGGCTCATGTCGATGACTGACACTGCACCAAGCACCTGCTGGTCATTGCCGATGATCGGAAGTCGTGTCCATGGAGAGGAAATGGCCGCACATCGAGTCGCACGATCTGCGTCATTTGAAATTGTCTGGACGTTGCGCCACGGAATCATTTCGTCACGAACACATCGTTTCCGAAGATCGAGTGCTCGATCAAGTAGTCCTGCTTGTTCCACACTGAGGACTCCTGCCCCGGCACCTTCCTTGAGCAGGTCGCTCATGCGTTGCCGCGCAGTGTTCGCTGTGCGTTGAAGATCGCCGCCAGCAATGCCAGCAGCGGCTCGCCCGACACATTCCACCAGTGGTACGAGGCCGATCCATGTGAGCAATCGTCGTGTGCCAATCATGGGCGCCGATAGCGTGTAGCACCACCGATCGCCATGCACGCGAAAAAAGTCTTTTGGGAGAATTTCAGCGAGTACGAGAATCAACGGGACCAAAATGAGGGTGTTCGCCACAACAACCCACCCTTCAGAGAGGCCAGTCGATTCGAGCAACGCCGCCAACGACGACGACCCTAGCGCTGAAGCAATATTTGTGCCTAGGAGGACGGTTGCAAGCATACGTGCGGGGCGCTCAAGAAGAGTCACTAGCCGAATTGCAGATGCGTCACCCTCAGCACGGCGAAGGGTCAGCCGTACTCGGTTGAGCGTATACAGCCCCGTTTCCATGCCCGAAAAAAGCGCGCTCAACGACAGTCCCATCATCGCGGCAAGAACAAGAAGTGTGATCTCAACATTTGTCATTGGGCATCACCAGGTTGCATTCGGGATACCAAGACAGTGTCGACGCCGCCCTCATCGTCAATGTGATGCACAGTCAGTCGAACGCCACTCAAATGCACTTGCGTGCCCTCGGACGCGCCGGGGT
>JABAAC010000057.1 GCA_014238965.1 Phycisphaerales bacterium | reverse complement strand
GCGAGCCATCGGCTAACGCGTTGAGTTGCCCGAGTAACGGCCCGCCCGGGGATTCCGTTGTCATCATTGAGTGGCCGGATCCACAGCCGATGTGCTCGGTGGGATCGCCAGCGTTGGGCCCGGCACAATGCCCATGTCGCGAAGCATCGTGTTCACTTGCTCGTCTTCTGGATTCGCATGCCAAGCAATGATCAACGCCCGGCGGGCGTCTCGCTCTTCGCCAAGTTGTCGAGCAATTTGAGCAGCAAGAAGATACGGCGCTGCTGAGCCATCATCGTCCAGTGCGATTCCGATGCGAACAGCAAGGCGAGCCGTGTCTGGATCGTCACAGTCCATTGCATATCGAGCCAGCAACAACCAGTCGTTGGGCATTTGGGTTGTTTGTGCTCGGTCTTTGAGCAGCCGGAACAACTCATCTCGTGCGTCTAATTGGTACAACACGGAGGCGAGGTCTCGGGCAATGCGACCGTCATTTGGCCGCAAAGTGGAGGCGATCTCAAGGGCCATGCGAGCTTGGCCAAGATTGCCTTGCGCTACAGCAGCCTGTCCCAGTGCGTACTGGTCATACCAGCGGGTGGGGTCGCGTTGGACAAGTTCGCTGTACAGTTCCACCGCCTCGTCGTACCGGTGAAACTCCATGTCTTTCTGTGCTTCGGCACGCATGCTCGGCGCGGATCGCTTCGAGGGCGAACAGCCAAAAATCAGAAGTGCGGAAACAATGACCAAAACCCATCGCATGCCGGGCATCATAGGCATCATGGCATCTCCTTGGTACGGCCTCCCCGATCCACCCACCGACGGTCCACTGCCGATGGTGCTGCTTCGCCACAAATCGCCCTTGGGGCCGCCACATCTGGACTGGATGATTGCTCGGGGAGCATCCGCTGGTGCATTGGCATCGTGGCGCTTGCCAGCATGGCCAGAGCGTGGGGCAACCGTTTTCCCGATAGTTGCTACTGCCGATCATGACCGAGCCTGGCTGGCCCGACAGGGGCCTGTTTCAGGTGGGCGGGGTTCTGCTGTGCGGGTAGACGCTGGTGTCCTACTGCGTTGGTCAAAGGTAGGTGATGAGGCCCGGTTGAGCGTGGAGTGGGACGAAGGTGGCTGTCAGTCGTTGGTACTGGCATCCACATCCGGTGTGTTGTCACTCTTGCGTGAGGCCTTGTAGTCCGATCGTCGAGCGGCGTACCCCGCTGCGGGCACCAATAGGCCTGGTTCATCGCCAGAGGCCCACTGGCGATGCAGTTGTTCTAAGAATGGCACGCACCAGCCGCAGCCGGTGCCTGCGCCAAGGCACTCAGTTAACTGAGATGCCACTTTGGGCTGCTCACGTTTGAGATACGCGCACACTTTGCGTTGACTTACGTGAAAGCACAGGCACACGTCATCATCGGGTTTCATCAGTGACTTTGCTCTTCAGGACCTGGCCTGTTACGCCGGAACTTACCCAATTGTGTTGCGAAGTCGGCCAAGCACATCTTGCATGGACTCAGGGCGATCGTCCCGATCGAATGCAACGCAATCGACAACCAATTCCGATAGCGCCTTAGGGACGCGTGGGTTGCACTCGTGTGGCGGGGTGGGCGGTTCAACGTTCTCTTCGTCGACCTTGTGTGGCACTAACTCATCGCCGTGGGCCGGTGGCATCATGGTTGGAATGACTTCTCGAACAAGAACCCAATACAACGTAGCCCCGAAATTGAAAATGTCGGTTCGTTCATCGATCGCTTCGCGTCGAGCCTGTTCCGGTGCCATGTACCCAGGTGTACCTTGGATGCGCTTTTTTACGGTGCCAACGGGACAGGCTTGACCAAGGTCAATCACCTTTACTTGCGATTGGTCAGTGATGAGGATGTTGGTGGGCTTCAAGTCGGCGTGGACGAAGCCTTTTTCGTGCATGTGCAAAAGGGCATCGGCAACTTGTACGAATATTTCAGTAGCGTCGGCATAGGTTCGGGGGAGTTGTTGATCAAGGCTTGTGCCATCGATGAACTCCATAAGCAGCGACACGCCGTCAACCCGAAGCAACTTTCGATGCTTCAGAAGCTTGTGCATGCATCGAAGTGCGGGATGATCGAGTTTGGAGCCAATGGCGTACTCGCGTTCAACCTGCGCAATGAACCGTTGGTCTTTGTCGTTGTTGCGAAGGACATGCTTCAAAGTCCAGAGTTGCCGTGACTTGGTGTCATGAACCGCGTACAAAGTCGACCGCGCTCCCTCCCCTATACGGGCAAGGACGTTGAAGCCGGCAATCTTGCGGGGGTCTTCCATACCTCAATCCAGACGCGAGCCGGTCAGTGGCTGCATAACTGCATGCCTACACGGTATCCGGTCAATACCCGTTGATTCAATACGGAAGATCAAGCAACTGGCTTTGGAATTCAGCCAGTGGGAACAGAGCCCCTGGTGATGACACATCACTGGCAACGTCTCGATGGAGCAAAATGTGCTCTCGAGGGATACCTAGCTCACGCTGAAGCCGCTGTACAAGGCGAATGAGGTGGCGAATTTGTCGATCGGAGAACGCTCTTTGCTCACCATTGCCCACCAGACAAATGCCAATGGAATGCTCGTTATGGCCTCGTCCGGCCTCTCCAACCACGTGTGCACCGGGCAATTGGCCTGCCCAGCGGTAGCCCACGTGGATTTCACCGTCACCAAGGCCGTTGCCATTACCAATGAGGAAGTGATATCCCAGCCCCTGATATCCCCATGACAAATGCTGCCGATGAATCGACTCGGGCGTGCCAAAGGGGTCGCCTAGGTGGTGGATCACAATGCCCCTCCAGCGATCTTCGGTGAGCGGCTGGTCGCTTGGGAACAGCAGATCCACTGCTGGCTGTGGCCGATCCACGGCGGTAATGGCTGTCAGGGGAAAGCCACGCACAGGCGTGGGGGTGTCCATGGCAAGAAAGGCAAACGCTGCCGTCATCGCCAGACAGAAACTTCCGAGAATCATTTGCGTTCGGCGGCCTGGTGAGGGGCCGGCTGTAGTTTGTGCCGTGGTTGGCTCGCACTCGGTGGAGGGGCCGGTACCAGACACGGTGTCAGGCGTGTGTTCAGTGGAAGTAGACATAGATGGGCTGCGTGCCTCACCCTGTACATCGGCCGAACCCCTGCGAAGGCTTGAATGCGTGGGTATGTGTATTCGCAATGCTCGTGGGCAATGGCTGCGGCTTCCGGACAAACCACGCATGCCAATCATGCCCCCCAATCGCCATGGCCACCGTTTCATTGACCATTCAGCCGTTGACGAAGGTTTGGGCGAGGGTGTCCGAACTCATCGAGTTCGTCCATAGGGGCAGAGCCGGTGCGCGCGGTGTCGTAATCTTCGAATTGATGCCGAGGCAGTTTCTCATCAAAGAGTGATCGATGGCAGCCGGTCGTTGCCAGACCAAAGAGACAAAGAAACATCACCGCTAGTGGCATATGTGAAATGTACGTTCAGTCTCGGCACGATGTCGCGCACCCAACAGGCAATCGTGGACAGCGTGTGGACAAGAATTCAGTCAGTTTCAACCAGAGTGGTCGTCGCCGTGCGGAGCACTCGGTTCGTTCGCAGGTCGCGGTGCTCAACGTGTACAAGAATCGGCTCGTCGGGCAAGCCATGTGGCAGCGGTACTTCGATGAGCCAAGTAGTGCCAAGTGGACCGCCTCGCCAGGCATCTCGTGTCCCGGCCAAGTCGAGGGCGGATGTGGCAAGAACCACCGGGGGCTCTCCCGTAACAGGTTGGAGTACCTGTGCTTCCAGTGGCCCAACAAGTTGGATGGGTCGACCTCGTCCATCTCGTCCAATCACATGTAGTTGCAAGACCGGCCCACCGCTTGGCGATGGATCCAGTCCGCTCATGGGGGAAATCGCGATGGTGGCGACCTGCGGAACCAAGGCCTGTAGCGGTGGCTCGGGGCGTTGTGCCACTGCTGCTTGCAATTGGGCAGTCAACTCAATTTGGGCTTGCTCTAAGGCTGCCACCGTGTCCTGCAGGGAGGCATTTTCGGTGCGTAGACGGGCATTGGCTCGTCGCATACCACCTGAGCAGCCCGCCGCAAGCACGAGGGTCGCGCCAGCAAGAAGCAGACGCGATGCAATCACTTCGCTGTCGTTGCCAGTTGTTCGACGATTTGATCGATTAGCCCATAGTCGAGCATTTCTTCAGCGGACAGCCACTTGTTACGTTCGCAGTCCGCAGCAATCTTCTTGAAGTCCTGCCCACTGCCATCGGCGTAGACATTAAAGAGCACGTCACGGAGTCGAAGCATTTCACGAGCTTCAATCTCCAAGTCCGTCGCTTGGCCTTCAAGGACACCACCAAGCAGGGGCTGGTGCATGAGGTTCTTTGCCAGTGGCAACGAGCATCGTTTGCCCTTTGCACCGGTGCAGGCGATGAGCGAGCCCATCGATGCCGCTTGGCCAATGATGAACGTTGCAACGTCGCACGGGACAAATCGCATGGTGTCAATGACCCCAAGGCCAGCAGTCACGCTGCCCCCTGGTGAGTTGACGTAGAGATTGATATCGGTGTCGGGCGACTCGTTGGCGAGAAAGAGCATTTGTGCCACAACCAAATTGGCTGAGTCGTCGGTGACTGGGCCGGACATAAAGATGATCCGGTCCTTGAGGAGACGCGAGTAGATGTCGTAGGCGCGTTCGCCTCGGCCCTCTTTCTCGATCACGATGGGAATCAGTTGAGACATGGGTGTCGACTGCATTACTTGGCCTTGGCTGGGAATTCAAAGACCTCGTCCACCAGGCCGTAGGCCTTGGCTTCCTCGGCGCGGAAGAATTTGTCACGTTCGGAGTCGGCGGCGACCTGCTCGTAGTCCTGACCGGTGTGTTCAGCGAGCAGACGATTCAGCGTCTCTTTAGATCGAATGATCTCTTCAGCTTGAATCTTCACATCGGTTGTCTGCCCAGTAACACCACCATACGGCTGATGAATCATGATCTTGGCATGCGGCAGGATGCCCCGTTTGCCAGGCTCACCTGCGGCCATGAGTACGGCAGCGCCGCTATAGGCGCGGCCGATGCAAGTGGTGTGCACCTCGGACGAAATGAATCGCATCGTGTCGTAGATCGCCAACGTGTCATCGACAACACCACCGGGGCTGTTGATGTACAGATTGATTGTCTGTCCTCGCTTTTGATCTTCTAGATACAGCATCTGCATCATGATTCTCGCAGCGGTGCCAGCGTGAATATCGCCGACCAGGAAGATCACTCGGTTTTCCAGCAGCAGATCATCGAGCGTCATTTCTCGACGCGCCTGGTACGACGCCGCGTGGGCGTTAGCCATGGGCTGCATCGTTTGCTGGAAGTTGGCGCTGGTATCGCCGGGGATGTGTCCGGCTTGCAACAGTTCTTTCACCATCAAGGGGTCCATGTGCACTCCATCGCCCGGAGGCTTGTCCGGGGTGGCGGATGATAGTCCAGAATCGAACGTTGATCTGCCAGAGACCCACGAAAGTCGGTCTTGAGGACATTCAGTCGAATCGGGCGTCGGGTTTCGGCGGAGCGTTATCTGGGGCGTCTGTTTCATCTGCGTCTTGTCCCGGGAGGTCCAGCGACAGCGTAAGCCGAAATCGGGCTCCACCAATGTCGGCATCATGAACGGTGAGTTCGCCGCCATGTTGATGGGCGATTCGTCGAGTAACCGCCAGCCCAAGTCCGGTGCCCCGCTGCCCACGTGTGCTTGCAAAGGGTTCAAAGATCTCAGCACGCTGTGGCTCGGGCACACCTGGCCCATTGTCGACAATATCAATCCATGCTTCATTTGCTTCAAGCCCGGCGTGCAATTCGACTCGGCCCGTGCGAGGTTCCACGGCTTGTAAGGCATTGAGCAGTAGATTCAACAGCGCTTGGTGCATGGCCGCAGCATCGAGGGGAACGGGAGGCAAGTCGCCCGAGAGGACATTCAAGAGTTCGACGTTGCGGTGCTTAAATGGGTCTTCCAGCAACAGCAGCACTTCATTGACCACAGCTGCAAGTGAGTGGAGCCTGCGCCGGGCGGGTCTGGGGCGAGAAAATGCCAGCATGTTCAGGGCCAAATCGCTGATGCGATCGAGATTTCGCGACATGATTGGCCAGGCTTCTTTGGCCATGGTGAGGTTATCTCGATCGAGTGCGAGTGATACCGCGCCTGCTCCACCTTGAAGCCCTTGCAGAATGTTCTTAATGGCATGGCTGACGGATGCGACGCCTTCCCCCATGGCAGCGAGGTGTGCTTGTCGCTCAAGTCCTGAGCGGCTCTTGGCAAGTACGCCAAGGCCGTGGGCGAGATCGTCAGGAAGCCCACAACGAGCGACAGCGGCATCGTTCCCCTCGAGAGCTGCCGCCAGCGCCACGAGCAGTGTTTGCAAGAGTTTGGAGGCTTCTGCCGTGGGAGGCATGGCAAAATGAGTATCGCTGGGGGAGTCTTGTTGCGTTCGCATCGGACCGGCGATGGGACTGTCCACCCAGACGACCATGAGCCGTGTTTGGCCACAGCGAATCTCATCATTGATTTGAAGGGTTCGACCTCCTGTGAGCACGGCGCCGTTGAGTCGGGTGCCAGACGTTGAGTCGATGTCCCGGAGAAACCACGAGTCACCATCGGGGGTGAGTTCAGCATGCCGCCGGCTGACGGCCCGATCCGTCAGCGGCAGTGCCTCGGATGAGCGTCCCAGTAGTTGAGGTTCGCCCGGGGGAAGGGGAAGGAGCCATCCTTCATCGGGGCCCTCGATCACACGTAGGCACAGCATGAGGAAGACGATAGTCGACTATCGTCTCCTTATGGCCTCCGTCACTGCCCACATGCGTATCGTCGTGCTTGCCGGAAATGACGACTACCTCGTGCCACACTGGACCAAGCGGCTCATGGAGGCGCTTGAGGCTGAGCACGGCGAGATTGAGCGATTTGATTTCGACGGCGACCGCATCGCCCCAGCCGATGTGCTTGATGAGTTACGCAGTCTCGGACTGCTCCAGCCACACAAACTTGTTGTTGTGAATCGTGCGGACATGTTTCTCGCCAGTGGAAAGGGCGAACGTAACGCCGCGCGACAGTTACTTGAGAAGTATGCCCAATCCCCATGCGAGGCGTCGACGCTTCTGCTTCGGGCGGGTACCTGGCGAAAGGGCAAACTCGACAAGGCGATTGAAGCCATCGGAGGCGCGATTATTAAAATCAAGCCATTGTCTGAGCCAGACACGCTTCGGTGGATTCACGCACGGGCAGAGAAGGAACACAATGCCACCGTGACGCAAGCTGCAGCACAACGTCTTGTGCGACGCTGTGGAACTGTTTTGGCTCGAATCGACGCGGAACTGGCCAAACTTGGGGCAATGGGGGACGGCGCCATCGATGAAATTCTCGTGGATGCCCACGTGCCCATGAGCAAGGAAGAGAAGGCCTGGATTATCCAGGATGCCATTCTCGAAGGCGGCGCAGCTGCTGCGTTGACCACATTGCGTGGTTTACTTGACGTATCACGGCAAAGCGACGTATTGCTGTCTTGGGCTGTGACTGACATGGTGCGGCGATTGCATGCAGCTGCGTGCATGAAGCGTGCTGGGGCCGGCCCTGCAGACTTGCGCAAATCGCTCAAATTGTGGGGGGGATCTGGCGATGCGACCATCCGACTTGCAGGTCGATGTGATCCAGCCACCCTTGCAGCACTTTTGGATCGTTGTCTTGCGTCCCAAGCACGCGTGCGTCGCGGGTTTGGTCGGCCACAACTAGCGCTTGAACGCCTCGTGCTCGATGTCGCGGGTGTCGTTGAAGCGGCCTAGCGGCAGTCTTCAGCTGCAGGCAACCAACGTTCTCTACCGAAGCGAATCATTGCCTGTACACAATTTGGCACTGCGCCAGTATCAGCGGCCCAATGCACATGCACAGGGGAGACACGTTGTGTGACGAGCTGCTTGGGTCGGTGGGCAGTCATGTACAACGTGGCAGTTGTTGCAGTTTGCTCAACGCGGTCAATGGTCAATCGCCATCCGCCTGTTGGGCATTGCATCGTGACCTGGGCTCCCGATCGATTTACTTGTACGGTGGTTTGGGGGCCTGACCAGCCCTCTGTGCCGCTGATGGTTTGGCTCTGGCATGCCCCAAGCATGCATGTCGTCATCGCGATGAACATCCAACGGAGGTTCATGTGCTCGCTGCTTCAGGAATGTCAACGCCAAGGGCCTTGGCCATGGTTGAACCGAGCATTGCAGGAGACTCACACACGGTTACGCCACAGGCTCGAAGCGCATCCATTTTGGCTTGCGCCGTGTCGTCAGTGCCACCGATGATGGCGCCCGCGTGGCCCATGCGTTTGCCCGGAGGGGCGGTTCGTCCAGCGATGAAAGCAGCTACTGGTTTGCCCAGATTCGCTTGAATCCACTGTCCGGCATCGGCTTCGTCGCGACCGCCAATTTCACCGATCATTACGACGCCATCAGTTTCTGGATCATCGCCAAACAGTTCCAGTAGATCAATGAAACCAAGGCCGCGAATGGGATCACCACCAATTCCCACGCATGTGCTCTGCCCTATGCCTAGAACTGATGTTTGCCACACCGCTTCGTAGGTGAGTGTTCCAGAACGGCTGATGATGCCAACGGCCTTGCCAGTGGAGGCATCAGCCCGTGCAGTGTGAATGTAGCCAGGCATGATGCCGATTTTGCAGCCACCTTCAAACACCGCAGCAGAGCCTTCGCCCGACAAGCGAACGCCTGGCGTAATGATCCCGGGGCAATTTGGACCAATCAGCACGCTGTTGGTTTGTTCTTCGAGGCGAGCATGAACCCGGACCATGTCCTGTACCGGAATACCCTCGGTGATGCAGCAAATGACGCCTACGCCCGCATCTGCTGCTTCAAGCACCGCATCAGCAGCGAAGGGTGGGGGCACAAAGATCATCGACGCGTCAGCGCCGGTGTGCCGAACAGCCTCGGCCACCGTATCGAAGATGGGCAGTCCATTTGCGTCAGTTTGGCCACCCTTGCCTGGGGTTACCCCCCCGACAAATCGCGTGCCGTACTCAATACAGCCTTTGGTGTGAAAGGCCCCGCTGGCACCTGTGATGCCTTGGCAAATGACCTTGGTTGTTCCGTCTACGAGAATCGACATGGGTTACGGATGATAGCAGTCGAGGCGAGCAGGTACCCTGCCCCAATGACGCCACCTAAGGGCCTGACGTATGCCGAGTCCGGGGTCGACATTGAAGCTGGTGATCAGCTTGTCGATCTGATTAAGCCCATGGTCAAACGGACCCATGGGCCTCGCGTAATGGGCCAGCATGGTGCCTTTGCGGCAATGTTCAGGCTGGACTTCGAGCCCAAGTTGTTTAAACGCAACTACACCGATCCAGTCTTGGTGGCCTGCACCGATGGTGTTGGTACGAAGGTTAAACTCGCCATCGACATGGGCGTTGTCAACACCGTGGGCATCGACTGTGTTGCGATGAACGTCAATGACATGATTGTGCAAGGTGCGGAGCCGCTGTTCTTTCTGGACTACTTGGGTCTGCATAGGCAAGATCCAGACATCACAGCGTCAATCATCGAAGGTGTTGCCAAAGGGTGTGAGCTGTCGGATTGTGCGCTGGTTGGCGGCGAGTGTGCCGAAATGCCCGACATATACAAACCCAACGACTTCGACATTGCAGGGTTCGCCGTTGGGGTTGTTGAATTGTCACGGGCGGTTGACCCAATTCGGGCGCAAGCTGGTGACGTACTCCTTGGCCTCGCCTCCAGTGGCGTGCACAGCAATGGTTTTTCACTTGTTCGAAAGGTACTTTCGAGACGGCGTTTGAAGTTGCACACGGTTCAAAGCGCCGTTGATGACACACGATCACTTGGTGAAGTGCTTCTAGAGCCCACACGTATTTATGTGCGTTCGATTATGTCGTTGTTGCGTCGATACCGCGTAAAGAAAGTGGTCAGCGCTATGGCGCATATCACTGGGGGAGGGTTGCCAGGTAATTTGCCACGGGTCCTGCCCAAGGCAATGGATGCCGTTATCAATACGAAGGCTTGGGATGTGCCGCCGCTCTTTCGGTTCCTGCAGGACAAGGGCAACGTGGACGAGCGTGAAATGTGGCGTGTATTTAACATGGGCATTGGATATGTGTTGGCTGTCCGGCCCGCGTTTGCAGATTCCATCACGACGTATTTAGAACAAAGTGGCGAAACAGTGTTTCGCATTGGACGGCTCAAAAAAGGGAAGGGGCATGTGCACATGGAGGGACTATCCACATGATTCAGACACTGTTGCTCTCAGCAGGCTTGTTGATGGGGCAAAGCACGGGAACTGGAGGCGATCTTGGCATGGATGCTGCCGGCGCTGCGGCGGTCACAGCTGCCCAATTGCCGGTCATGGTTGACGTGAAGCCAGGTGTTTGGCTCATGCGGGTGCGTGGCGATTCATCCTTTGGCGGGGACACTTTCAAACTCGACGAGACGATGGGCATCGATAGTCTCAATGCGGCATTTCGAGGCGAGTTGACCATTCAGCACACTGACTGGGCGGTCAAGCTCATGGGCACCACCATCAATGCTGGAGGGTCAGTCCAGACCACAGGAGGCACGTGGGGTGGTATTGGGTTGACCGCTGGCGACGAGACATCGTTTGACATGTCATGGCTTCAGTTTGAGGGGCATTGGACAGCGTGGACGTTGCTCGGCGACGGCCGCCGCGACACGAATGAGGCGCTGGATCTTTCTTTTGGGCCACATCTTGCCGTGTCGTGGATCGATATCGAGGAGAAACTTACAAGTACCGCAACGGGCGTGTCCACAACAGCATCGGGGGGCTGGTGGAGTGTCATGGGCGGGGCACAGCTCTCTATGCAAGCTGACATGCGAAAGCTCTCCTCGTGGCTCTATCAAATGCGAGTTGATGTGTCGGGGCACGTGGGCACGACCATTGACAGAGGCGGATTCGCATGGGCGGTGCAGGGCGGGCTCACCATGATGTTCACCCCCAACGTTGGTGCCACTGTGGGGTACCGGCTCATGGAATTCAACGATCTTGAGAGCGACGGCTGGACTGTTTCGCCAAGATTTCCAGGTTTGTTCCTTGGGATGAACGTCTCCTTCTAGGCCGCGTAGGAACTTGTCTGATGGCGCTTCGCAGTACATCATCTGAGTCAAAGGCAGGCAAACGCCGCCGATCAGCGCAATACCGCCGAGCCAGAATTCGACACTTCTTGTTTACGACCGGCCCTAATCGGCTTTCGCGTGGCTGGCTCGTGCGTAAGCACCACGACAATCCGGTTATTGCAAGAGAACTCGAAATCACCATGCCGCGGTGGCCTGCGGCATTTGATGGGCTGCGCATCGCTCATATCAGTGATTTGCATTTCGGGGAACTCATGCCACTGGATCGGGCATTGGGCATTGTGGAGCTCATTGCAGCGGCGCAACCCGACATGGTGTGTAACACGGGTGACCTTGTGGATCTGGATTGCTGCGGTGTGGCGCCATTGGCCCAAGCCATTGGCCATATCAAAGCGCCCTGCGGAAACTTCTTCGTGCCGGGCAATCATGACGAACTCGATGCCCCTGATCAGGTGAATCGCCTTGTAAATGAATCGGGCACGACGGTGCTCGAGGATGAGATCTGTGTCATTCGTCGTGGTGAACATGAACTGCGTGTCGGAGGTATTGGATGGGCGAGAACGCCCGCTCACTGCCAATCGCGAATCGATCGCACGTTGGGAAAGAGCGAATCGGTGGATCTACTCTTGTCGCACAACCCAAAGGCGTTTGACCACGCCGCAGAACGAGATGTTTCACTTGTGCTATCAGGACATACGCACGGCGGGCAAATTGCCCGCCGCAACCGCCCAAGTGCCAATCTGGCCATCGCCCATCGTCGAAGTGCGGGGCTTTATGAAATGGGCGCAAGTCGCCTCTTTGTCACCACTGGTGCCGGCGCATGGTTTCCCGTTCGAGTGAATTGCCCTGCTGAAGTAGCATTTCTGACAATTCGCCGAGCGGGCTTACATTCACACTGACAATCTTCGCAGCGTGTCGGCGAGTGCCAATGTTGCGAGGGCTCGATGCGACCGTCGGTTTTTTTCCAGCGTATCTAACTCTGCGCTCGTTCTGCCATCTTCAAGTTCAAACAATGGGTCGTACCCAAATCCGTTGGTACCCTTTGGCGCCGTGGCGATCGTTCCCTCAAACGTGCCTCGGCTCTCAGCGACAATCGAGCCATCTGGGTCGGCCACGCACATGCAGCACACAAACTGGGCATGTCGTAGATCTTTGGGCACTTCAGCAAGGGCTTCAATCAATTTGGCATTGTTTGCGTTATCGCGTTCAGCTCGGGTTGAGCCTTGACCGGCGTACCGTGCGCTGTACACACCTGGTGCGCCATCAAGCACATCGACCGCGAGGCCTGAGTCATCTGCCAGACATCGTCGCTGTGTCGCTCGGGCATAGCCCACAGCCTTCAGCCGGGCATTGCCTTCAAACGTTGTGGAGTTTTCGACGGGTTCAGGTGGAATTGTTTCAAGCGATTCCAGGCTGAGGATGTCGATGCCTTGCGGAGTCAGAATCGCACGGACTTCATCGAGTTTGTGTGGGTTACCAGTTGCTAAGAGAATCTGCATGGCTGTGGAGGGTACGCTCCGGGCCATGGATCTTGCAGGACGACCCATTGTGATCACCGGGGGCGGCACGGGCATCGGCGCAGCGGCGGCTCAGGCCTGTGCAGCAGCGGGTATGCCTGTGTGCATTGCAGGGCGACGGGCCGAGCCACTGCAACGGACTGTAGACGCCGTCAAAGACGCCGGGGGCCAGTGCATTGGGATGCCCTTGGATGTGACAGACGCCGCTCATGCTGCAACGTTGCTCGATGCTGCCACGGAAGCGTTCGGCCCGCCATGGGCCGTGTTTGCAAATGCAGGGCGGGGGCTAGATCGCCCAGCTCACCAAACAACAGAGGCTGAACTTCGCGAATTGTTCGAGGTCAATTTCTTTGCGACATGCAGATTGCTGAATGTTGCGGCGCATCGCATGCTCGACGCCCAGAGCGGCGGTCACTTGCTGGCGTGCTCGTCATGTGTGGCAAAATTCTCGGTGCCCTATCACGCAGCGTATGCCGCGACAAAGGCTTCACAGGATTTGTATTGTCAATCAATGCGACTGGAGTTGGCTCCTGTGGGTATTCATGTATCCACTGTGCACCCCATTAGCACGAAGACAGAGTTCTTTGATGTCTCCGCAAGCGTGAGTGGTCGCACTGATGCCCCCTCGGGGATCGATCACACACCGCGGTGGTTTCAGCAGTCGCCCGAACGAGTTGCCAAGGCCATCGTCAAGTGTCTTGTGAAACCACGGCCTGAGGTGTGGACAAGCAAACTTGTTCGCATGACGTCGGCTTTGCGAACGCTATGGCCCACTGTGATGGATCGGCAATTTCGCCGAATGCTGGACACTCAGCGGTTGCACCGGGGCTAGCTACTCAGTTGAGTGCTCGACGTCGATTGTGATGGCCCGGATAGTCGGGTTCGATCAGAATCATCGCATCTACATGCGAGATTGCCAGTGCTTTGCGGCCGGCTTCAAGTGCCAATGCAGCGGCCCGTTCACGGCGGGTGATGTCGAAGGGATCGAGTTCAACGGCGGCCTCCATTGCTGCGATTGATGCATCGGCCTGCCCCGCGGCGCGGTGCAACATGGCGAGGCGGTCAAACAAATCCGGGTCGTCCCCTTGGGTGCGTGCAACCTCATTGAGCACAATCGCTGCGCGGGCCGGATCGCCTTGGTTGGTGTGCCATTGCACGAGTTGCAGTCTTGGCCAAGGGTCAAGTGGACGGGCTTGGGCAAGGCGTTGCAGCGTATCTACGTGTGGCTGTGTGACGGGTACGCCGTCCAATTCACGCCGAAGGAGCTCGTTAAGTAGTGCGACGTTTGTGGGATGTTCTTTGGCCAAGGCACGCAGTGTGTTGATATCAGCGGCCAGTGCACCTTCTGGAGTGCGCTGCCATAGCCCCCAAGCTTGCAGTTCTGTGGGGACATGTTGGTCAATGAAGTCTGTCCATAAGGCGCGTGGATCACTTTCAGCGTGGGCAATAAACGCACTGTTGAGGGGTATTCCATCACCCAATGCCGCAATGATGTTCGGAACGACTGCAGGGCCGAAGCGGCGAGTAAGAAACTGCACGAACCAGGCGCTCTGTGCATAGGCCAACGCGCGGTCTCGCTCGCGCTTGGGTCGTACGAATGCCCATGTCAGATCGTCGAAGTCCAGCAGCGTGCCTTCATGCCAACGTTGTGCGAGCAAAACCTGACTGCTGAAATTCAGCGGCACTGGCTCACTTGCGGTTGCAGCGCCTTCGGTTAGCCAAATCGGCACGCGAGCCTTGGAATTGTCCAGATGTGCAGTGTGCGCGAGTTCATGGGTAAGCACTCTGCGCCAGTCGAATGGCCCACTGTGTACGCCTGGGGCACCCTTTCGGGGGACCTGCATTGCAATCAACGGTCCAGTGCATGCTGCGATGGTGTGCACATCCGGAAGGCCGGTAACGCGCACTGCAAAGTGCTCGTGATCAGGGTGCAACTCGATAATGGTGGGCTTTGAAGGCGCCCACTGCATGGCAACTTCTACCGCGTCGTGAATGCCCTCGATTTCAGCGGCAATTGTGCGAGCAAAGAGTTCATCAACGCCAGGTCGCCATCGCAGTATGACATCGCCGCGCGTTACGGAAACCCAATCGTCCATGCCTTGAAGTAGTCGAAGTGAGTTGGCCGCCCTGCGGTCAAAGGGGTCAAGCTTGACAGCGCGTTCAAGGGCGGTGCGTGCATCGCCGTCACGCCCCGCTTGCATACGCATCAGCCCCAACTCTGACCACACTCGATGATCAGCAGGAGCATCGGTGACGGCCATTCGAAGCCACCATTCTGCATCGTCGTAGCGACGGTGTAGTGACAGTAGTGCTCCGGCAGTTGCGGCAAGGCGCATCTCTCCAGGCAAGCGGCGCTTCGCTCGGTCAGCCAACGCAGTGGCCGCTGAGTGTTGGCCACTCAAGGCAGCCGTTGCGACCAGAAGTGCCTCGCCATGAGGTGGTAGAGGGGCCAATTCAGCCAAGATGGCATCTGCCCTTCGCCATTGCTGTTGCACGAGCGCGGCCTCAACTTCCAGCAGGTCGGCAAGCACATGGTTGTCGTTGATGGCTTGAAGGGCTTGAACAGACGCGTCGAGGCCATCGAAGTGAAACACGCGCAGATGCAGTTGGCCCAGCATGAACCACGCCTCAGCTGCTCGAGGATTCAACGCGAGCACTTCATGCAAAGCGGCGGCGGCTTGCTCTCTCTGGCCGCGAGATTCCAATAGTTTTGCCTCGTCCAGCAGTAGTGGCCAAAATGCAGGATCAAGGTCAATTCTGGTGGAGGCCAATGCGCCAAGTCTGGACTGTTCTCCCGCGGCGGTGGATTCGCCCTTGGCGCTTAGGGCATGTAATCTCGAGGTGGCCTGCAGGACAGCGCGAGCGTCCGCTGCGCTAGTGGCCTCAACGGCAGATGCAGCCTCAAAATGAGTTTGGGCACGCGCTGCGTGGTCAAGCAATTCCAAGACGTGTCCAAGCAGTACATCGCGTTGAGCGGATGGGGGTGTTTGTTGGAGCAAGAGCAAGGCATCAGTGGCTTCGCCTCTTCGAACGTGTCCATGTGCACGAAGCAGCGGCGGTGCATTTTTATCAAGCAGCACGGAGTTGTTCAGGTCCCACTCCCAATGGGCAATTTCAGCCTCTGCGGCAATGTCAGAAACATCTCCTGCTGTCCACACGCCATGAAAGCGGGCCGTCGCGCTTCGTTGCGCCGGCGACAACCAACGCGCTGACAGTAAGTCTTGGACCATTGGCCCCGGCGGCGGCAGTTGCGCCGTTTGGCCCAGTGCAACAAGTAGTAGTAGTGTGGCTGCGAGTGTCATGGCCCATCGCCAGTTGGAGGGGCGGGCGTTTCCGCCGCTGCGGGCAGTGGCCTGACATCGACAGTCCAATCCTTTATCGGCGAGAGGGCGACAAGGACGCCTTGATCCGATTGCTCAAGTGGTGCATTGCGGGAGGCCGAGGTGAGCCGAATGCGGCGCACGTCGCCGTTGTGTTCAGTCGCCTCGACGCCAACGGGGAGCCACGTTGCCCGGTCGTACCACAGGTCAATATGACTCCATTCATCAGCCTCGGGCGTGTTGGCTAGTGGGCGCAATTGCAAGCCAACAAGACCTGGTGCTTCTGCAATTGGCTTAAACAATCGGTGTGATGGCGGATCGATGAAGGAGACCTTGAATCGCTTCAAGACTGACGCCTTTGGTTGTCCTACAGGCAATGGAAAGGGGCCACCCAATCGCATTGGATCCATGGTTGTGCCTTCATGGACCAGTTGCCGCTTGATTGTGAGTTGCCGGGGCTCGTCGACTTCAATGAGCCAACCATTTTCAAACACAATGCGTTTGCGAACCTGTTCAAGCCGGTCACCGAGCACGCGGGTATCAAATCGAATGCCTAGCACGGGTTGTTTGTCGGGCAAGCGTTGATACGCAACCCGGCCAGTTCGAGTTTCGCTTCGATCGAGCAGAGCCTCATCCTTGCGATATGCGATGTCGGCGGAGAATGTCCGTAAGTCAACACCACTCGCTTCGATCGAGGCCAGCACTTGATGAACGGCCGAATCGGCTGGGGCATCGCTCGGCGTGCAGGGGGCGACGTGCAGTGTGAGGCACGCAATCAAAGTGGCAATACACAGGTGCAACATGGTTCAGGCTCGGATGAGTAACACAACAACATGCACTTCAATGGCGCGGCCTTCGCCCACCGCATCCACATGTTCGTGCGTCTTCCCCTTTACATTGAGTTGATCTTCGTCACAGTCAAGTAACGACGCCAACTGCTGCAGGATTTCACCCTTATGTGGTGCAATTGGGGGTTGCTGACAGATGATCGTCGCATCGAGGTTACTCAACTGCCAGCCTGACTCGGCCATTCTGCGGCAAGCTTCGGCCAGAAAGTCCGCTGAGTCCGCGTTCTCGTGCGATGGTTCAGTGTCAGGGAACAACTGGCCGATATCAGGTTCGCCTATCGCCCCGAGCAGGGCATCAGTAATCGCGTGCAGCAAGGCATCCCCGTCGCTATGGCTGGCGGGTCCTCGGTCATGTTCAAGTGCCACACCGCCCAACCGAAGTGGTCGACCCGCCCCATCGGGGGGCAATGGCTCAAGCCGGTGCAGGTCCCAGCCGTGTCCGATTCGAATGTGTGTAGTGTTGTGGCTCATTGCCGATTCATCCATCTCCGGGGCTCAAGCCCGACCGGGAAGGGTACCGCTCCGGGGGCATCCACACTCGGGTTGGCAGAGGTGGTTTGGGTGGGTGCGGCCCAAGTGCCGATGTATGATCCATACAGGCCCTGTTGGGGGCCCTCGAGGAGTTCTGTTCATGGCTCGTGTGCCTCTTGTTCTGTCTCTGGTGTTCAGTGCGATTTTGATCGGGTGCCACAGTCCCAGTCGTGGGTTTATGCACACCTCAGAGTCCCCACTGGTGTATTACTCAACGCCTACGTCACCAAAGACGGTGGCGGTGGTTGACCTTCGAACGGGCGAAAATGTCTTTGAGATCGCTATTCCGGCGGGCAAGCAACTCTCCATGCGATTCACCGGGGATTTCTACCAGTACACCAATTTTGAGGACACGCCAGACAAGTTGGCTTGGGGCATCATGGAATTGGGGCAGCAATTTGGCCCAATGACAAATCAGACCCGAGTGCCTTCAAGTTGGAATCGACGAATTGATGTCTTTTTCCGGCCACCTGAGCCATATGTGAAGCCTGATGCCAACCGTCCGGTGCGGCCCTTGCCTATGCCTCCGCTGAATCCCGGGGTAGCCCAATCGCCTGCCCCTGCTCCCGAGCCAGCGCCTGCTCCAGAGCCTGCTCCTGAACCAGAGCCCGCCCCTGAACCATCGCCTGCTCCAGAGCTTGCCCCTGCTCCCGAGCCAGCGCCTGCTCCAGAGCCAGCTCCTGAACCAGAG
>JABAAC010000143.1 GCA_014238965.1 Phycisphaerales bacterium | reverse complement strand
TTGCACTTGGCGTGATGGTCTTTGCCTACGCAGGGCTGCTTGGTGTCTTTGCAACCGCGCTGCTGACAAAGAGAGGCTCGCCCATGTCCGCAGCGGCGGCGCTGGGTGTTGGGCTCGTGCTTGTTATCGCCATGGACCCTTCGGTCTGGCCGCTATGGATTGGCGAGCACACCCCGCCATTGGCATTCCCATGGCGAATGACAGTGGCAGCGACGGGCGCCTTTGCTGTGTGCCTCAGTGCTCGCCCCAACACATCACGCAAGTAACGAGAGACGCTCAATGGCATCTTCTAGAACCGGCATCGTCTTGCAGAATGCAAAGCGAACTAGGTCTCGACCATCCTCCGGATTGGAGTAGAACGAGCCCGGCGGAATTGCCGCAATGCCAATGTGCTCGACGAGGTGTTGACAAAATGCCTCGGAACCATCAAAGCCAAAGTTCGTGTGGTCGCACATGACAAAGTACGTGCCGGCAGGTCGATGCACGCCAAAACCTACTTGTTCGAGCGCGTCACAGAGCACATTTCGCCGGGCGAGGTAGTCCCGGTGCAGTTCGGCGTAATACGCATCACCCAATCCCAGAGCCGCGGCGGCCCCGTGTTGCAGAGGATTGGCAATGGAGTAGGTCATGAACTGGTGGGACGCTCGCACCGCTGCAGACAGTGCGGGCGGTGCAATTGCCCAGCCGATCTTCCATCCAGTCATCGAGAATGTCTTGGCCATTGAGCGAAGCGTAATCGTGCGATCCCACATGCCGTCAACAGATGCAATAGATCGGTGCTCACCCTCAAACACAATGCGGTCGTACACCTCGTCGGCGATTACAACAAGATCATGCTCGTGGGCAATGGCGGCAAGTCCTTCGAGTTCCTCGCGTGTGGCGACATGGCCAGTTGGGTTATGCGGCGTGTTCAGCAGAATGGCGCGTGTGCGATTGTTCATGGAGTCGCGGACGGCATCGAGATCGATACCAAAGTGCGGCGGCCGTGTTGTGACGGGCCGCATTACCCCACCCGCCATCGCAATGCTCGCCGGATAGGAATCATAGAACGGCTCAAACACGATGACTTCATCGCCAGGGTTCAGCAGGCCCAATAGGGTCGCAGAGATAGCTTCGGTGCAGCCAGCGGTCACCGTGATGTCGGTGTCCGGATTTACATCAAGCCCCATCTGCTCGCCTGCACTCTGAGCAATGGCGTTGCGGAGTACCGGCACGCCTTGCATTGGCGCATACTGGTTGTGCCCTTCCAACATTGCTTGATGCGCCGCTTCAATCACCTCCTTGGGACCGTCAAAGTCGGGGAAGCCTTGCCCAAGATTGACCGCGCCGTGCTCGGTTGCCAATCGGCTCCATGTAGCAAACACAGATTCCCCAAACGGCTGAAGGCGATTACAGACATGCTGGCATGCGTTCATGGCATCCATGGTAATACAGCGAGTCGGTCAGGCCCCCGAATACACGGTACGCTTCATCCGCCATGACCAGACTTCTACTTGCCATTCTGCTTTCTGCCACTTCGGTCTCAGCAGCCCCCGTCCAAGGACGTATTGACCAAACCACAGATCTTCGCATCGTGCATGTCTGGGGCACGCCAGCCGAGATGGGCTACGCCCATGGCTGGCTCCTCGGTGATGACTTCGTGATCGGCATGCAAGAACTCTTTGCCGAACTTCCCCCCGCTATGCATGGGCTGGTGGATATGGTCCGCACCTGGACAGTCTGGATCGCTTTGAGCGACGCCCATCGCGCCGAACTTGACGGCATCTACCGTGGCATGTGTGATCGTTTGGGCGAAGATGCCATGCAACTTCCAGGCGTCGATCGTCCGCTTGACCAGACCGACATCTTGCTCTGGAATGGGTACGACATGTTTCGCTCGGTCGGATGCAGTGGTTTTACCGCGTGGGGCGACCGAACAGCTGATGGTCAAACCATTACGGCACGCACGCTTGATCTTGCGGTCTTCTCGCCACACTGGGTACGAACTCAGGTACTGCTTGTGCGTCACCCCAGCACGGGCGTCGCTACAGCCTCGCTGACGCCCGTGTGTTTGCTTGGCACAATGACTGGTGTCAATGCCAATGGCGTGTGTGCCTTCCTCCATGATGGCGATGGCGACGAGATGACTGCAGTAACAGAGTCCGAACGGCCATTGATGCTCGCGATGCTTGACATC
>JABAAC010000045.1 GCA_014238965.1 Phycisphaerales bacterium | reverse complement strand
TCCAGTGTCCCAACGGGCGCTCAACGACATTGGTATTGCAGCGGGGTCACCCGATTGGCTGCTGAGTTGCTGCCTGAGCGTGCCAGATTGGGTTGTGCCATTAGAACTGCTCATGCTCGATGGGGGCCTCATTGTGTCACTCATCATGCTGCACACGCAAGCCAAGCACGTGGCTCGACATGGCCGCCGCTGGATGGTGCTTGCGCTGTGGACACCATTAGCGATAGGACTCTATTGCCTAGGCGTGTGGATCATGCTCCAACCAATGCAAATGCGTGGAACCTTGCTGCCATGAATGTGATTGAAAGATCGTCGCGTCCAAGCAAGGAGCAGGCAACATGTGTATCGCACCCAGTGGTGGACCCCCCGCACATGCTGTGCTTTAGGGCCGCCTTGAACCGTTTGGAGATTGCATGCAGCTCCTGATTGAACTCAAACGTTTGTGGAGATATCAAACCCACCTGCTCGTCATTGTTATCAGTGGGTGCCTGAGTCCACACGCCTTGGGCGATGCAGGCCTCGTTCGCGCCCATACTGCTAATGACGAACTGACAATGACCATCTTCACCAGCCCAACACCAGTTCGAGTTGGACTGCTTGATGTCTCAGCCCTGTTGCAGTGGGCTGCCGACGACACGCTCTACTGGGGAGATATCGAGGCCATCCTCACACCCCCAAGCGGCGAGCCCATGACTGTTTCGCTCACCCGAGACACGGCAACCACGAACTTCATGCAAGCGGCCAAGTTCACCGTTGACCAGCCCGGTTCGTGGAATGTCGCCATCATCGCTCGCAACAATGACCAAGAACTTCAAACTGCCTTTGACGTGCTCGTCGCGCCAGCGCTGCCTCGACTCCTTGACTTGTGGCCGTGGTTCCTTCCTGTACCCCTGGTCTTGGCCCTCTGGGCCATTGCACATCGTCCCTAAAGTAGGCTGCAGCAATGGACACCGGATCACACGTAAAGCCCACCGAGACCACAAACGACCCAGGGTCACCCATTGACCCACACACCAAACGCGCCAATGGGATTGTTGTGATCTGCTTGGTCTCCGTTGCCCTTGGGATGCTCGGCCTAATGGTTGCTGCTGGTTTACAAGTGGACGGCGTCTTGCGAGACTTTCGACAACGCCACCTCGACCAAGGCTATGAATCAATTGACGGCCGAACCATCACCATCCAACCCGCGCCAACACACCCCCTGCTGATCTATGCCCAAAAAGTCACCCTGCCAGAGGGAAGTGACGCCTCGCTTGCGATCTACGGTGGCGATGCTGTACTTGAGGGTCACTTCAATGGTGACATTGCGTTTCTTGGAGCGAATCTCGATCTTGCCCCTGACGCTGTCATAACCGGCGACCTTACCCTCGATGTTGCCAAGCACGTCACCCTTCGAGGACGCGTCCTTGGAACCGTGCACGGTGAAGCAAGTCGACTGTATGGCGACCCCACAATGGACAACGAACCGTAAACTGACACGTACTGCAGTTCAGGAGACTTCCCCATGGCCAAAGCCGTCGTCGATCCAGCCGAAGTACGCCGATTCGCCCAAGACCTTAAACGGTTCACTGAAGGGCTCAGCGACCAAATGAATAAACTCAATGCGAGGCATCGAAATCTCGCACAAACTTGGCGTGATCAAGAACACAAACGATTCACTGAAGAATTCGAACAGTGCATGCGGCAGATGTCAAGATTTCGTGAACTCACCGCCGAACACGTCCCCTTCCTAGTACGCAAAGCTCAACGCGCCGAGGACTACCTCAACCAACGCTGATACGCGCATCGCGCACAGCCAAAACGATGGCAAAACAAGCCGACATTCAAGAAGTGCAAGCCGTCAGCGAACTCCGCGGCCGGGTCGTGGAAACATCGGAAACACTTTCCCGAATCGTTGATGACTGCAACTCAACGATGCAACGCTTCGTCGACTGGGTCAGCCGTGACCGAGCTACCTACTGGAAGCATGAGTTACGCCGCCGTGATCAGAAAATTCAATCAGCCCGTTCTGATCTAGAACGTGCCAAGATTGCCCGCCCAGATGCGGACCCACGGTCGTTCACTGATCAAATGCGCGCCCTCAAAAAGGCCCGGTCGAGACTTGATGAAGCCCAAGCCAAAGCCAAAGCATGCAAACGCTGGGCTATTGAACTGGAACGTCAAGCCCTGCTTCTGCGTGCAGGCCTCCGGCCGGTTGCGACGATGGCCGAAGCAGAACTCCCGGCAGCTACACGATGGCTCACCCAATTGGAGCAACATCTTCAAGGCTATCTGTCTGAAGCCCCAAGCATGCCCGACGATGCTATCGAGACACATGACGGGCAACCGCTAGCCTCCCGCGGCCGACAGGGCGAGCACCCCACCGACGCTGACCCTGATGCGTCACAGGAGACCACGCCATGAGCATGCCACACCGAGCCAAGGCCATGCAAGAATCTGCCAAGATGCTGAAACTGACCTGGGAACGGGCTGGTGAATGCTGGCGTGACAGTCAGCACGAGCGATTTGGCAAGCGATGGCTGGACCCATTGGAACGCTCGGTCCGGCACGCGGCAAGCACACTCGATGAAGTTCAAGTGCTGATTCAACGAGCCGAGCACGACTGCCGTTGATGATGCCCATGAATGGGCAAGCCGCCCTACACTGAGCATGTGGCCGACGAACGCCTGCAATCTGCCGTCGTGCAGTACGTCAAGACTGTCGTAGACCTCATCGAGGGTACGCGATCTCGTGCGCTGGAAACCGATGCTCACCGAGACGATGCAATGCAACGCATCGAGGCCCACTACAAAACGGCAATCGATGCCGCGCATGCCAAAGCCGAACGCCGTCTCGCCCGAATTGCCAAAGAGAGCACCGCTCTACTTGAAACAACACAGGCGGACACCTCCTCGACATTGGAACGGCTGAAACGTGAGTACAGCGCCCGCCGGTCCGAAATCATCGAGGAGTCTGACTCCATCAGAACCAAAGCTGCTGCACAAGCCAGCGAAGCCAAGTGGCTCGCAGAGAGCATGTACGAAGCAGCGCTCTCCGAACCGGAGAAAGCACTTCGACACGCCGACGCTGAGCTCACGGACGCCCAACGCCGCGGCGCTGCACTACTGGGTCGAATTCGACAAATTTCGCCAAAACTTGAAAGCAACACTGAGGCCTTTCCCCCTGGCCCGGAACTCCCGGATCCTGGACTCATCGATACGTTGCTGAACGACGGCCAGGCTATTCTGGAATCCGAACTTGGTACGTTCAAAGCTCGCGTCTACCCATGGATTGCGAGATTCCTTGCCTTGGCAATACCCGTTGGTGCAGGTGTCGCGTTGGTGCTCGCCAACGTACTAGGCCAACCAAGTGGTTATGGCGGTGGTGCTGGCCTGGGCATCGTGGCAGCCCTTGCAACATGGTATTTGCAGGGCCTTTCAAGACGACGACGCCTGCTTCGTGTGCAGCACATGGCACACCGAGCGGCCGAGTTGGCTCAGCGGCGACGAGACGTTCTCGCGCGCCGACTGAAATCGGCTGATCGCACCGCACGATCAAAGCGAGATGAAGATTCCTCGGCAGCCCGGAAGTTCCTTGCCGATCATGTCGAACGCTCTGGCCCACGTATGGAACGCCGGCTTGAGAAACTCGATAGCAATAAGAGCGATCGAACCGCCGAGGCGCATGCACAGCTTGAAGCCGCCCGAGCCGAATCGAATCGAATCTTGAGCGATGCAGAGTCCTCTACCTCGAAGAAGCGGGCCGCTGTATTGAAGGCTGCCCAAGACACGCATGATGCAGATCTTGCCGCGAGCGAGGCCATCTGGCAACAATCGCATGCCGAACTCACGGAAACATGGGTGTCTACGCAAGCTCAGCTCTCAACGCTACTGGAGCATATTCAACAAACCGATGCAGCCTGCGGCGCACAATGGAGTGATCCCACTTGGCGAAACTGCCCCCTACCCTTGACATTCGCCGGGGATATACGTGTGGCTCAGCTATCCCTAGATGTCCCACTACTAAGTGGTGGACTTCCAGATGCCAAAGCCTTCCCGTGGACAGGACCAGACCAGGTAAACCTGCCCATGGCGCTGGACTTTCGTTCGTTGGGAGCCCTTCGAATTGAACACGATGCAGCAACACGCAGCGAAGCCCTCGCAATGCTGCGAAGTATTTTGCTGCGCACAGTGACGACTATTCCTGCGGGCCGTTTGCGGCTGGTGCTTTGCGATCCTGTGGGCCTCGGACAGGAGTTTGCGGGATTCATGCACCTTGCCGACCATGAAGAAGCCGACATTCTCGATCGCATCTGGACCGAACCGGTCCACATCGAACAGCGGCTCACCGACCTGACCGAACATATGGAGAACGTCATTCAGACGTATCTTCGTAATGAATACGACTCGATCGAGGAGTACAACAAACAAGCTGGCGAGATTGCCGAGCCGTACCGATTGCTCGTGCTGGCAGACTTCCCAGAAGGCCTTAGCGATCGTGCGGCCCAGCGATTGGAGAGCATCATCGCTAGTGGCCGTCGCTGTGGCGTCTTCACAATGATCTGTCGCGACACCAAGCGTCCGCTGCCCGAGGGACTTACGGAAACCGCGCTGAATGAGGGCGCAATGCGATTGGGCCGAACTGACAACGCATGGGCATTGATCGAGCCTCAATTGCCCACAATGCCTATACAGGTTGAGCCCCCTCCGGGCGATGACACCTTAACGGCCATCGTCGAACGTATCGGCGCAGCTGCTGCTGGAAGCCGTCGCGTTGAAGTGTCATTTGACCTTGTCGCACCAACCCCACAAGAGCGATGGACCAGATCAACAGCAAGTGAAATTCGTGTCCCCATTGGCCAAAGTGGCGCAACTCGACGATTGGAATTAAGACTCGGCCGTGGCACCATGCAACATGCGCTGCTTGCGGGCAAGACTGGTTCTGGCAAATCAACGCTGCTGCACGTACTGATCACTAATCTTGCCTTGTGGTGCTCGCCCGAGGAAGTCGAGTTCTACTTGGTTGACTTCAAGAAGGGTGTCGAGTTCCAGGCCTATGCCAATGGCAGCCTTCCCCATGCCCGCGTCATTGCAATCGAAAGCGATCGTGAATTCGGGCTAAGCGTGCTGCGACGGCTCGATATGGAACTTCGCACACGCGGCGAACGATTCCGAGATCTCAATGTTCAGGACATTGCGGGCTTCCGAGGGACGTGCGACGACCCCATGCCGCGGATCTTGCTCATCATCGATGAATTCCAAGAGTTCTTCGTCGATGACGACCCCGTTGCCCAAGAAGCGTCGCTGTTGCTCGATCGACTTGTCCGACAAGGCCGTGCCTTTGGAATGCACGCTGTACTTGGATCTCAAACACTCGATGGCGCCTACTCGCTGGCAAGAAGCACACTGGGCCAAATGGGCGTGCGGATAGCCTTGCAATGCAGCGAAGGCGACTCGTACTTGATTCTCAGTGATGACAACCCTGCGGCTCGATTGCTTGGTCGGCCAGGCGAAGCCATCTACAATGATGCCGGCGGACGCATTGAAGGCAACACGCCCTTCCAAATTGTTTGGCTCGACGACTCGGATCGTGACACCCTGCTGGAAGACATCAAAGGTCGCGATGGCGACACCCTCCGCGAACAGTTCGTCTTCCGCGGCCATGTACCTGCAGCACTTCCAGAAGACAAACTGATTTCGGCATGCCTCCGCGGCACGCCGCCACCGCTTCCCGATGGAGGACTCCTTCCAATTCGGCTCGGTGAACCCGTTGCGATTCGCGAGTCCACCGACCTCGTGCTTCGGCCACAAGCCGGCGGCAATGCATTGTTCGTGGGCCAACATCCAGAAGCCGCAACGGCGGTTTTGTGCGGCGCAATGTTGCAAGCGGCGCTGCGCCTAAAGCCCGCCGCGACGCCCAATGAAGAAGGCCTACAGATCTGGCTGATCGATGGACAGCCGCCCGATGCGATGCTGGCAGATCGACTTGCTACATTTGCTGCTGCCTTGCCACATGTCGTTCATCGCGTGACGGTACGCAATGTTGAATCTGAGATGCAGCAACTTGCTGACATCCTTGCTTCACGTGCCGATGGCAAGCGTGAAGGTCGATCCACAATCCTCATTCTGGGTGTCGACATGCATCGCCTTCGAGACCTGCGAGTTCGCGAAGATGATTACGGCTTTTCGATGGACAACGACGATGCAGCCCCGCGGCCTGACAAAGTGCTGGCTGAAATCTTGCGCGAAGGTCCTGCCGTTGGCATGCACGCCATGCTCTGGTTTGACGGAGCGGTCAATCTCAGCCGCACACTCGATCGCAACAGCCAACGGGAATTCGAGCAGAAAGTCCTTTTCCAAATGAGTGCCAACGACTCAGGACAGCTCATCGACTCCACGGCGGCATCCGACCTTGGCCTCTATCGAGGGCTGCTCTATGTCGAGGACACCGGATCACTGGAAAAGTTCCGCCCTTGGGCACTGCCCGACCCTACATGGCTCAAGCAATGCGCCGATGCCATGCAGACGCTTTGGCTCCCCTAATGGGCATTGGCGGTATCCCGCAAGACCACCGCGTAGGGCTGATGAATCCCTCAGAGCACCAATTCCTGAGCACTTTCTAGGTGCCCACGCCCTTTGTATGAAGATTGGATGCAGCCATCCAATAGCCATTATGGGCCCTTAGGGTCCGAGAACCATTGGCTGATCATCGTGTTCCCCTTCAAGTTGGCTTCAATTGACCGAAAGGGCTCAACCCACATCTGCGTTTTCCCTATAGCCCTCTTGCAAGCGACAGCACGCCAAGACCGCTGGTAGTTGCTTGATTCCACGATTGACTTCCTACAGGAGATGAACGATGACCCAACCCAACGCTATTCCCACGATTCCCGGAACAACGACCATGCTGCTGCAAATCGGCCTTGGATGGGCCGTCTGCACCCGCACCGCAGTGCCAATCATTCTGGCTCGCTTTCCCGAGCGAGCCGCTGCCTATGCCTGGCAGAAGGAACATGAACAGCGATCTCGCCTAGCAGCCTGATAAGGCTCACAACCTGCGGTGGCCCCACGAGCTGAAGGGACCTGTACACTTCGAAGTCCGTGCGATGCTCGACACATACCCTTGCGGCACTGCTGTTGCTCGTACCCCTTGCCGGGTGCAGCAGCATTGAACGCGCCAAGAACCGGCCCCGCACAGGCAATCGCACCGAACGCATCGATGCATCTGGCTCCGCGGCCCCGATCACTCGGGGCACTGT
>JABAAC010000074.1 GCA_014238965.1 Phycisphaerales bacterium | reverse complement strand
GGGCGACATCCGCGTGGTGCTCGGAACACTGCTGCCAGCGTTCATCGAGACACGCTGGCAAACCGTGACACTTGAAGATCAAAATAAACTGCTGCGGACCGCAGCGAGATTTGCAACCAACTCTGCAAAGTGATCGTGGACGCCTGTTTCTAGTGCGGCATGAACGTCCGCATAATGTCCACTTGTAGGGGCTCTAAATAGCACACGCATCGGAATTGAGCTGAATACAGCAGCCGAGCGTGTCGAATTGTGAGGCTGACGCTGAACTCCATTCAAGGGCTGATATACTGACCGATCGCCCACAATGATTGTGAGGGGGCCAACACTTGTTCATCACACGCCGAAAACTTCGACGATACACGCTCTCCACTCGGCGAGATCTCTTGGCCCTTCCGCGATTTTGTAAGCTCGGCATGATGGTGGCCTTTGATCTTGTGGCCGTCTCAGTATCGCTCATTCTGGCGTTTGAGATGCGTTACGGAGACGCGTTCGAGCTTTCTACGATCTCCAGCTGGCTCTGGGTTTTCATACTTGTACCAGCATTGACGATTCCGATTTTCGTTGGCTTTGGCTTGTACCGACAGGTCATTCGGTACATCGGTGATCGGGCGGCAATTCAGATCTTGCTCGGCACTGCAACTCTCGCGACCCTGATCCCAACAATCGCCACCATCTTTGACTACGACATGTACCGGGCGGCTGTAATGGTCACCTTCTTTGTGATTGCAACAGCCCTGATTGGCGGAAGTCGATTTGGCATGCGGGCGGTCTTTCGTTCACGCGGATCAAGACGCCATGCTGACCGAGTTATTGTGTGGGGTGCTGGCCGTACCGGGCTTCAGCTCGCTGGCGCATTACACGTCGATCGTCGGTGGACCCCAGTTGCATTTGTAGATGATGACCGCAAACTCTGGGGACGGGTGGTTCATCGCCTCCCGTGTATCTCGCCAGCCCAGTTATCGCGATTCACCGAGCGGAGGGGTGTCGGCACTGTCATCTTGGCTATGCCCTCTGCAACGCAGCAACAACGCCGCAAGATGATTACTCGCCTTGAGTCACTTGGCATGGCCATCAAGACCGTGCCTGGAATGCGTGAACTGCTCTCTGGACGCGGCGCCGAAAGCGATATTAGTGATGTACCAATTTCAGATCTTCTTGGCCGAGATCCCATTGCGGCGGACCACACACTCATACGACGCAACATCGAAGGGAAGACCGTCCTCGTAACCGGAGCCGGCGGTTCAATCGGTAGTGAATTGTGCCGGCAGATCCTCTCGCTTAGACCCCAGCGACTCATACTGCTCGAACGCTGTGAATTCGCGTTGTACCAAGTGGAACATGAACTCCGCAAGCGGCTCATATTGGATTCCAACGCCCAGACGCAGGCACAACTGATTCCCCTACTCGGATCAGCGGGAAGCACTAGCTTGCTCAGCAGGCTCTTCTCGCGGTGGCAGGTGAACACCGTCTACCACGCTGCAGCGTACAAGCATGTCCCGATTGTCGAATTGAATGTAGCCGAGGGTGTCTCCAACAACGCACTCGCAACATGGCGAACAGCGACTGCAGCTGAACAGGGTGGCGTTGAGACTTTTGTGCTGGTTTCCACCGATAAGGCAGTTCGGCCAACAAACGTCATGGGTGCTTCCAAGCGTATGGCAGAAATGGTCCTGCAAGCGTTGATGCAGCGGCAACGGGCGGGCACTCGGACACGGTTCTCCATGGTCCGATTCGGCAATGTTCTCGGGTCAAGCGGCAGCGTCGTACCCCTCTTTCGTGAGCAGATTCGACATGGCGGCCCTGTGACAGTCACCCATAAAGACATCAATCGATTCTTCATGACAGTCGAAGAAGCTGTGAAGCTTGTTATTCAAGCTGGATCTATTGCGCAGGGCGGAGAAGTACATGTGCTCGACATGGGCGAGCCCGTTCGCATCTTTGACCTTGCTCGACGCATGATTCAACTCTCCGGCCACAAAGTGCTCGACGAAGACCACCCTGACGGCGCCATCAGAATCGAGTTCCTTGGTCTGCGACCTGGCGAAAAACTATATGAAGAGCTGCTCATCGGAGACGATGTAGTTGGCACAGTGCACCCGCGAATCATGCGTGGAAATGAGGCGATTGCGCCGTGGGAGAAGGTCGAGACCTGGCTCTACGCACTCGAAGAGGCTTGCGTTAGTGGTGACTGCCCAGCGATCCGATCAATATTGAATGATGCGGTTGATGGATATCAGCCTGCGAGCGAGATTCATGACCTCGTATGGCGAGCGGGTTCACAAGACAATCAGCGCGAACCCTTGCCAAACCAGCCAAAGACTTCGATGCAGGACAACTAGCGTTCAGCCCGTGATGCGTCCACGCCGCCCCCGAGTGATATGGCGATAGGCACCAACACAACAACAACCCCGACCGTCAGCCACGGCCCTGCCCATGGCCAATAGATGGCCGCGAGCGCAAGCGGGCATAAGAATATAATTTGAACTGCGCAGTAGGCCGCAGTCACTTGACGGTGTGACCAATTGCCGTGAACAAGATGCTGATACACGTGTGATCGATGGGCGACCCAGGGTCGCTGCCCACGCAGCGTGCGGCGAACCAAAGTCACCGTGGCATCCACCCACATCATGGCAGTGGCAAGTACGCCGCTCCAGATTGGCATATCGCCCCTGGTCCACAACACCACAATGAGAAGCAAGACGGAAATGCCTAAGAAACCGCTGCCTGCATCACCCATAAAGAGCCGGCGGGACGAGAGATTCCACAGCAAAAATCCGCCGACAAGTCCGGTCATCACGGCGGGCAATATTCCACTAGAACCCGAGCAACCCGCAACAACCGTGAGCCCGGCGAGCACAATCATAGCTTGAGAACCCGCAAGCCCATCGATGCCATCCATGAAGTTCCAGAGGTTGATGCTCCACATCACCGCGAGCACAAGCAGAACTTGCATGAGCCAGGCCGGAATGACAATTGGAATACCAGCAATCGACTGAGGCAGCGGGCTCAAACCAACAACGAGAATAATCGCAGCGAGCGCGTGCGCCGAAAAACGGACAGCCGCTGGAAGCGGTCTTATATCGTCAATAAAGCCAACGGCCGCGATGAGTCCTCCTCCAAGAAGAAGAACCCCCGCAACACGAGAATCACACCAGCCCATCGCTAGGCTAACAACCGCAAATACCAAGGTCAGCACGCAAAACACCACCCCGCCACCGCGTGGAATGCTTCCCGTATGAGAGCTTCTTGCGTTAGCGTGATCAAGCACTGCGTTCCGAACCAACACAACACGCCAAAGGCCCGTTGCAATGAATGAAACCACCAAAGCCGCTGCAACAATGATGCCAAGTGTCACAATCGGATCCGCCTGCTTCTCGACAAAATCAACATACTGTGTTCTCCACAGCCCCTGTCAGCACAGCGAGTGTTGACTCAGCGTGCTGCTGCCGAGAATACTCTGGCGCAGCGGCCACGCCGGCCGCCCCGAGCCGAGCCGTCTCGGCCTGATCAGCGGCAAGCCTTCGTATCGTCGCCGTAAGTTGGTCCGGGTGCCCACATCCACACCACACCCCCGCTCCATGACGTTCAATCAGCTCACTCCCGGTGCCCTGTGGACCCGACCAT
>JABAAC010000025.1 GCA_014238965.1 Phycisphaerales bacterium | reverse complement strand
GTGACAATAGGGAGACCACCGCAGTCATCTGGGTGGACTGCTTGGAAACCGTGATACCGGACCGCTGTACTTCTTGTGGGAGTCGTGCTTCGGCTTGCTGTACCCGATTTTGCACATCGACGGCACCAATGTTCTGGTCGTAGCCAACCTCAAAGGTGACTTCAATGCTGCATGTGCCATTGTTAGTGCTTGAAGAAGACATGTAGATCATGCCTTCGACACCATTCACCTGTTCCTCAATGAGGCGGGTGATGACGTTGGAAACAGTATCAGCCGAGGCGCCGCTGTAATTTGCAGCCACCGTGACTTGCGGCGGAGCGACCTGTGGATACTGGGCGATGGGAAGCACCCACATGCTGACGCCGCCGGCGAGCATGATGACCAGTGAGATGACCGTCGCAAAGATCGGCCGTTTGATGAAGAAGTCAATCATCAGTTGGTCTTCTTGCCATCACTGCTTGGAGGCATTTCGCCCGGAGCTAGTGGGGGCGGAGCCTCCTTCACCTTGGTGCCGTTAGCGCGGATTTTGATCGTGCCAGTCTTGATAACTCGCTCGCCTTCACGTAGTCCCGAAGCAATCACTGCTGTTCCACTTTGGCGGTGGCTTACTTCAACCTTGGTTTCCTTCACTGTGTTGTCAGATCCAACCACCCAGACGTAGGTATCTGAGGCGCGTTGCACGATGGCCTCGGTGGGGATCGTGATGGTGTCCTTGAGGACATCCATGGTGACGGTGGCTTCGCAATATTGCCCAGGCAGCAATTGGGAGTCGTCATTTGGCACTTCCGTCCACATGCGAATCAGACTTGTGTTGGGGTTGGCCATGTTGTCGACAAAAGTGATGTCGCCATCTTGTTTCCACCCACTCTCACGGGGGATGGTGATCTCCGCCTTCAGTGGCATGTCTTTGGTCCACTTGGCGAGATACTCAGGAAACTCATTGGCTGATGGAGCAAAGTTCACACGAATGGGATTGGCCGACATGATGTTGCACAGCAATGAGGCGTCACTGCCAGGCTGGACCAATGTTCCCGGATCGATGGAGGTTGCCCCAATGCGACCCGCAATAGGGGCGCGAATCTCGGTGTAGGACAAATTCAGTTCGGCTTGCACGACCTGCGCTGCTGCAGATTCCAATGACGCGTCGGCAATCGCGAGATTGGCGATGTATTGATCAAACTCTTCTGCCGCGATAGCGCCGGTCGAAACCAATGGTGCGTTGCGGCCAACAATGATCTTGGCGAGCGAATGTTGCGCTTTTGCCTCGCTCAGTGCGGCTTCGGCCGCAAGGAGCGCGGCCTCATAGGGTGCTTGTTCGATGACGAAGAGCAATTGGCCCTCTTCGACAAAGGCACCTTGTTTGAAATTCCGGCTCTCAAGCCAACCTTCCACGCGGCCAATGATTCGAACCTGCCACGGTGAACTCGCCAGTGCTGGGTAGGTGCGTTTGACGGGGAAGTCCTGAATCGTGGCGGTGGCGAAGCGCACCGCCACGGCCGGGGGTTCGGTCGCAGCTTTTGGGCTTGAGTCTGTACATCCGGCAACCACGCCGACAAGACTCGCCATGCTGAGCACGTGCATCCACTGGATCATGTTGGCGCATCCTTGGTGTTTTTCACAGTTTCTGGGAGGACTTCCGCAGTCCATCCGCCACCAAGGGCGCGATAGACGAAGACGAGTGACTGGGCTGCGAGGCCTTGAGATTGGGCCAGTGAGTCCTCAGCCGTGAGCAAGGTCTGTTGAGCAGTGAGCACGGAGAACAGATCTGTGACGCCATGCTCATATTGTTGTCGAGTGAGTCGGTAGGCCTGGCGAGCTTGCCCAACAGCGGCATACCAATCTGTGCGTTGCTGCACTGCACAGATGAAGACGATGAGGCTGCTCTCGACCTCCCCGATGG
>JABAAC010000049.1 GCA_014238965.1 Phycisphaerales bacterium | reverse complement strand
GGTTTGTGCTCGCGGGCAAGTTGCGAACGGCCGGTGCCCAGGTCGGCGCTGTGACCATTCCGGACTTCCTGTCTCGGCACTTTTCAGAACGCTTGCAACTCATTCGACTGCTCAGCGTTGTAGTCATCTTGGTGGCAATGATGCTGTATTGCGCAGCGCAGTTTGCCGCCGCGGGGAAGGCCTTTGATATCACCTTTGAGTCGGTCACCTATCAGGGGGGTGTTTTGATCGGGGCGGCCATCGTGTTGATCTACGTCACTCTTGGGGGCTTTCGCGCCGCATGTTGGACGGATCTGCTGCAAGGCCTGCTCATGGTGGGCGTGCTCGTACTTTTTCCATTGTGGATGCTTGGCAGCGGCCCCTCACTGGCTGAACTGCGATTGCACCTTCATGCGGCGGACCCACAATTGCTTTCATTTTGGCCGTCAGCCGGAGGCGGCGCGTTGATTGGATTTCTGCTTGGGTCCGGGGCACTTGGCATCAACTTTGGGTATGTCGGTCAGCCGCATGTGCTGGTTCGCTTCCTAGCGATGCGATCACCCAAGGACGCGATTCCAGGGGGCATCATTTCAATTGTGTGGGTGATGCTCGTGTTGGCGGGCGCCGTCACGTCGGGCATTCTTGTTCGGGCGTTGGCAGAGGGGGGGGCGCCGTGGGCGGCCTCCGTTCTGCAGTCGGGTGATGGGGAGTACGCATTGGTTGCGGCAGCCATCAATATGGCGCCAGCGGTGCTGGGCGGGCTCGTGCTCGCAGCGATCTTTGCGGCCATCTGCTCGACTGCTGACAGCCAACTGGTGGTGGCGTCATCGGCGGTGGCTAATGACATCTGGTCGCGGTTGCTTTCCCGCGGAGGTACTGGGCACACGCTGATCAACCGTCTCACTGTTGTGCTGCTGGGGATGGCCGCAGTTGCATTGGTGCTTGATCAGCAGGTCACCATCTATGACTACGTGTTGACCTATGGCTGGGCCATTCTGGGCGCGTCTTTTGGCCCGCAGATCATCTTGGCGGTCTTCTGGAAGCGAGCGACGGCGGCGGGCTGCGTTGCGGGCATGGCTACGGGGTTCGCCGTGGCATTGCTGTGGAAGCTCTTGATGGACAACCAGATCGAGATTGGCGGCGAGATGATTGAGGTCTATAACCTGCCTCTGGCCTTTGTGGCAGCGTTGGGGGTGAACCTGATCGTGTCGCTGATGAGCCCACGCCCCGCGTCTCGTATGATTACAGCATGACCGATACTGGCCAAGGCACAAAGCGACAGATTGAGTTGATCGCGGTCTCCGGCCCCAGTTCGTTCAATCGCATCGAATTGCAATTGGATGCAGAGGGCGCCGTGCTTGGCCGTGGCACCAGTACGACGGTGCAACTGGCCGACCCGAGTGTGTCCCGTGCGCATGCGTGCATTAAGGTGGATGAGGGGAAGATTGTCGTTCAGGATCTGGGTTCACGAGCCGGGACATCTATCAACATGATGCGGTTGGAATCCGAGGAAGCGATTGTCGTTCGGGATCGGGACCTGCTGCTCATCGGCCCATGGAAACTACTGATTCGCTTGGACGAGGAAGAGGCCGACGAACAGGACACGACCGACGGCGACGAAGTCGCGCCCGCACCCGAGAAGCCCGTTGAGGAAGCCAAGCCAGTGATCAAAGGTGGCCGAGGCGATCCGCTGTACGCCACGCGGGCGAGTATTTTCATGAGGCTCAGGGCCGATGGCACCATCGACCG
>JABAAC010000101.1 GCA_014238965.1 Phycisphaerales bacterium | reverse complement strand
CTTAGTAACCCACACCACAACCCACCACCCCACAGCACCTCCGTATGTACGGGGGTGTTGTTGTTTGGCTCAATCAAAATTCCAGCGAATTCAGGATAAGGCTATACAAATTAGGCCTTGAATTCATCTTCCTGAGTGCCGTTCTGATCGATGCGTTGCTCAAGTTCTGAAACACGATTTTCAAGTTCCTTGGCACATGCCTCGCGTTTACGGATCGCCTCTGTTGCTCGCATCACGACGATGCACCAACATGCCAAGAACACAGTGGATACCGCAACGAGGATAAATATCCATATCATGACGCCTTATTATAGGAAATCGAACTTGCATGTGACATCCTTCACCACCCCACAGCACTTCCGTATTCACGGGGGTGTTGTTGTTGAGAGACGTCGGTGAAGTGGCCTTTATAGGTACGCAAGACCATCTATAGAAACAGTTGTTGACTCCCCATGATGCTCTACTAAACTAGAATTTGTGAGGGCTGAGGACGAGAGAAAGAAACTCAATGCGAGAGAGAAACCCATTGCGCTATATCTGCACTTCTATCGTGGCCACGTTGGTGCTGGCTGCCTTCGCGGTCGCGGACACCCACACCGTCTTAGCAAATGACACTTCATTTGCACCAGACGCTATTGACGTGGCCCCAGGCGACACCATCATCTGGCAGTACAACAGTGGCTATCCCCATACGGTGACCTCCGGCATTGCCTGCGCGGCAGACGGCCTGTTCCATGGCGAACTGCAAAATGGCGGCGATACGTTCACGTGGGAAGTGCCCCTCGATGCATCTGGCGACATCCCCTACTTCTGCCAGCCGCACTGCGGCATGGGCATGGATGGGATTATTACGATTCTCAGTGGCCCAACTGTCCTCAATGTGCCCGCTGACTACCCAACTATTGAAAGTGCAATCCTGGCAGCAACTCCTGGCAATGTGATCGCCATTGCCCAAGGCACGTACTACGAATCTGGACTAATGACTGGAGTTCCTAACCTCACGATCACTGGCGCTATAGATGCAAATGGATCACCTGCTGTAACGATTGACGGGCAAGGCACTGCAAATATTCTGCTAGGTATCGGCCAGGTTGATTCATCAGGGACGACCGTGGAAAACATCACGTTCACAGGATCAATAGGCAACGCGTTGTGGATCTACCACTACGCTCCTACAATCCGCAACTGCACCTTCACCGGAATCACCAGCGAGTGGGAGGGCGCAGCGATCTGGAGCAGCGACAGCGAGGCGCTCATCGAGGACTGCCGGTTCGTGGGCAACGACGCGGGCGATTCCGGCAACATCCTCTTCAACAAGTCCATCTCCGGCGACAACCCGGGCCTGCTCGCCCGCAGCTGCTCCTTCGAGGACAACGCGGGGCACGCCATCGCGCAGATTCGACACACCACCGCCGGTATCCAGGGCTGCACGTTCCGCAACAACACGGCAACGGCCGCGATTTCCTCTGCAGGCATGGTGATGGTGTCGGACACGCTCTTCTGCGAGAACGATGCCGCAGCGATCGAAGGCCCCTGGGATGACGGTGGCGGCAACGAGTTCGGCGACGTCTGCCCGGTTGACTGCCCCGGCTACCTCAACGGCGATGCCACTATTGGTGTTGACGATCTGCTGACCTTGCTTGAAGCCTTTCAGGCCAGCGATGGCGGGGACTGCGATGGCGATGGCGATACAGATGTAGATGATCTACTCCTGCTTGTCTCCGCATGGGGTGACTGCTTGTAATCCCCCACCACAACCCACCACCCCACAGCACCTCCGTATTCACGGGGGTGTTGTTGTTTAGATGGCGGTGCGTTACTGCTGAAGAGGTACGCAAGACCATTTTCCTGCAGGAGAGAAGAACTCATGCGGTATCTAACTGCTACTGCTGTCCTGACTCTGTACGGAGCTGCGATTGCTGAGACTTGGACTGTCGATGATGACGGCGCTGCCGACTTCGACAACATTCAAGCGGCCGCAGGAGGGTTAATTTATATGGTGGAATGTCCGGTGTTTCAAATTGATGCATAATGCACAATGAAGGAGCATCACAATGCAAAACGAAATGACTATAAAAACTGCAAAACAGGAAATCATTACTCTTATTACAGCAATCATTGGAATGGGTTTTGTGTATATGGTTTTTTCAAATAACTTCTGGCTGCTAATGATGGGAGTTGTTTGTGGTGGTCTTACAGGAAAAATAATTTGCATTGTGTTGGGATATGTCACGCACAAACAAGTAGTGAGTGAAACGACGCAGAGTGTTAGAACATTGGTCTTGACAATAGTTATGTTACTTTTTGCTCTAGGTGGTACTTGGTTGTGGTGGTACTTCTTCGGTTCCCAATGATGGTAGAACTCTACTCAACCCATCTGCCCATCGCAGGGGGTTGGTTCTTTGTAGGCATTACACTGCGTCCAACACCTTCAAAGGGAACACCACAACCCACCACAGCACCTCCGTATTCACGGGGGTGTTGTTCTTGAGACGTCGGTGAAGTGGCCTCTGTGGGGCCTCAATCGAGGTCGAAACTGCATTTAGTACGCAATCAATGTTATCTATAATGGCCTCCAGTTGTTGCCACACAGGAGTAGAGGTATGCGACCGTCAATTGCTGCAAGCGTTTTGTTTCTATCGACCTCTGCACTTGCAGACACATGGACCGTCGATAATGACGGTTCTGCAGACTTTGACACAATTCAAGCAGCTGTAAATGCCGCTGCTGACGGCGATGTGATTTTGATTGCTCCAGGAACTTACACCAGCAACAGCGATGCCGGCGTCGTCAGTATCAGCAGTAAGAGCCTGACACTTCAATCAAGCGGAGAGCCTGCTTTGACCATTCTTGATGGCCAGCATGAGCGGCCGGTCATCTCCTGTTTTACCTGCCCATCGATCACCATTGAAGGCCTGACAATTACACGAGGTGGATACAACGAGAGCCAGATGGACGGTGGTGGCATTCGCTGCTGGGCAAGCGGCATGACCGTGAGCAACTGCATCATCTCAAATAATTCAATCAGTATGGGTGCTGATGGGGGCGCTGGCATGCTCTGCAAGTCGACGTATTACGACGATATTTATGACCCCGTCATCACAAACTGCACATTTGAAAACAATCACTGTGCGAACTATGGAGGCGCGATAGAGATTTCTCTGAGTACTCCCACAATCACGGGGTGCACCTTTGCTGATAACACCGCAGCAATGGGCGGAGACGACATTTACATTTGGTACGATAGTTACGCATATATCAATGACTGCGAGTTCTGCGGATCATCAGCCCCCATAGAAGGTCCGCATTCAGGAAGTGGAAATCTGTTTTTGAGTGATTGCCCCACGCCCTGCCCAGATCTGAATAGTGACAATCTTGTAGGTGTTGCAGATCTTCTTTATGTGCTTGAGCATTGGGGGCAGGCCATTCAAGATGATCCAGATGGAAACGACATATGCGACTCATCTGACATCGCCATACTCATCTCCGCATGGGGCCCCTGCCCTTAGTCACCCCCACCACAACCCACCACCCCACAGCACCTCCGTATTCACGGGGGTGTTGTTGTTAGGAAAGCTGCTCCAAGCGAATCTCTAGTGGACCTTGAACAACCTCAAGTTGCTTCTGTTTGCATGCCCTTCGCCCCACGGGTGCGGCAGACCACCGACTTGATCAAACTCAGGACTGCCCACCAGACAAGAGCGACAATTGCTGACCCGAACCAGCCAACGAAGAGCATAAAGAACACCTCTAGGGGAAGATCGCCAGAGGGTTCCGGCGGTGGCTTGAGGATCGACTCCCAAAGCCCGTCCCCGTATCCAAAGCGGGTAGCCAGTACGCGGCCCGACCAGATAATCAGAAACCCAATGAAAACTCCGATGCACTGCCCCCTAAATCGGAATCTGAATGTAGTAATCAGAATGAGGAGGAGGGCGATCACATAAGCCGGACCAGCAATGAGCCCGAAGGGGATTTGGTAGGCAGTAGCTGCGAGCATGACATCCCTTTCGGTCGAACGGGGATAGTCTAGGCGCAACAAACTGCTGACATATTTGCTGACAGTTTGAACAGGGGCCCAGAAAACCCCCTCCCCCGAACGCCCCGGGCATGATTCGAACATGCGACCTGCGGATTAGAAGTCCGCTGCTCTATCCAACTGAGCTACCGGGGCTGAACGAGGCACATGGTAGCGGCGTAGCATGCACGCACGATGTGTAATGCCCCACCACCTACCTCCACGCCCTGTGATCCCGACATCACGGCTCGTCTTGAACTTGCGCAAGATCTGGCTGACGCCTCAGGTGAACTCATCATGTCCTACTTCGGAAACAGCCGGTGCGCTGCCGACACCAAGGGGGATGGCTCGCCCGTCACCGATGCCGACCGCGGCGCTGAAACCCTCATCCGCAACGCTGTCGCCGAGCACTTCGGTGATGACGGCCTCTTCGGCGAAGAACACGGCGCCGAACCTGGAACAAGTGGCTACCGATGGGTCATCGATCCAATCGATGGCACGATTTCGTTTGTACACGGCGTTCCAGCCTTCGGCACACTCATCGGCATCGAACGAGACGACGTGCCCGTCGCCGGTGTCATGAATTTCCCGGCAATGAACGAGCGCGCCTGGGCCGAACTCGGCGGTGGTGCGTGGCATCGCATCGCCTCAGAAATGCCCCGCCGCGTACACGTATCCGATACCAGTAACCTCGATGAAGCCATGGTGTGTACGACATCCTTCGACTACTTCCGCGATCAACCATGGGAAGATGCATACGTTGCCATCGCCCGAGCATCGAAACGGACACGTGGCTGGAGCGACTGCCATAGCGAACTCCTGCTGGTTACTGGACGCGTCGATGCAGTCGTCGAACCAGTGCTCAACCCATGGGATATCAGCGCCATCATTGCGGTGCTTCATGAATCAGGGGGGCGGTTCACCGATTGGACCGGGCAGAACGAAGGCAAGTCCTCAGTGTCATCAGGGCTGACCAGTAATGGTCATATCCACGAGCAGATGTGCGCGGTGCTCTCAGGACAGTAGAATTACACGCGAGCCACAGTGGCTCGGCGGGCTGGTAGCTCAGGGGTTAGAGCAAGCGACTCATAATCGCCAGGTCGCAGGTTCGAATCCTGCCCAGCCTATTCCAACGGGCCAGATAGGCAATAGATGTGCATGCCGCACAACGACTTACAGGCTTATGGCCTTGTAGACCCCTGTCCCAGCCACAACGCAATGATCTGTCGGGTCGAGTGCTACGAGCAACTGCCCCACTCGGCAAGCAGCAGGATGAGATCCTCAACGTCGGCATCACCATCGCGGCTGACGTCTTCGCGGTCGTTCTCGGCGATAAATCCCACACCGAATGCCAGCAAGAAAGTCTGCAAGTCGGACGTATCGACGTCGCCATCCCCGTCAATATCGCCACCACAACACCACTGGCCAAACTCGTTGCTGTCGCCCACTTCTACCCAGTTCCCCGAGATCTCTTCGGCATACCAATGATCGCAAAAAGTCGTCGCCTGAATCGTCACCGAGTCTGTCGCTGCGTTGCCCAGTGCGGCCGATGCTTCGCCCGCGCTATTGTCGCTGAATGTACACATGTCAATCGTCACCGTCTCATTGGTCGATGACCCAAAGGCCTCTACGACATAGACGCCCCCGCCGCTCGTACTTGCACGGTTCTCCATGAGGATACAGGAAGTCAGTGTCAACACCGCGCCATTGGTCGCGCCCGAACCGACTTGGATTCCGCCGCCCCTGGTCGCATCGTTGTTACTTATCACACAACCCGTTACCTGCACATCAGAACTACTGATCCGCAAGCCGCCGCCCTCAATTGAATCATTGCCACTCACAGTAGTTGAGTCGATCGAAGAAACACCCGCAGTCAAAAATCCAACCCCACCCAACTCATTGTTGAGCACAAACGAATCGGACATGCTCAAAACAGCTTGATTCTCAATGGTCATCCCGCCCGAAAGTGTGCCAGCAATATTGTCTTGAATTGTGCAATCAGTCATCGTTAGCGTCGATTGCAACGCCGACAGTCCACCGCCACGTTGCGAAGCAGTGCATGACTCAATTGTGACACTATTGAAGTCCGGCGAAGCAAGAGAGCCGGTCACATACACACCAGCGCCGTGGATTGCGTTGCCACCCGTAATCGTACAGTTTATGAAAACAGGCGATGCGTCATCAATCCAAATGCAGCCGCCGGAGTCAGGCGTGCTTCCATTGGCAAACGTCAAACCGGTGAAAGACGTGCTTGATGACTCACCACTCGTGCACACCAAACACCGCCGCACATCTTCACCATCAATCACAACTACATCTGCAGATGTCTGCTGGCGAAGTTGTAAGTCGGTGCCGAAAAGATCAACGAGTTCGGCATATGTGCCCGCCACAATTTCAATTTCATCCCCGCTGCTTGCTGCGGCCACGGCTTCCGTGATTGTCATCCAGTCACCGCCCCCACCCTGATCAACAACGATGACCGCTGACATTGACGAACCAGCCAGAACACCGAGCGTTACGGGAACAGTCAAGAGGCTATGTCGCATGCAAGCGTCTCCGGCTTGTGGTTCGGTCAGCGATGGCATCCAACTGCCTTCTTGATCACTCGACCAGAAACGCGGCAGTCAGTCCCACTGCAAGATCGGTCCATCGCGGTCCATGCCCGACGTAAACCCCAAAATAGAGTCCCCATGTCGATCCTCATCATCGATACGGAACACATGATCCTCACCGCCGTCATATCTGCGGCGAGCATCACCCAGTCCCTGCACCAGCAACACATGCCCGTCGCCATACGCGAAGTAACCGGCCCACCGACCCGTGTCGGGATCACACACCCATGAGTCAATACTTGGCTCGCCATCTCGTGGCCCTCGGTTGCCCAGAATGGGCATGGTCGAATCCATTTTTTTGCTCGACCAGTGCGAGGCTCGATCTCCGTACAGCACCATATGCGCGTAGGAGACGTTGGAAAGATCATCAAGATCGGCGGTGAAACCATCGTCCCAGTACTCCCCCTCTGCGGGGTTCCAGACGTTCCAGTCGTACTGGCCATAGGACTCGACATTGCCCTGATCCATCTTCGAGATCAGTGCCTCTGGTGACACGATGCGCTCTGCAATCAACATGCTGTAGAGATTCGCAGTCGTGTCATCCGACCCGTCGCCCGTCTTGAGGCTTGGCCGGGGAAATTCGCCCTTGCCGCCAAGCCCGTAGGTATTCAGTGACTGCATCAATTGCTGAATCTGAAACATGTCAGTCAAACGGCCTTTGCTTGCAGGAACGGCTCGCCCCGCATCATCGGTCCCCGTTTGAAATCCCTTGAGCGACTCCGCCATTAATGCGTACATCACCGCCATCACGGCCACAACCACAATCAGCCCGATCAAACTGAAGCCGCGTCTCATGTGCTACTCCGCTCCCGCTTCGGCTTTGCGTCTCTGCATGAGCAGATCAACATCTGCGGTAGGCAACCGATCGAGATCCTGTTGCAATCTCGCTTGACCTGCGTCTTGCAACACGGACCATGCCTGCACGATGCTTGTTGGTGAACCATGAGCGGTGAACCGGCGATAGGAATCGCCCTGGCGAACCGTGACCTCCCATGTATCAGCGTCGTCGTCAGGCTCACCGGTCGGAGGAGCTGTCAACCATGCTCCAGATGTAATAATCGACCCGAGTTTGGCGCCTTGGGCCTCGCTGATATGACCTGTCCACGACCACTGACTCTCCCGAGCCGGATACCCACCCGCAAACCGAAGCGTTCCGAACTCGTTGACGCCATACCGCACCATCCGGCCATCGTCCGTGGTGTGATACATGTCAATTGCGGGTGAAATAACGGGCGCCTTTGGCGACGACCCGCAGCCCATCATGACACTGAACAGAGCACACAATGCAGGCAACCGACTACTCATGGCGTCGCCCTCGATGTTGCTGGAAGTTGCAGCAACTTCTTTGGCAAGTCCGTACTGCGCGTTCCACCGGGCATCGGAACTTCGACGATCAACCAAAGATCAAATGGATCAGTAGGAGTGCTTCCCCGCTGCAACATGCCTGCAACACGAGATCCAATCAAACCAGAGAACTCCGTGCATTCAATGACGCTCCTGGTCAATTTGTCAACGACATTCGAATCGATTTTTGCACCACCGGATGCGTTGATGGCGTCGATGGTCACTGGCGATGATGCACGGTCGGTACGCGAAACTCGAAGTGTGTGACTTCGGAGCACCAGAGGCAGCGCCTGCCGCTCGCAACTCGAAAGCGACGGCAAATCTGGATGAAGAACACCCCAAACCACATGGATGCGGCGGACATCAATCGGCCAACTTGGCTTCGGCGCTGGAGGCGGCGTTGGCTTGGGCTCAGGCTTCACAACAGGCGGAGGCTTTGGAGCCGGAGGCGGCGTCGGCTTCACAACAGGCGCAGGCTTTGGAGCTGGCTTCGGCACAGGTTTCACAACCGGCGCAGGAGTCGGAGCAGGCTTCGGTGATGGAGGCGGCACCGGCTTCACAACAGGCGCAGGCTTTGGAGCTGGCTTCGGCACAGGTTTCACAACCGGCGCAGGAGTCGGAGCAGGCTTCGGTGATGGAGGCGGCACCGGCTTCACAACAGGCGCAGGCT
>JABAAC010000053.1 GCA_014238965.1 Phycisphaerales bacterium | reverse complement strand
TTCCGACTGAGCACGAATCGTGAACCATGTATCTGATACCTGGCCAGTCAATGCCAACGCCGTTGCATCCACGTCGGCTCGCGATGCCTCAGCGATCAATACAGAAGCCTGAGCGGTGTTGTGAATACGTCGCCAAATGTCAACTTCCCATGACAACCCCAATCCCACAACGACGTTTGTGTCGTAATTCGTACCAGCAACTGCCAAGGTGCCATCGCGGTTGTAGTGCACCATGGTTCGGCGAGCCTGAGTCGTGCGCAGGTTGACCTGGGGAAGCAACGGTGCTGCCACGACGCCTGCTTGTGCCGCAGCTTGCGCCATGCGCGCCCAAGACTGTCGAAGCGATTGATTGTGCTCCAATGCCTGTCGAACAAGGTCATTCAATTGCGGGTCGCCGAACGCCGTCCACCAGCGATCGACCTCGGCAGTTCCAGTTAACGGCCCGTCCCATTGATCCGGCACACCCACGTCGGGTGTGAGGGGCGTCTGCACGTCGTACAACGAGCAGCCCGTAAGCGCAAAGACAAGTACACACAACAGCAACCGCATCAGGTGCTCACCTTTGCTGCATTGCACACCGCCGCTATGGACACACTTGCAATGTGCTCGGCGATAGCCTCCGAGTCGCGATTGGGCACGCCTTCAAGACGCTGCAAAAGGGCATCGCCGCTTCGATAGATCAGACACTGCCCCACCACGCTCAATGCGAAGCGGGCAATGGAATCCTTCGATATGGGTGTTGGCGACAGTGCCGCAATAATTGATCGGAGTTCATCAAACACAGGCTGTACGCCTCGATTGACGAGCACGTCGAGTGCCGAGGTGGGGTTGGCCAATTCATGCATCATGAGCTGGCCAGTGACTTCTGAAGGTCGCCCGATGACTCGATCGACATACCAGTACACCCAGGCTCGCATGGCCTCAACGGGCTCGTCATACATCCCGAGCGTTGGCACGGGTGTCGTACTGAGTCGCGTATAGGCATGCGCAAGCACTTCGTCGTAGAGCGATTTTTTCCCGCCGAAGTGGTAATTGATGGCGGCGATATTGACATCGGCAGCAGCGCAAATATCTCGCACCGTTGCTGCTTGAAAGCCAACGCTCGCGAAGATGGGCAGTGCAGCATCAAGGATGTCAGCTCGAGTAGCCATTGGCACATATCCAGTCATTCAAACAACTGATCTAAACAGATGTTTGAATTCTACTGGACAGTAGGCCAACGTCAAGGGGCAAGTGCCCTTGTGTACTCATGAATCATGCTCGCAAGCGGTCTTTATGCTGCCAGACATCCTGCAAGAGGGTGACGCGAGCACCGCGGGCCTCGACGCTCAAGATGCTCTCAGGGGGCACCTCGCGCCAGGCTTTGCCGTTGGAATCCAGTGGCTCGGAGACCACCAATGTTGCCCCTCGTGGGACACAGCACTGTGCCCTTTGGCCACCGCGAAGTGTATCCCCACAACCCCAGAACAAGCTCGGGGCGACAGCCCCTTGGGCGGTACGAATACACCACAGCCCAGTACCGTCAGAGGCAGCTGCCGCTACACGAAGCGGGCGCTGAACACCGTGGGACTCACGCACTGCCCGAACCAGATCAACAGCAGCGACAAGCGCCCCCACCGGATCGTCCTGCAAGCCCATCGATAACGCCAATAAAAACAACGCCTCAGAATCAGTGGATCCACAGCGGAGCCGATACCACTTGGGATCGATGTGTGACTCGACAGCCCGCCTGAGCTCAGGCCACTCGCCCAACTCACCGTTGTGTTGGAATACCCACCCCCCACCGCGAAACGGGTGCGCATTGGCCCGCTCGACTGCACCGGTGGTCGCTGCACGAACATGGGCAAGGAAGCACCCACTTCGAACATGCTGGGCCAAACTCAGGAGATTCTCATCGTGCCATGCAGCGCGAGCCTCTCGATAAAGTCCCGGCTCTGGGTCGATGCCGTCGAACCACCCAACACCGACACCATCTCCATTAACCACAAATTGGCTTTGGCGAGCATCTCGTGATTGATCGATGAGCGAATGTTCAGGATCGAGCAGCACGTCTGCCATGCGAACGCTTGGACCGTGATATGCAAGCCATCTACACATGCCCAGAGATACGCCATGGGCACGAGAGTCGTTCAGTGAGCTTCGCCGAAATCTGCAGGACCGATGCCCCGGGGACGAAACCCCTTCGCTGGTGACCCTACGCAGATCATCCAGGCGGGAAGATCCGTAAAGACGCTCGATCGAGCACCCACCACAGCACCATCACCAATGGTCACACCCCCGGCAATGAAGCAGTCCGCGGCCACCCATGCCCGAGGGCCGATGACAATGCGCTGGGGCACCAATGGGAATTCGACATCCGCAAAGTCATGCGTGGCACCGCACAAGTACGTGTACTGACTCACCAGCGCATAGTCCCCAAGCTCCACGCCACCGACGTTGTAGCAGTCGACGTCTTCGCCAAGGCATGCGTGACGGCCCATCACCAAGCGACTTGGAAGCCACACCCGAGCCCGCGGATACACACGCGCCGTTGGGTGTATTTTGGCTCCAAAGAGTCGAAGCAGCATGTTTCGCCATACGTGCAATGCCCGCGGTGATGTGCGAAACAGCACCAACCACACCACGCTCCACAACAATCGAACAACACGATTGCCAAAGCCATGAGGGCTTGATGTCTGTTGCATGATTTCCTGTTGGCTCATCATCGCAATCGGTGCCCTCGCTCACGAAAGCGGCGCATGTCATCTGGGCCGGGCATTGAAAAGTGCGTCGCATCGGCTGCATCATTGGGCATCGTCGCTGGATTGCCAGCGGCAATGGCATGCACACATTCAATAATGGCCTCGGCAGCAAGATCCTTTGAGCGTGCCATGACATCCTCTAAACAATCGCGGCTCTTTAGTGCATATCGCTTCTGGATAAGGATCGGCCCATCATCGAGCGTCTCATTGACAAAATGAACACTGACCCCCCCTTGGGTCTCACCATTGGCTAGCGTCCAGAACGAAGGCATCAAGCCGCGGTACTTGGGCAGCAACGCCCCATGGCAATTCACAATGCCCCGCGGGATCTGTTCGCGAAGTTTTTTGCCGTAGAACTGCGTCCCCGAAATGGACAGAATGAACTCCACCTCGCGATCTTGAAGATGCTCAAGGAATGTGTCGGAGTTGACGTCCACAGCCTCGGTCACTTCCACGCCATACTTTCTTGCAACCGCACCAACGCTGTAGCACGTGTTGGTCATGCCAAGAAAGCCGTTGACGACCCGTGCCTTGAGTTTGGCCCACAGAAATGCGCGCAACTTCCATTGGAAATACCGAAAGCCGTACAACTTCCACAGGTCAAGTGCTGTTGCGATGACGGATCGCTTGCCCTGCGCAACGCTTTGAATATTGACGCCAGCACAGTCGTCGCTGAACTCCCGAAGCACCTTGTCGAGGACTTTGGGCAGCAGGAACGGTTCGTTCTGGATGAAGATGTAGAACTTCATGCTGACATTGAACCACGACGTTGCATAGCGAGTTCAACTTGATCGCAGAATTGCCCGCAAAGGCCTGATTTGCTGTAGGAACGCCGAATAGTCTCCTGAGCGCGCTCACCCATCGATCGCAAATCCTCTGGCGACGTTTCGCGAATGGACCGCAGCACTTCAACTGCACGATCCACATCACCATGTGGAATGTGCCAGCCGATCTCGTTGTCAATCACAATGTCCGAAGCGTGACAGGGATCTGGCGCGAGCAATAAAATCGGCCGACCAACGGCCATTGCACCGTAAATCTTGCACGGATGCACGACGCCCACGACGTCATCTCCAACCGACACCAAATGCACATCCGCAGCGCTCAATGAATACCGCAAGGTCTCGAACGGCTGGTATGGCATTGAACGGATGTTGATCGGCGCATGCTCTGCAATAGTGTCGTCAACGTCCTTCTTGCCAACACCACCACCGATAAACAAGAATTCCATCTTCGTGTCGTCTTGCATCCGCAGCGCCGCATCTAACACGGTCCGCACCGGCGTTGAAAAACCGTGATTCCCCGAATACATGACGACGAATGTGCCATCCTTGACGTGCTCTTGCCGCCAAGGATTGTCGCCATGACTGATCATCTCCATGTGGTCGTCATGTGGCCACGGCGGCATCACAGCGCTCTTGCTTGAGATGTCTTGCTTCTTAAGAAGCCGCTCTTCCATGAATCGATCCAGTGGCACAACACATTTGGCACGACCCAAAATGCGCCGGTTGAGCCAATTCATGCATCGCACCGGAATCGAGCCCTCCTTCACCTTGCCAAGTGCGATGACCTGGTCAGGATTCAGATCCATGACCCAATAACAGATGGGCACGCCACGTAGCCACGAAATCACGAGCGCGGCAATCGGACACATCGGAGGCGACGTACTGACCAAGATGCATGTGATGCCAGGCGAACACAGCCCACGCACCATTTCCTGCAGCATAAGCAGCACACCTGCCAGTACCCGCAGAAACAGGCTCTTCTTACCAAAGGAACTCAATGGCAATCGTCGAATGTCCACACCGTCACGTGTTTCTCGCAACGGGTACTTCTGACTTGGATCGTCGTAGCCTCGACTGGCGGCGTACACCTTTACGCGATGCCCGCGGCGAACAAGTTCTGCCGCTGCGTCATGCATGTGCTGGCCCACGCTTGCCGGATCGGGCACGTAGACCTGCGTCAAGATAAGAATAGTCTTCGCCATAGAGCCCTCAGAAGGCCGAGGAGACTGAAGATACGGGAGGCGTGCTTAGCCGCCGTACTTGGCCATGTACTCGTCGTGAATCCAACGGTATGTGCGTTCCATGCCGTCACGTAGTTTGATTCCTGGCTCCCAACCCAGCTCTTCCATGATCATGGTGTTATCGCTGTTTCGGCCGTTAACACCCTTTGGTGCGTCTAGGTTGTAGGTCCGTTCAAGTTTGATGTCGGCGATCTCTTCGACAATGTCAACCAAGCCATTAATGGTGGTCAACTCATTGGAACCCAAGTTGATTGGCTCCATGATGTCACTGTGCAAAATGTCTTGCGTGCCTTTTAGGCAGTCGTCGATGTACATGAAGGACCGGGTCTGCTTGCCATCACCCCAGATTTCGATCGAGTGATCACCAGTGTGCTTTGCATTGATCACCTTTCGAATGATCGCTGCGGGCGCTTTTTCGCGACCACCTTCCCATGTGCCGTGCGGACCGTACACATTGTGGTATCGAGCGACGCGACATCGAAGGCCGAAGTCTTCACGGTAGTGACGACACATGCGTTCAGAAAAGAGCTTCTCCCAGCCGTAGCCATCTTCGGGCATGGCGGGGTAGGCGTCTGCTTCTTTCAGTGCAATGACGTCCTCATTCACTTGCTTGTCGGCGTTGTAGACACATGCCGATGACGAGTAGAAGAAACTTGACAACTTCTGCTCACTTGCGGCCATGACCATGTGCGTATTGATCAGGACCGACAACATGCACAGTGCCTTGTTGTTCTCAATGAAACCCATGCCGCCCATGTCTGCAGCGAGTTGGTAACACTCATCCATGCCATCACACGCTGCCATGCACGCATCGAGGCCTTGCAGGTCGCCGATGACGTTGTCAGCGGCTTCATGCACTTGATACCAACCCTCAAAGTCTTTGCGGTCGACCGATCGGACGTTGTGACCCTGCTGGAGAAGTGCCCCGACAAGGTGTCCACCGATAAATCCACCACCCCCTGCAACGATGATGTTCTTCTGGCTCATTGATCAATCCTCGATATGTGGCCTGCGTGTTGGCTGAGGCTGCCATGTCTGCATGATCGGCCTCAAAGTTGAGTGGTCGTGTGTTCTCTCGATCGGCCCCCTCTGTGGGGGGCCTTCAACCCGAGTGGAGAACGAGGCACAATAGCGAAAAAGAGCACGGTGCAACACTTGGCACTGACGGCCCAACGATTCGCCTTCAAAAACTACAATCCCTTTCTTCACAGTCCATTACATGCTGCCAGCGCGATGCCTGGCTGACAATCTCATGAGAATGGTCCAATACAAGGCACGCGCACTGGCACCCCAGTATCGTGGAAGATTACGAATTGGAGATTCTGGACCATGCCCATATCGAGCTTTGTGGCCACTTTGTTCACCAGCAGCACCCTTACGGCGATGGTCGCCGCGGCGGGCCAGTTCACTGGCCTACCCCAATATCCCAGTGTCACGCCCGATGGCAGCCATGTCGTGTGGTCGGCCGGCGGCGACCTGTTTGCTGCCCCCACCAGCGGCGGTCCGGCTGAGCGGCTCACCGCGAACCCCGCCAACGACCTGGGATCAGCCATTTCTCCTGATGGAACGTTGCTCGCGTTTGAATCAGGCCGAAACGGCACAACGAATCTGTACGTCATGCCACTTACACAGCGCAATGGTCGCCTATTGGCCGATGGCCCCGTTCGGCGCATAACCACATCAGACCGAAGCCAATCGCTCAGTGGATTTTCAAGTGATAGCCGAGATGTGTTGTTCACGAGCACGCATGAACCCACCATCTTCCGGGCGCCGCGCATGTACGCCGTCTCAGTTGACGGTGGACCCATGCGACGGCTGACCGATGCGCAAGGACGCGAGCCGCGAATGAGCCCAGACGGTGACACGTTGACATTCACCCGAGGGTATGCCCCGTGGGCCCGGCCGGCATATCGTGGCAGCGGCAATCGGGAAGTATGGTCGCTCCATCTTCCAACCGGCACGTTCAAACGTCTGTCCAAAGCCAAGAGCAATGAGGGGCAGGCGTTCACACGACCTGATGGCTCGACGGTGCTGGTCTCAAGCCGCGATGGCCAAAACAATTTGTGGCGCATCCCACGTGGCCGCACCCTGCGTGGAGCGACTCAACTGACGACCTTTGCACCAAAGGACGATGCTGCCACTATCGGCCACGGCGTGCGAGACCTTGCCGTCTCTGCTGACGGTTCAACAGCAGTCTTCGTGCTCTGGGATGGCCTTCAACACATGGACCTGAATGCCAGAAGTGCCCCCACGGCAATTGAAATACATGCCTCAGCGGATATGGCAGCAGCCTCCAAGCGAACAGAATCCCTCAATCGCAAGGTCAGCGAGGCGACCGTGCACCCCTCAGGCAAAGCAATGGCCACCGTTGCTCGTGGTGAAGTGCTCGTGCGTTCGATGGGCGATGACACACCCACACAGCGCGTCACGCGTGGCCACGCCCGCGAACAGCACATTGCATGGTCACCTGATGGCCACACGCTGTACTACAGCACAGATGAAGACGGCCACGAGACCATTCGCATGGCAACCGTTCGCCTGTCTCGAAAAGATCTTGCCCCAGAGGAAGAGGAGGCAACTGAGAACGAGCCCGTTGGCGATGGGGATGCGACCGCTGATACACAAGTGACAACCAATCCCAAAGCAGGCGCCTCTCCAGATGGCTTGGAAGTAACACCTAAGCCAATCCTCAAGCCCAAGGCCAAGGCTAAGCCGCTACAGAAGACCACCCCTGCCACGAGTGATGACCCTGCCGAAGATGATGCCGATGGTGAAGAAGCGAAAGACCCAAAGGATGCTAAGAAGCCCGTGAAGAAAAACAAGACGGGCGAGCGATGGAGCGGAAGCCTGCGCTTCGATCATGAGACGCTTATCGAGGGCGACTTCGATGCGTACCGACCACAGCCCTCTCCAGATGGCCGATCGCTGCTCTACACGCGAGATCGTGGCGACCTTGTGCTTCGAGATCTTGCAACGGGCGAAGATCGCGTGCTGCTTGAGTCGTGGAACAAGCCCGATGTGCAGTGGCTCACTGACGGACGCCACATTGTCTACAGCGTTGATGATCTGGACTTCAACAGTGATATCTGGTTAATGGATGTCGAAAGCCCCGCAACGGCGGTCAACTTGACGCAGCACCCGGACATCGACCATGCACCACGCATCAGCGACGATGGATCATTGCTTGTATTTCTAAGCGACCGGGGCCGCATTGGACACAACTACGAATTTGATGTGTATGCCATGGCGCTCGACCCATCTCTACTTGACCTGCCTACGTGGGAACTTGACGAACGCTTTGACAATGCAGCCAAAGCTGTATCGAGCAAGAAGCTCTTAGCCGTACTAGAGGACGGCGATACGCGTGAAGCGCGTGATCCGCTTGAGTTCACCGATTTGGACACCGCTTGGAAGCGCGTGCAACGAATCAGCGATGCCAACGGATCCGAAGACGACTTGTACTTGTCACCCGATGGCAAGAAGGTCGTCTTTAGTGCCGACATTGACGGTACAAAGGGCTTGTACGCAACGGATTGGCAAGGCAAGGACCGAAAGCAACTCCTGACAGGAAGTGTCAGCGGCGTGCAAGGCACCCCCACTGGGAAAATAGTGTCCATGGTGTCCAGCAGCCAGGCCAAGACCGTGTCGCCATCGGGTGGCACAGCAAAGACCCGCGGCATTGACGCCAGTGCCCGCATTGACGTGTCAAAAGAGCAGCGACAAAAGTTTGCCGAGACTGCGAGAGTGTTCGGGCGTCGCTTCTACCACCCAACCATGAAAGGACTCGACTGGAATGCGTTAACCAGTCGGTACGGTGATCTGTCCGCGCAGACCCGAACGAGCCAGGCGTTCAACCGAGTAGTCAACGAATTTTTCGGGGAAGTAAACGGGTCACATACAGGCATCTATGGCGGCTTCAGTGATGGTGGTGGCCGAACGTCCATTGGGTACCTCGGCATCGAGACCATGCCTGTTCGTGGCGGATTTGAAGTGCTCAACGTGATCGCGGACGGGCCTGCTGACCGCCGGGACGGCGGCTTGTCGCCAGGCGATGTCTTGATTGCGATTAATGATGAACCCCTCGCCAATGGTGACGATTCGCTACCCAAAGTGGATCTTGGTGAGGCGATGCGTGACACCGCGGGCGTTGAAACTGTGCTTGATGTTCGCAACAGTGATGGCGACGATCGCATCGAGTTGCTAACACCCGTCAGTTACACCGCGCGGCGGAACTTGGGGTATCGCGATGAAATTGCTGCTCGGCAAACCAAGGTAGACGAGGCATCCAATGGCCAACTTGGCTACTTGCACATTCGCGGCATGAATATGCCATCGGTACACGACTTTGAACGCGATCTGTATGCAGCGGCCCATGACAAAGATGGGCTGATCATTGACGTGCGCGACAATGGCGGCGGATTCACAACCGACATTCTGCTTTCGAGTCTGACAGCCCCGGTGCATGCATACACCGTCCCCCGTGGCGCGGATGTATCAAAGGTTCGCAGCGACACGTATCCTCGCGATCGCCGGTTGTTGTATGCGTACAGTCGCCCAATTGTTGTCCTTTGCAATGAAAACTCATTCTCCAACGCCGAGATCTTCAGCCATGCCATTCAAACAGCAAAGCGCGGCACCCTAATCGGACAGGAAACATTCGGGGGTGTCATTTCAACGGGTGCATTCAGATTGATCGACGGAACAACCGTACGCGAGCCATTTCGGGGCTGGTACCTACCTGATGGCACGGACATGGAAAGTCGCGGTGCAGTGCCTGATCTCATTGTCGAGCGAACACCTGTGCATGAAGCAACCGGTGAAGATGCGCAACTTGATGCGGCTGTTCGAACACTGTTGCGTAACGTACCTGGGCCTACCACGAGCGTTCAGCCCAAGCCCGCCAAATGATCCTCTGGGGCATTGTCATCACGATGGGCATGGCGGCTGTTGGCCTGCTCGTGTGGCGCCTCTTACAAGGCCAAGGCGATGCAACACCACCGACAGATGACTAGCGGTCACCTCATGGGACGCTAGCCCCTAGTCAATACACCTCAACCATACAGCGTGCTCCCGCTCGCACCTTACGCTCACTGACGTTACTTGGCTCGCGTGGGATGTCATCTGGCCAATTGAGGTACTGATCCACGATGCCCTGCTCGAGTAAATGTCGATAGATGCCATCTTCCATGCCTTTGAGACCGCAGATGTACAGCAGCGTACGCTCGTTGGCAAGTAACGCAGTGATAGCTTCGCTCTCTACGATGACGCGGTCCACATACCGTCGCTTGCCCGTTTCAGGCCGGCTGATTGCCGTGTGATAGTGAAAGTTATCGTGCGACTGAGCCAGTGTTGTAAACAGATCGTCGTACATAAGGTCAGTGCCGTAGGGCACGCCTAGTGCGAGATGAATCTGTGAAGTGCAAGGGCCATCGGGGTGTTCGAGCAGTTCCTTCACCATGCCGCGAAACGGCGCAATGCCCGTGCCCGTTGCGACAAAAACGTAGTTGTGATCGTTGGGACGCTCAGGCAACAAGAATCGCTTACCACTTGGCCCAGTGACAGGGACTTCTGCGTCAAGAGCAATATCGCACAGCCAATTGCTGCAGACACCTAGAAACAGGTCGTGGACCTGTGCATCGTCCGTGTCACGTTCATCGATAACGCGTTTGACAGTCGTTGAAAGCACCTTGCCTTCGCCGTCTTCGCCCCAGCTGGGTGATGCGATGGAATACAGTCGAACCGAGTGCGGCTTGCCCTGTGCTGTGCAGCCAGGGGGGACGACGCCGAAGGCTTGGCCGGCTCTGAAGTTGCCTTCCAGCGGTGTGCCCGAAACGTCGATATCAACGTGGCGCACAAATGAGGCGCTGCGACCTTTCATGCATGACTCTGAACCCACGAGCCGACCAATGACCGGCTCCTTGGGGCGAACAAGATTCATTTGAACGTCGGGAAGCGTTGGGTCGGGCATGCCCGAAGCATAACGGGCTGGCGCGTTACAGGCAGTCTCAGACACACTGAACGCCGCACTCGTTCAGGAGCACGGCGTCCAATGTTCTCAAGATGGCGTGACCGTAGGGAAACGTAAAGCACTCAGTCGAATGCCGCGGTCATCGGCGGCGGATCCGGGCAGCCCAACTGAAGGTTGGTGACGATGCGGAAGTTGGATTGGGTCCGGTGCCGCTCCGCAAAGAAGAAGTGCAGACTGTATGTCTGACCATCTTCAAGACCAAGGCGATTCAAGTCGGCGTACTGGCTACTTGCCCCATGAACGCCACCAAGATCGATGACCAATTGGCCATCAACGAAGACCCACACATCATCGTCGCCTATGAACTCAAATGTGTTCTGGGCACTATCGTCATAGGTGAACTCAGTTTGTAACTCGAATGTGAAGTGGAAATTCCGATCCGGAGATCCGCCAGGATTTCCAAACAGTTGATTTTCGATGGGAAAGAACCCCCCCAGTGACTGGTAATTGGGATCAATGGTGTCATCGAACACATACGACCCATCGGACTCACGATTGAATGTCAGCGTTAAGGGCTGGGAGAGATTCCATCGCGGCCGATCGCGGAACCATCGCTTAAAGCTCCGCCAACTGAGAATGCCACCAGCATCCTCGTCACCGCGAACTTCTGCGGTGTCCCCGAGAGCCGAATCAACGAGCGCCCAGCAAATGGGCCGTCCTTGTGAGTCGGTCGCTTGTTGCAGAACCTTAAAGCCATTGCCGTTGAATACCGGCTTCCCGTGGCTGTCAAGGGCTATATCGATGTTCCCGCAATAGAGACCGTATCCATGGTCAGGGACCTGCTCAAAGTCAGGGTGAGCCCGAAGGCAGCCCGGTGGACTTGCAGTGCGTTCGTAGAAGTCCCGAACGGTGCCGGTGAGCTGAATTGTGGCAGGCCCTTGCTGGCCCATCGCCCCAGCGGGCATGCTGAATCCAGCGGCGAGTAAAAGGAGAAATGTGGTACGCGGAGCAATACTGAACATGAGTTTACCTCTGTCGGAATCCGCCTCCGACCCCGAGACCGTACGATTCGCATTCGCACCCACAAAGGTATCTGTGTCGGAAAGCCACCTTGACTGACCGGTCACACCACCTGTTCCACTTGGCACGAGGAGTTTGGCAGCATGGACGCACTGCGCATCAGAGGAGGCCGAAGGCTCACCGGCACATTACGAGTTGACGGCTCGAAAAATGCCGCCTTGCCGGCGTTAGCCGCTGCGCTACTTGCCGATGGGCCCGTAACGCTTCGTGGTGTACCAATGCTCGAGGACACGATCAACATGACTCGGCTGCTCAGCGAGTTGGGCTGCACCGTTGATGTAGACGGCGCAACCGTCACGATCGAAACGACCGATCCCTCACGCATCCACGCACCCTACGACATTGTCCGAACGATGCGCGCAAGTATCTGCACACTCGGACCATTGCTTGCCGCACGAGGCGAAGCCAGAGTGGCCATGCCCGGCGGCTGCGCAATTGGTGATCGCCCTGTCGACCTCCACCTTCGGGGGCTCCAAGCGCTCGGCGCAACTGTCACCTTGGAAAGTGGCGACATGGTGGTGCGTGCAGACAAGCTTCGAGGCACAACCGTCTTCATGGGCGGCCCATTCGGTTCAACAGTACTTGGCACAGCCAATGTGCTTTGTGCAGCGGTTCGTGCCGAGGGCGAGACCATTATCGAATCCGCCGCGTGCGAGCCTGAGGTCGCGTTTGTTGCGAAGATGCTGCGGGCAATGGGTGCAGACATTTCCGGCGAAGGAACACCCCGCATCCACGTGCGTGGCGTCGATTCACTTTCGGGCATTGACATGGAAATCATGCCCGACCGTATCGTCGCTGGCACGCTTGCTGTGGCAGCGGCAATTACCAACGGTGATGTCACGCTTGAACGATTCCCCGCCGACCACCTTGTTGCAGCACTTGACAGGCTGTCAGAGGCTGGCGTACATGTCCAGCGAAGCGATGAATCCGAGCCCGCCGATGCATGCACGGTCACTATTTCCACGGATCGGCGACTGAAACCCATTCTGTTCACGACCCAACCGCACCCTGGATTCCCAACCGACTTACAAGCCCAGGTCATGAGCCTGTTGTGCCTCGCTGATGGCAATAGCATCGTGACGGAGAAGATCTACCCAGATCGCTTTTTGCACGTGCCCGAACTCACCCGCATGGGCGCGACACTCATTCGCCAGGGGCCCACTGTTGTGGTGCAGGGTGTTGACGAACTCATCGGCGCACCAGTGATGGCAAGCGACTTGCGTGGCTCGGCAGCCCTTGTGCTGGCGGGCCTCGCCGCCCGTGGCGAAACGCTCATTCGGCGAATCTACCACCTCGATAGAGGCTATCTCGGCCTTGAGCGGCAACTTGCCTCACTGGGCGCAGCCATCGAACGCTTCGATGGCGGACCAACCTAAAAGGGCAACCACGAAGGGCTACGTAGCGCCGTGGGTTTGTTCTGCCATTGGCCTACGACCCTTGGGTCAGGAAAGGCCCCGGCTGCGTTCCCACAAGGCGATGCTTGCTGCGCAAACGACGTTTACCGAGGGCACGCCCGGTGCCATGGGAATTTCAGCCACCGAATCGGCAGCCTCAAGCAATGCATCGCTTAAGCCCTTGCCCTCATTGCCCACAAGAATGACTGCCCGCTCGCCAAGCGAGATATCGCACAACGTTGCCGCCCCTACGTGGGACTCCATGGCACAGGTAGGCAAGGCCCTTGCCTGAAGCCCCGAGATGGCCTTAGGTAAGTCCTCAGCCACGGCAAAGCGCACCGACAAGGAGTGCCCCATGGATACTCGGATTGCCTTGCGATACAGCGGGTCGCAACAGGCACCATCGAGCAGCACGCCCGCTGCACCAAAGGCTGCAGCCACCCTAAAAAGCCCACCCATGTTGTCAACATTGGTGATTCCGGCAGCCGCAAGGACAAGGCATGGCCCCGTTGCTGGCAAGGCATCAATGAACGGCGTACTTGCAAGATCGCTCGCTGATGGCCGCACGCCGGCAGCCAACACCCCACGGTGAATGTGAAAGCCCGCAATCGATTCCATGATGGACAACGGCGCCACGTACACGGGAAGCGATTCAGGAATGTCACAAAGCACATCCCCCATGGCCTCCAAGCGTGGCGGTGACAACAACAGGCTGTGCAATCGCTCGGGCGTGCGTAGCAATCGCCGCACGACAAGCTCCGACTCGGCCATGAATATGCCATCACGCCCACGCAGGTCGCGGTCTCGCACATCACGAAAGACATCAATCCGTGGATCGTCGTCCGATTCCACCGCATGCGGCCCGTTCACGGCGCCGCGTTTGCCTTGGTTGCCTTGAGAATCTGTTCAAGTTGCTGCTGCGCGTGTTCGTAGCGGCTAGCTGCTTGAAGCAAATTGTCCTTAAGCAATGCAAACGCAGGCGAGCTCTCTGCAGCATCGCCGTGCGCTTCGAGCAAGCGGTCCATGCTCTTGGCCGCACTTCGTAAATCTGCTGCGCCGAAAACAAAGTTCCGCGATGCTTCAAACAACAACTCGTTCGATGCCTCTGCTTGAGTTGGTCGATACAGCAACCGCCATGGACTTGTTCGCAACTCCTTCATCATCAAATTGAGTTGCTGCCCCGACAAGTCAAGGTTTGCTAGCGTGGATCCCACTGCTGAAGACCACAAAGGCCAGTGCCCCTCAAGTGAAGTCAGCGTCTGTTGAACAGCAGTAAGCGACGATCCAACATTTGCCGCCGACGAATCGCCAAGTGCCCACTTGAGCACTTCGCCATTTGATTCCAGCTTCTGCATCGTTCTGCCCATTGCATTGATGCCTTGGGAGAACGACTGCGCTGGCACGTCTCCGATTGCCCATGGCAACAACTCACCATCACCTCGCAACTTTTCTGTGATGGCCGCGATGTTGCTCAACGTAGCGTTCGTATCTGCTGCACCGGCAGTCCCCAAAATCATGTCAATCATGCCCGTAGACACGGTTCCGGCCAGTGTGCCCCCTGCAATCAAAGGCGTCCCCACGGTGCCCTTGTCGCCCATGGGCTGGCTGCCCTTTCCCCACCCCACCGACACGATGTTGAGATAGCTGATATTGCCGATCAAGGCGCTGCTCACGATCACTTGGGCATTCGTGTAGAGCTCTAGGTTCGCGGGAATCGAAAATGTGACCTTCACTTGCTCCACGGGATCCTGCTCGTGATCAAGCACAACTGCTTCGATCCCTCCCACGAGCAGTCCGCCCAGCCGAACTCCCGAACCCTTCGAGAGATAATGGACGCCATCAGCAACCGGATAGACCACCGTATAGCTGACTTTTCGATCACCGAACATCGCCCCCCAAGCATTGCTCAAGATGAAGATCACGGCGATTGTCAACGCAATACCAATTAAGACAAAGGACCCGGCCTTGAGATTCTGGCTTGCTGCGGTGTGGCTCATGAGTGTTTCGCTCCCCGCCGCCCGAACAGACGACGTATCAATCCTGGACGATCCATGTTCCGGACGACCCGCGTCGTCTGAATTGATCGTCCGCCGGTCAATTTGCTGTTGTCAACGCCAAGAAGGTCGGCGGCGTACGCGCCTTCTACAGCGTTGGATTCGGTCATTGGTCCCTCGGCATCGCCTCGCAGAAACTGACGAATCAGTCGCTTTGATTCATCTAATTCATCAAGCCTTTCGAGAGGATGATCGCGAAGCTTCTCAAACGCTTGGCGTGTGTCGTTCATCAACACACGACCCTGATGCAACATCACCATTCGATCCGCGATGGTAAATGCGGAATCCATTTCGTGCGTCACCACAACACTCGCAACGCCCAGTTTCTGCGTCAAGTCAATCATCAATCGATCAATCGATGCTGACGTCACTGGGTCAAGACCTGCGCTGGGCTCGTCGTAAAACAAGATCTTTGGATCGAGCGCAAGCGCCCGAGCCAAACCCGCTCGTTTTTTCATACCACCACTGATTTGTGATGGGAATTTGTCGGCCGCTTCACGTAGCCCAACCAGTTCCAACTTGATCTTGACCATCATCTCGATAATTGACCCATCAAGGCTGGTGTGTTCTTCAAGAATAAGTGCCACGTTGTCTGCAACGCTCATCGAGTTGAACAGTGCTCCAGACTGAAACAGAATGCCAAATTGCTTGCGAACTTCATTCAACTGCGACTCGTCGAGCAGCGAAAGGTCTTGGCCAAGAATATGAACGCTGCCAGCGTTGGGCTGCAGCGATCCAACCATATGGCGCAGCAGCGTGGACTTCCCGCATCCCGAGCCGCCCATGACCACGACTACTTCCCCCTGGTGCACTTCCATGTTGACACCATCAAGCACCGTCTGGTCGCCAAAGCGCTTCACCAGATCGGTAATCTCGATGACAACGTCGCTGGACTTCACTTGGCAATGGACTCCGCTTCAGTCCCAGAGGCGTTGCCCTTGGGAGGCCATCGAAGTTGCACTGAAGCATCGCCAAGCACTAGGGCTTGGAATCCCAGGACAAACTCCCCTCCGGGTGCCTGCCCCACATAGAAAGCTCGACCAGGTGTTGCGCCGTGTTCAAACATGACGTCGTAGCCTACCCACCAGGCGCCACTGGGTGCCTCAACTTCAGAAGCAGACTCAGACTGCCGCATGGACACCACGGCCCCCCACCGGCTCGTCACGGCATCGAGAAACGCCCCTGCAGCCTTGGCATCACCGGCGGCCTGAGCCCCGCCAAGGCCCTCCATGAACGCTTTAATGTCACCATTCTGTCCCGCTCTGAGCGCCTCAATGGGCCCATCGATCAGTTTGACCCTCACATTGGCATTCCACCAGATGGCGAACACTGTGGTCACGGGGGTCAGGATGCATGCGATCCACAACGCTGCAATCGCCACTGCGCGGCCACGGCGACCGGATAGGCGTACATCTCGAAGGCCAATAAGGGCCACAGGAATCGCACAGATGGTGATAAGTGGACACAGCCCTACGCTCAAGGCAAGCGAGAGCAATGTCCAAGGGCTCCATCTGCCCTTCGTCGGCGCGGGCCCAGAGGCACTCATGAATCCCCCTTGTATTCATCGTCGTTACGTAGGTCCACTGCATCATCGATTGCAGCAGTATCCACTGGCAGTGCAATATCGCCTTCAGGCAAGTGGACACGGACTGACTTCAATCGAACGACCAGCGACGGAAGGCCGCTCCCGATGAACTCCACAGACATCACAACACCACCGTTGAGCGTGCCAGAGGGCGTTTCAAGCAACACCCATGCTTGCATGTCGCTGGAAAGCCCTTGAACAGGCTTTGGCGGTTCTACTTGCACGCCAGTGACAGGCCCAGCAGCGTGCAGTGCGGTCCCAAATGTTGCTATCGCTTCTGGATCTGGTGCAGTACCCGCAGCCCACAGCGCCATCAGTGACGTCGACGATGCAGCCTCCTCCTTGCCAATCTCGTTGAAGAACACGTCGGAGACATGGACTACCTCGGCCCGGATGTTGCCATCCAACCACCGTGCCGTGTCGCCCCATGCCCACCAACTCCCCGCACCGACGATCAGCCCAAGCAGAATCGCGGCAATCGCTGCCCCGCGACCACGCAGGTGCCTCCCGGCAATCCGAGCCCGAGCCATCTGCCGCAGCGCAATCATTCCAAGCAGCACGCTTAGCACGTTCAGAGGTGGGCAAAGTGGGATCACTGCCAGAAGCAAGGCCACGATCGCAAGCGGCGCGACCCGAGGTAGTTGCACGGCAGTATGCAGTTGGCGATTTGACATACGTACGTGAATCCTACCTGTTGCCCGGGATCAAGGACAATGAAGCGGCTCGTCTACCATGACGTCCATGCCAACGAGCCTCGCAGATCAGCGCATTACAGTCATGGGCCTAGGCCGCTTTGGTGGAGGCGAAGGCCTTGTGCAATGGCTCCTGAGCGAAGGTGCCCACGTACTCGTGGCGGATCTCGCCGATGAGGCAACGCTCCAGCCCGCACTAGATCGCATTGAAGCAGCTGCCCACCGGCGACCCTTGGTACATGCGGGCCCCCATGACGTGCGTGACTTCACAAACACGGATCTGGTGGTTGTAAACCCCGCAGTGGCGCAGCCTTGGTCGAATTCGTTTCTCAAAGCCGCCCGGGACAGTGCTGTCCCATGCACGACGGCCATGCGGCTACTGCTAGAGCGACTGCCCCAACGAGAGCGCATCATTGGTGTCACGGGCACCGTGGGCAAATCCACCACGGCTTCAATGCTGCACCATGTGCTTTGTGCGATGGGGCTCGATGCACGCCTCGGTGGCAACATCGGGGGGAGCCTCTTGCCTGACCTCCATACGTTGACACCCCAAACGTGGATTGTCCTAGAGGTCTCAAGCGCCCAATTACATTGGCTTGGTGATGACGTTGACGATTGGCCTGGGTGGTCTCCACACATCGCCCTAACAACCAACATTGCGGCCAACCACATTGACTGGCATGGTGATGAAGCAGCCTACCGAGCAGCCAAAGCCGTCATTCACCAGTTCCAGCAAGAAGGCGACGTGCGCATTGATAGTGCCTCATGTAACGATGCAGGCACCATTGAACTGCGATTGCCCGGTGCGCACAATCAGGCGAACGCTCGCCTTGCCGTAGCGGGCGCCGTTACAGCGACGGGTAAGCCCTTCGGTGATCTCGCTGCAACCTTAATGACTTTTGGTGGGCTGGAACACAGGCTCCAGCCAGTCGATGGCTTGGATACCGATGGCTCGCCGCGGATCTGGAACGATGCCAAGTCATCAACGCCCGAAGCCACCTTGCTCGCCCTCAGTTCGTTTGGTGATCGTCTCAATCACATTCACTTGATTGTCGGTGGCTATGACAAAGGCGTCTCGTTGAACACCATTGCAGAGGTTGCGCCGTCACTAGCAGGGCTGTATTGCATCGGTGCGACGGGGCCGGAACTCGCCCGTATGGCTCGCGAGGGAGGCGGCCGTGTCGTTGACTGTGGAACACTAGAAGTCGCCGTTGGCAAGGCCATGGACAACCTCGGTGACGATGGCGTGTTGCTCTTGAGCCCCGCATGCGCATCGTGGGACCAATTCACAGACTTTCGTGCACGTGGCGAACGGTTTGTGGAGTTCATCCAGGGATATCTCGCAGCCTGCTGATGCCCCGTTAGTCCATCAGTGCTGCCCCGACAAGCTCCTGCACGGACTCCACACCTTGGCTGAGCACCCACCGCTCCAGTCCCTTGTTGATCTTGATCACGCGACGCGGATCGGCAAAGAGTGCCGTGCCCACCCCTACTGCTGAAGCCCCAGCAAGCATCATGGCTGCAGCATCACGCCACTGCATGATGCCACCAAGCCCGAGAATTGGAATGCCCGCTGGTTTGGCCACATGGATGTACACATCGTGCACCATCCGCACCACGAGAGGGTGAATGCCAGGGCCGCTGACACCACCGGCGCCGTTGCCCAGTACAGGCTTGCGTGTGTCAGGGTCAATAGCAAGCCCGGGCACGGTATTTGTCAGTGTCAAGATGTCCGCCCCACCATCGATGGCTGACTGGGCCGCGCAAGAGATGCGCTGAAAGTCCAACGGTAATTTGACAAGCAATGGTGTTGTGCCAATTGCGGCCCGCACAGCGGCAACGAGATCACGCAGCCGAGTCGGATCATCTGAAAACAGCCTTCCGTCAGCCGTATTAGGGCACGACACATTGCACTCCACCGCGTCGAGCCCACTTGCCGCCAGTGCCTCGGCAACGAAGACATAGTCATCGATGTCCGCGCCTGCGACAGATCCAATCACTTTGCATCCAAGTACGTCCAATTTCGGTCGGTGCTCTTTGAGAAAGACTGCTATCCCGGGGTTGGCAAGGCCAATGGCGTTGACCATGCCAGTGGGCAGTTCCGCAACACGCATAGGTGGGTTGCCCAAACGCGGTTCCCGAGTGATCGATTTGGTCGTTACGCCACCGAGGTGCTGAAGATCAAGCACCTCACCAAGCTCCCAGCCGGTTCCAGCGGTTCCGGCCGCGGCAACGATGGGTTTATGCAACTGCAAAGGGCCAAGCATGGTCAACATGATACGACAGCGGATATCATGGTTCGATGTCAACTGATGAACGCATTGAACGCTTTGAACATATGGCTTCGGCCGACCCGGACAACGAAATGGCCCACTTCAGCCTTGGTTCGGCCTATTTGCAAGCTGGCCGAGGGGCTGAAGCAGCACATTCATTCGAACGCTGCATCGAACTGAATCGTGACATGAGCAAGGCCTGGCAACTCTGTGGCGAAGCCATGGTGATGGCTGGCTGGAGCGACAAGGCCGTCGCTGTGCTCCAAGAAGGCTACACACTGGCAGCCGCTCGGGGTGATCGCATGCCCCAGGAGGCCATGGGCGAATCGCTCAAGGCCCTCGGTCGCGAGTGCCCCGTAGTAGAACAGACCGCAGTAGCAAGCGGGGCATCTTCCCAAGGCGGCGATTTTGTGTGTCAACGAACGGGCCGCGCGGGCACAAAACTTGACGGACCACCGTTCAAGGGTCCCCAGGGCGAATGGATCGCCGCAAACATCAGCCAAGAAACGTGGCAAGATTGGATCGACCAAGGCACGAAAGTGATCAATGAGTTGCGGCTGGACTTGTCACGCGATGAAGACAGCGCCACCTACGACGAACACATGCAAGAGTTTCTTGGCATGACCGTGTGAACTAGCACGGCGCTATTGCCGCCGCGTCCACACCCACCACTCTACGAGCAAGGTAAGCAATGCGGCGATCACCGCGAATGGCCACAGCGGCATACTTCGTCGATTAGCTCGCTGCACCTGAACCAACGCTGCATCTCGAGCCGGCGAGGCAACACGCACATTGCCTTCAGCCAACACCGGCATCCCAACAGCAACACGATGCTCGCCAGAACCACGTGGAGATGACCACTGCATGGTATAGATGCCCGCATGCTTTGCTGGACCCCACACGGTGCGTGATGGATCAGGCGGAGACAAGGTTGCCAATGATTTACCGCCAAACATGATGGAAACAGTTTCAACATCGGAGGGCAGTTGAGCCATGATTGTGTCGCCAGCGAGTACACGCGTTCGCTCGTCGCTGCGTCCCGAAAGCCATGCTTCTGCGTCAACGAGAAACGTGATGAAGTCTTCCCGATAGGGCCAGGCGCTGTCGTTAGGCCGAAAGGCCACGTGAACTCGAGGCACGCCAGCCTCCCGCCACGCCACAATCAACGGCCCCTGCGTGCCATGGGCAAGCACTCGAACTCCCGGTTCAATGACCAGCTCCACTGTCTTATCGATGCGAAGTCCAGAAAGACCACTGCCTCGCATGACAGGATGTCGCCCATCCACATCAATCACGCGATCCGATCCATGAGCGCCAACGCTCTGGACCATGGTTGATGTACCTGGAACACCAAACGTCAATGATGGCAACCGCGGCAACGATGCTGGCGCATCGAACGAACCCACAAGCAAATCCGCTTGGGCATCTACCGCCTGCAACCCAATTGCTTCGATTGCCCGTAGCGCCACGGATGACAGTGATCCGGCAATGTGCACGCGACCGCCAAAGGCCGATGGCACGATCGACCACGCCACATCGTCGCGAGACATGCCATCGCCGGGAACCAACTGCGCCTGCACAATGGCCTCGTCACTGCACTGCACAGGAGGGAACAGCACATCGACTCGCCCAGGTTCCAAAGTCCCATCCGATTCACTCCCTGCTGGCAATGCAACGCGTCGCACCGCCACAGGTAAACCATCGATCGCCAACCGAACATCCACCGTTGCCTCCTGATCGCCAAAGTGCATCAGGGAGACAAATGGATGCAGTTCAGTGGGGTCATCGCTCCGGCGTTCCGCCCCAACCAACACAATGGCACTGTTCGATGTGTCACGTTTGCCAACATGGTGCAACACAAGATTCTGTTGCAACGTGTCAAGCGCCGCATCAAGGTCGCCCAGTCCGCCATCGCTAAAGAGTTCCAGCTGAAGGTCGCCGGACGTTTCAACAGTCTCAACTGCATCTGGATCGGGCACGGCTGCCCACGCTTGAGCCAATCGCAATGCTTCAGCAAGATTTCCGGGCTCATCGACAGGTTCTACTGTCTGCAATGCCTGCAGCAGTACTTGCCGTGACGCAGTGAATGGTTGCACAACACGAGGGGTTGCTCCAACTGCAATGATCATCGTTCGACCATTGGCCGCATCGAGCAGTCCACCCGGATGCAATCGATCAACCGCAGCCCTTGCCGCATCGATTGCTTGTTCAAAGCGCCGATCGCCACCAGGATCATCACGCGTATGCATGGATGCCGAGACATCGATGAGCAACACGGTTCGTCCCCCGCGGCCATCATTGGTCGTCACCCTCGGCCGCGCTGCTGCAAGAATCAAAAGCGCCAAAGCGATGCACTGCAGAAGCAGCAACACGGACCAACGAAGTCGTTTGAACGGAATCTCTGCTCGCAAGTCATCTGTTGCCTCGACCCACAACCATGCTGCTGGTACTCGAACTCGAGCGCGCCGTAGACGCAAAATCCAAAGCAGCAGCAACAACGGCACCAACGTGCACAGCAGGATCAATGCCAGCCAGGGTGCACCGAGCATCATCGAAGCAAACCACCCTGCCGCAGCCGTCGCCGCAACACGTCTTCCAGTGGCTCATCACTCCGAACCAACAAGTGGTGCGCACCGCACCGGCGGGAAGCCTCACGCAACATCTCAATATGCGCTTCCAGCCGCACGAGATAGGCTGATTCAACACTCGATGTCACAGTGACTGCTGGCCCATGGCCTGTCTCTGCATCCACCAACTGCCGATCCCCATTGAGGCCAGTTGCTATTGGCGAGAATGCCTGGGGTGACAGCACCTGCACCATATGTAGATCGTGCCCACGACCCGCCACATGCGCAAGTGCAGCTGGAAGCGCATCGCCACGCTGCAGTCCATCTGAGAGCACCACCAATTTCGCGCGGCCCGCCACTCGATCGCCCAGCACGCGAAGATCCGCGGCCAAGTCGCCCCCTCCATCGGCATTGAGGTCTAACAACCATCGCCCGAGTCCACCAATGCCACTGCGCCCCCGAAGCAGTGGACTTGGCGCAGCAGTCGACCCAATGGCGTGCAGTTGCACACGATGTGACGCTGCCAATGCCGTGATACCTACCGCGAGGGCTACCTTCCGTGCCATGACATGCTTCGAAGGAGCCCCGAAGTCCATTGATGCAGTGTCATCGACCGCCAACACAACGAGCAAATCCTCTTCATCTTGGAATAACTTCACAACGAGCGCGTCGAGTCGAGCGTACACATTCCAGTCCACGCGACGAAGATCATCACCGGGTACATATGGCCGAAAATCGGCGAATTCCACGCTACTGCCACGGCGGGTGCTGCGACGCTCACCATGCCGCGGACTCGCAAGCAATCGCCTTGCCTCAATGTCCAATCCCGCAAGCGCTGCTCGCAGCGATGGATCAAGTAACTCATCCACCGACCTCGGTCGTGGAGTTGCATCCTGGCCCCAGTTGCTCATTGAGCCACCTCCGTGGGCGTGGGCACCGCAACACCATCGACAAGTCGACGCACAAGTTCGTTGGTATCGAGTCCTGCAGCTGTGGCCCCCGGCGAAACCTGCATGCGATGTCTCAAACACACGGCCGCAACCTGCCGAATGTGCTTGCGACCAATGGCCGCACGGCCTTCAGACAACGCCCCGACCCGAGCCATGGCCAGCAATGCCTGGCCGGCCCGTGGACCAGGTGCAAGATCGAGTTGATCCGCGACCCCTTTCAGTGGTCGCTGGCCATATTGGTCGCATGCAACAATCAAATCTGCAACCCAACGACGAAGGTGTGCCGACACGAATACGTGTCGCACCAACATCGCAGCGTGCATGAGAAAGTCTGGAGCCAATCTGCATCGTGGTGGCGGCAGAGTCACACCAGTGGTTCGATCCAGCATGGTCTGTAGTTCCTTCGCTGGTGGCTGCCCGATGTCCACCTGTACGAGAAAACGATCCCGCTGCGCCTCGGGCAATCGATACGTACCCTCATCGCCTATGGGATTCTGTGTTGCCAAGACTACAAATGGCCGTGGCAACTGGTGTGTGGTGGTTCCGACTGTGACTGTCCGCTCTTGCATCGCCTCAAGCATTGCCGACTGCGTGCGTGGGACTGCCCGATTGATCTCATCCACCAACACGATTTGTGCAAAGATCGGACCGGCTCGAAAGACCAATTGTCGATGGCCCTCACCATCTTGTACGAGCACCCTAGTGCCGGTAACGTCAGCAGGCATCAAGTCGGGTGTGCACTGCACGCGGTCGAATTGCAACCCAGTTGCCGCGGCAATGGTGCGGGCTAGCAAAGTCTTACCGAGCCCCGGTGGGCCCTCAAGCAGCACGTGCCCCTCAACAAGCATTGCCCCAAGCACGGCGGCGACGACGTGGGACTGCCCAACCATGTGCAGCCCAATCTCTTCTCGCAATGCCGAAAGACCAGCTCGAAATGCAGCTGCTGAGCGATCCAACGCTGCCTGATCCGATGGATCCGAATTCGGGGCTGATATCAGAGCTGGAACTGTCATGACAGATCCTCTGACTCACCACGGCCTTGGCGCCGAGCACGTCGCAAGCGATCCATCGCATCAGACCCCTCAACTAAGGCATCATCCTTGCCTTTGTCGCCTGACTTTGGTGCAGCTTGTTGAGATGAGGGGGCCTGTACGTGCTGCGCGGGCTTGGACCCTCGAGCATCTTTGGTGACACGCCGCGGGGAAACTCGATGTCCTGTGGGTGTCGAAATCTGAACGCCCGTTGACTCACGTCGAAGTACCAATCGGCGAATAGCGACATCGATGGGCAGCATGATGGCAGCGACAATCACAAGCCATGGCCAAATTGGTGCGGGCGCTACGAGCAGTTTGAGCCCTGCACGGTCAAAGAGTCCTGCACGGTCAGGCTGATCAGACAATCGATGCACCCGACCCCCAGTGGCCTGTGCAAGTCGCTCAAGCGCCGCCACATCGGCATGCTCGGCGCGATCTTCATCCGGCCATGCTTGCGCTATCGCACTTCGCAAAAACATGGGTGCGTCGGAATCGGGCACGCTCACGGCTGCAACAGCGAGCCACTCGCCGGGCATATCCATGGTGAAGACACCAACGGCACGCCCTGGGCCCGTTGGCTCCAAAGCCATTTTCTTAGTGGAACCATCTGGGGCAAGCACGACCGCACTGGCCGTGGGCAGTACGTCCCGTGTCGTGGCCGTAGCAGCTTCGATGGCAACTTCCACACGACCTCCCTGGCCTTCGCGCAGTTGCAACGCCCACGCACCATCATCGGGCGATGGCCGCAACCATCGAGCCAGTTGAATCCATAACCGATCACGATCGGGCCACTGATTCCATTGCGGGGTCCATCCCTCGTCTGGTGGCACAGTGATAACCGCCGCTCGCCCATTGCCCTGATACCACCACGCGACAAGTGGATCCGTGCCTTCATCACCCGACAACACCCAAGGCGTCGATGCGGGCGCCTCACGTACGGCGGACAAGACATATGCGTCTACTGGCGGTGGCACACTGCACCCTGCAAGCGGCCCTGATGCTGCATTCGTTTCAGCAACGAACGCTTCACCCTCTTGCACAAAGCTGCGCGAGGCTAATTGGGCTGCCTCAATCATGATGCGGGGCAGTTGGTCTGGGTCGGTTACTCGATGAAAATCACCACCCGTTGCCGAAGCGATGTATTCCATCCGACGTTGATCTTCAGGGCGGCCATGTCCACCGACTAAAACTGTCGATGCTGGAATATCTAGTGCATACATCCGCTCCAACAGAGCAACTGTCGGGGGCTGGGGGTCACCATCGGAAATGATCACAATGTGTCGCTGGCCTGCATCGGCCTCGGCGAGCGCCTCTACTGCCAAATGCATGGATGGCGCAAAGTCAGGCATGTCGCCATACGCAAGCCGACGGGCTGCTCGCAGGGCATTGACCTTATCACCGGCAGGTTGCAATGGCAGCGCCCACTCAACATCCCCTGACGCATGATTGAACTCGACGATGCCCACGAGGTCCTGCGCGGTCAACGCTTCAATGGCCGTTTCGCATATGACGCGACCCCAGTAGTTGCCACGTTCCATTTCGCATGCATGCATGACCAGCACCAAGGCACCGCGTTGGATTTGTCGCTGCGCGGGCGGGTCTAGTTTGACGGGCAACACCCGTTCTACCTCTGATCCTATCCACCCACCAGCACCAAGCGCTGATGCCCCACCCGTCATCAGCAGCCCTCCACCTGTCGATTCCACCCAGGTTGCTAGCAGTGTGTCGAAACGCGAGGGAAGCGCCCACCTTGGAACATCCACCAGCACAAGACCATCGATCGACGCAAGTACCGCACTGCCTTGTGCCAAATCCGATGGCGTACCAGTGCGTACGTTGACCCCGCCGCTTTGAAGCATCGACAACAGCCCGCTGAGCGATTCGGGTCGCTCACTGACCAACATGACTGTGCCGGTTCTTGCCGACAGCACAACCGCGCGGCCTTGGTCGTTTTCGGGAGCATCGCCCGTGCGATTGTCTGGGATCCACGTCGCCTCGAGTCGCGTCAAATCATTGCCCGCGACAACTTGCAAATTCAACGCAGTGGTGCCTTGAGACAATCGAACCGGCAAGCCTGATGCACTGCCACCTTCACCGACCGCCACGGGTATACCGTTGCGTCGTACCACAATGCGGCCCGAAGCGGCCGCTGCAGCATGCAGCACAACGTCCATGTCAACGATCGAACCAGCCTCTGCACGACCTGGCGCAGCAATTCGTTCGATGCGCACATCACGCGCCCGATCGACGGGCAGCACCAACACGTCAATTGGACTGTCTGTCGACTGGGCTGCTGACAATGTTCCCTCTGTATCAAGTCCGTCTGACACCAACACAAGACGATTACGCGTGTCTTGGGGAAGCATGGCTCGAGCCAATTCAATGCCTCGATACAGATCGCTTCCATCACGCGGCCCTGGCAACACCGACAAGGACACTTCTGACGCTGGGTCTGGCATCGCACCGGGGACTGCCTGCGCTGCAACATGCACGAGCGCCACACGATCTCCAGTCGTTCGTTCATCACCATGCAGCGCAGTAGACAACCATTCAACAGCAGCCTCACGACCAGCATCCGAGACACTTCGACTGCGATCCATAATCACTGCTACGGTGACGTCATAGGTGCCACGTGGGAACAGTGGTTGCGACAGTGCCAACGCCAACAACGCGATGATCACACTTCGAATTCCCCAGGACGACCACGCTCGAACGAGGCCAATGCGCGGCGCCAAACGCCTTGCACTGATGGCCAGCACTGGAACGAGCACCAAGGCCAACAACGCTAGGGGATATTGCAGGATCACCATGCCAAGGTCTCCAGATCGACGGCGAGTACCCGATCATGGCCGGTGTCCACCACCCATGCCACTGAAGCATTGTGATCGATTGACACTGACCAAGGTGTGCGAAGTTGCCCTGGGGCATCACCCCATCCGCCCCAGACTTGGCTCTTGCCTGTTACTGGCTCGATCCGACGAAGGACGTTTCCCCCGTATTCGGCCACCAGCAAGTCGCCATTAGCCAGCACATCGATGCCGTATGGGTACCGCACAAGCCCCTCGATCACGGCAATGGCGTCGCCTGACATCGGGTCAAGCAACTGCAGTCGATGATTGCACGCATCGGCAACCCAAAGGCGATCTTCAGCATCGAATGCCATGGCCTGCGGTCGCCGAAACTGGCCCGGAGCACTTCCACTTTCACCCAACACACGAACCAGCCGACCATCTGACGTACACACAACGATGCGATCCACCTCACCGTACTCACTGACGTATACCAACCCATCAGGGCCGCGCACGACGTCGGTGGGATTGACGAGCGATGGCGCATGGTCCACACCGGACCCGATGATCGTTTGCACCAATCCAGTATCAGACACACCAAGCACTCGTGAGCCATGTGTATCAGCCACAAGCGCAAGACCGTCGTCACATAAGTACACGCCCGTTGGAAAGCCCGTGCCAAGCAACGGCAAGTCGACTTCCTCGACTTTGTCGCCAATGCGTTGGAGGCGGCCACTTCGGTCGATCACAACAAGCACACCATTGTTTGCAGATGCGGCACGCGGCGAAACGAATCGCCCCGGTGCCGTGCCTGGCCCGCCCACCACGCGATGCACCGGCAGTGGCGGGATTGCGGATTCAGATACTGTGGGCGACTCACATGCGGGCAATATCACCAGCATTGCAACGAGCATCACAGATGCTGCGGTCCTAATGCTTCGAGGAAGTCGAAGGGCCGTAATGAGTCCGGCAGCGAAAGCCATCACCGCAATAACCCACAACACCAAAATGACAGACTCTGGACGCTGGTAATGCATGGCGTCAACCAGTTGAACCACCAATGGCGGTCCCGCTGATGGAGGCGCAAGCATGCTCTCGATTGCCGGGACAAACATACTCCAGGCCGCGGCCAGTCCTGCCACGATCCACATGCCCCGTCGCGTCAAAGGGGACACGCGCCACCAGGGGGGACCATCTAAACGTCGTAACTCTGCCTCGGCACGAACCTCGCCGCGCACAATCAGGCGTGCGACGAGCAAGGCGATGGCGGTCGCAGGAAGCAACAACGCAAAGACACGGCCAACACCGGCCCGTTGCATCCAAGTAGGCATCAGCATCTGCAGCGCCCCCCACCCTGCTGCAACAAATGCAGCTGGCAACATCGCTGCAATAAGCCAAGTCAGTGACATGCTGTGTCTGAAAGCTGTAGAAGCAATACTTGATGGCGACACACTTTTACGCCCCACTGCCACGAAGACCAGCACACTGACCGCTGCCAAGACACCTACGAGCAATCCTCGTCCCACGGCGCGCACCGTTGCACTGACCAGCCCTGCGAAAGATGACTCAGGCACACCTGACAACACCAACAACGCAATGAGCGGTCCAATCCAGGTGACCAAGACAATGAAACCGACCCACACGTCTGCCGACACACACGTTGCGCCCCGTGAGAAGGACCAGGTGGGCGATTGATCACGACAGAGCACCCACCAAAGTGCGCAGCCGCCTGCTGCGGCGGGCACAAGCGTGATGGCCAGTGGCCCGGCGATCTGCATCGCCCCGGCCCCTAACGCTAGCCGCGAGCGCAGTTCGGTGCTCGCCGTCGCTTCTCCTGCAAGATCGAATACTGTCGTGGATAGCATCGTGAGTGCTGCCACAAGACCAACGGCTGCCAGTAATCCAGGCCATTCCACGTGAGCACGGCGGCAGAAACCCTGCCAAGGCGTAACGCCGTCCAAACGTTGCAGCGCACGCTCGGAGGGTGCCCTGTGCAATGGCAGTTGCGTCAGGAGCATTGCCGCAAGCGGCCACGTTGTGGAAACAAGTGCCCCAGCAAGCAATGTCTGCCGCAGCAGTGGCATCCATCCGCCCTCCATGGCAGCGCGGCCGATGACACTGTCGGGTGCAGCCATGGAGTACCACGCATAGAACACACCCGCTGCGGGCATAAGGGCTGCGGGCAATACCCACGCAATCCATCGCCTTGGATTGCGCATGATCGCCGGTGCTCCAAGTCGCCCAATGACAGTCGACACAACGCCCACGCCAAGGGCCCATGCACAACTAGGAAGCACTAAGGACGAAGCGGCATGCAGATCAACTGGGCCGGCAACTGCGCCTTGAGACAGCATCACACCCAGCGCTGGTGCCAGAACGAGCAGTGCCCAAAGGCCTGTGTGCAACACCGACGGCCACACCACGAACACCCGACCCGCACGCATGCGATTAGGACGCCTCGCGAGCGATGCGCAGGGCCTCGAGCACCTCCGCCAAAGTCACGTCAAGTTGCAATGCAGCTGCTGTGTGATCAACACCTAGTGGGTCCTCCACAACCAACAATGGAAACTGCTCCTGCACATCACGCTGCAATGGCATATTGGCGGAGCTTGACGCGGCCAGCAGTATGGCGCACCGTGGACTCAGCAGCCACTCAATAAGCTGAATCGCATCGTCACCATGTGGACCACCACGCACTCGAGCAACCGCGTTGGGTGTGAGCATCGCGCCGCCCGCTGCGATCTCATCGTGACGAAGCATCCCAATTTCAATAGCGTTGCCTCGGTGTTTGGCAGCCAGGGCATCGTCGAGGTCGGTCATGCCCAGCAATGCCTCACCGCGGATCACCGCATCGACTGTTGCTGCATTCCCCCCGGGAAGCACCTGCACTCTGCCCTCGCGAAGCCCCTGCAAGAACGAATCCCACCGGCTGGATTGTCCACGAGTAACCCACCACTGCCGCATGGACGCCAAGTGACCGCCAGTGGTACCAAACCGAGGATCTGCCATCACGACAGCGTCCCCGAATCGACCATCAATCGCTTCATGCCAAGTGGTAGGCGGCCGTACATCTCCAATGCGCTGAGGATCCCACACGGCGACTCGTGGCCGCGGTGAAAAGCCGTGCCAGCGATGGTCGCTGTCACGCCACTGCTCGGGCCACGCTTTCGTAATCGGCGTGAGAATCGGCTCAAGCAACCCCATCTCGGCCAGCTTGGCAACCTGCGCCGTCTCGGATGACCAGAACACATCTGCCACCGGACGATCTCGCTCTGCGTCAATGCGCCTGGCCAGTCCCGTCGACTTAAATGCTTCGGTATCACCAACGATGTTCACTTCGACACCGGTGTCCGCAATGAATGCGTCGAGCACCGTCTTAGCAAGCGCGCCATCTGCGGACACATAGACCACAAGTGTTGGAATCTTCGAAGATGTGGCGGTGTCGCTTGATTCCGACGAACAACTAACCGCAACAAGTGGCAAGGCTAGTGCAGGTGCCATCGCCCAGCACACGCGCACGTTGTTTCCACATCGAAACGGTATCACGTGTCGCCTGCGTCATCGGTAGGTGGTACTGCTGCTGGAGCCGCAGGTTCGCCTGAGCCAAAGAAGCGACGAACGGCCCCTTGATAACGAGATGGCAAACGGCGAAGTGACTCAGGCGATGGCCCTCTGTGCTCGGCAACCTCCGATGCGCCGCCCACGGGGACAGGGCCAACGGGCACACCCGAGAGATCCCGGGGGCCTCCATCGACCGACTGGATGTCGATGATGGTTGCTGCTGCATCAGACGGCGCCTGAGGCTGCAACGAGACGTTCGCCGTGGCATCGCCCTGGGAAGGTGATGGCGATTGCCCGCCTCCACTGGCAGGTTGCGCACCAGAGCCTGGACCGCCAGTGCTTTGGGAACATTGCCCCGCAGCCTGCGCGCATGCCTCGGATGCTTGCTTTGCACTTTGGGCAGCTTCACTGCATTCACTCATCTCTTCACACGCCTCCGATGGCTTGTCGCATTCGCCCTCGCTGCACTCACGCAAGTCCTGAGCCATGGCTTCAAGAGCGTCCGAGGCAGATGACTCCGCATCGCTGCCCTCTTCTGCGCCTCGTTGTTGTTCCATGGCCTCGGCCCGCTCAGCTGCAGCCTCAAGATCCTGTGCGAGTGCTTCCATCGCTTCTTTACGATCGCCCTGTGGCTTGTTCTCCCGCGTTGATTGGGCAAGTGCATTGAGCTCATTCCCGGCCTTCTTGAAATCACCACGCCGCAGAGCCTCGCGAATGGCTTCTATATCTTGTGCATGTGTGTCGCGCGCTGGTAACGCCCGAAGTGCTTCGACCGCATTAGCAGCGGCCTGCTGCGCATCGGTCGATTTCAGTGCCTCGATCGCCGTTTGCAACGTTGTCAATCGTCGCAGCGCCTCAAGTTCGACCGCTTCGCGTGTCTCGAGTTCTGGAAGCGGCAGTTGCATGTCAGCGAGCGCCTCTGCAATGGCTTCATCATGCGACGCAAGCGGCTGGGCCAACTCAGCCGCCTGAGCTAAGGCCACGTCAGCCTGTGCGCGAGCCTGATGCGCCAGAGCACTCGATGCGGGTGTTCCTGCCACGAATACCGCCAGCAGGATCACACCCGCCGACCAGGGCGTAGAACCAGGCCACTGCCAAGGCATCGCAGCAGACAGTGTGCGCCGTGTGACTTTGCCTGCAACGGTCTGCCTCGCTTGGTCGATAGCTCGAGCCGCCATTACACCATCGCTCTCTTGGGCCGCCAATGCGGTGCATAAGCGATCGTCTAAGCCAAGACCCTCGTCAAGGGCCAACGCCACATCGGCATCTGACATTGTCCAATCGCCGCCCCGCACGATGGCGGTAATCGCCCAGGCTCCTCCAAGGGCGATCGAGATCCACCCCCACGCAATATCCAACACACCCAGTCGCTGAAGCGTTGCCAGCAACAGCGCCGCGGATGCGAAGGGCAGCACCCACCACAGGCCAGCTCGAACGAGCGAAACAAGGTGTAGTCGAAGTCGTCCGGCACGAAGTGCTGTGCGAAATTCTGCGGCCACGGCAAGGTCCTCCAGCACCCTCAGTCTACCCGCGTGAGGACCCTTTGACTGAGGGCAAAGCTTGGTTTGAGGGCCTACGAATCGCAATCCAGCCAGTGCAAGCCGCTGCGCCGAGCAAGATAATCGCCGCCGAAACTGTCAACAGACTCCACAACTTGACGTTGGGCAGCGGATCGAGGCCTATTGCCCAGGAGCGTCTCACCTCATCTTCGCTGGAGATGAGGCCCAACTCCCACAGGCCAGCAGACTGAACCTCAAAGCGGCCAACGACAATGAGCGATGCATCGCCGTGGGTGAATTCAATCGTTCGAATCGTAGGCGCCATCTCTAAGACGGCACCGGTTTGTGCCGTGAGTGTCGGATAGGCATGTGGCAGCTTTCGAGCACTTGACGATGTCACAGCTGGTGCTGACTGCCACAACAGCCACGTTCCTGGCTGATCAATGTGCACTGTTGCTCCTGGTGGCACCTCTACATGCTGAAGCGTTACGGACCGCAACGACATGACAAATCCAAGCAGCACGGAACCCACCGCCAGCAACAGCAATACGCATGCGAGCGAGAAAAGCCGCTTGTTCACGAGTCCAGAACGCCCGCGCTGGCGAGGGCTTCAAGCACGCGCATGCGTGCTTGTGGCAGGTCACTCTCGATGCGTGCGCCAGATGCGTGCACATGCCCACCACCACCGAGGTACCCGGTGACTTCACGCACATCAACAAATGCACCGCCGCGAACGCGTGGTGGCTTGGAACGCATCGATACTTTGACTATTCCAGGCTTGTCCTCAACCATAAGCACGCTGAACTCGACACCACCAACAACCAAAGGCTCGTTTACCAAGCCAGTCAGCTCATCTCGCCGGCCACCGGTTTGATGGAAATCCTCTGCAGTGACGCGCATTAAGGCTCCACGTCCCGCGGCAATCCACTCGACCGATCCTAGGAGGCAGGCCTGAAGGGCCAATCGCTCAGGGCGCGCGGTTTCTTCAATCAAGCGGTACAACCGATTCTTGTCAACGTCGCAGTTGAGCAGTCTTGCTGCAGCATTGAACGCTGCTGCATCGGCATTGGCCTGGCGAAACCAGCCCGTATCAGTAGCAAGCCCTGCAAACAATGCCTCTGCAACTGACTCGTCGCCGTTGCCGAGTTCCAACCCCATGTGTTCGAACAGTTGCAATACAAGAACTGTGGCAGAAGCAGCGGATGCATCGACTAACCGAACTGGCGAGAGGTCTTCATCGCCGCTGGCATGATGATCGATGACAATAATCTGGTTAGTACGTGCACGAAGCCACGCTTCTAACAGGTGCACTTGTGACCATGCGCCGGTATCGACAACGATCACGAGATCGCAATCGATGTCCCCAATTTCATCCGTGGACTCAATCGAGCGAACTTCTGTGGCACCGACAAGTTGCTCCAACGCTGGGGGCACCGGGCCCATGAGCAAACCACTTGCCTCCTTGCCCATGGCAGAGATGCCTCGCACAAGTGCGAGCACGCTGCCGATGGCGTCACCATCTGGGCGAGCGTGGGTTGTGCAGACCACGCGATGTGCAGAGCCAATGCGTGCGGCAATGTCGTCAACAGATGCAGTGCTTGCCCAAGTCATGGGGCGACAGCGTAGTCCTGCGCAGCCGCTGCGGCGCGAACAATGTCAAGATCTCGTTCAATCAAAGCCTTCAAGGCAGCTAGGCCATCGCATGTGACCTGGTCTCGAATCCACCCGATGAACTCTATGGACAGCGTCCATCCGTAGTCGCCGATGGTGCCCTCAAAGCCCAGCAGATGCGTCTCCACTGTTCGAGGCCCATCACCGAAGGTCCGATTTGACCCAATACTTACAGCGGCAGGCACTCTCGTTCCGTCAGGCAGGCAACCGATACCCGCATAAACACCATCCATAGGTACAAGCATTGCACCAGTCTCCATATTTGCCGTTGGCACACCTATGGTCCGGCCACGCTGCTCCCCCATCACAACAGGTCCTTCAATTGCATACCCACGCCCCAGCAGCGATGCCGCTTCTTGAACCCGACCAGCCCCCAACAGCCATCGAATCATGCCACTACGAAGAGGTACGAGGGTGCCATCACTGAGCGCAGCGTGCTGTTCTTCCAACACCTGCGTGATGCCCCCGGAGATCACACCCAATGCACCAAGCATGGCAAGATCACCTCTGCGGCGGCGTCCAAATCGAAAGTCCGGCCCTTCAACGATGCACGATGCCCCCCGTGGTGCAACCCATGCCTCGATGAATGCTTCTGGCTCAAGGCGAAGAAATTCGCCATCCACTGGAATAATGGTCACGGCATCAGCTCCAGCAGCCTTGAGCAGGGCCTGACGACTCAGAACGCTAGCCAGTGCGTTGGGCTCCACGTTGGGGCCGTGCAAGATTCGGCTTGGTGGTGGATCAAATGTCAGGACCTCGACCCGACCAGAGGGCCCTACCGCCCTACGGCATGCCTGAATCAATGCCTGATGGCCACGATGGACCCCGTCAAAGGCTCCAATGGTGAGGGCTGTGCCCCCTGGAAACAAATTGGTCTCAGTCGCTGTCATGGTTCAAGCCAATCCCCCCTGTCGAAATGGGTCGCTGCCGTGTATTTTACGGGGATGTCAACCAGCCATCCTGAATCGACATCTAAAGCCGACGAACCCCGTGAGCGAGCAGTCGTCGACAGCCTCCTAGAAAGCCTCCGTCGAACCTCGGACGAAGTCGTCCCTTGGTTTCTGGAGCAAATGCCGCCCGTGTACTTTCAGGATACCGACGAAGCCACTCGACTTTCGCATCTGCGGGCTATTGTCGCCGCTCGTGCCTCGGGCCGCCCATTGGAGTTGACGCTCCGCAGCGAAGACGGCTCACAATGGACCAGCATGCGACCCTTGGACTATCCAGGTGTACTGGCTGAACTCGCTGCAGAACTTCCCATCGATCTTCTACTTCGAAGTGCGAAAATTCATACCGCTGCCGACGGCACCCTAGTTATCGATACGTTTGAATTTGGCGATGCGCCCCGTTGCGATCTGAACGACCCAGATCAAGCTGCCAAATTGGACGATGTCATCGCGTACGCAACAAGCGAGATGCCGGATTGGTCGCCAGATGCTGTTCGCGACTACTTCACACGATGCGCAGCAGACTACGTCCTCACGATCACACCACTGCGCATGAGTAAGCACTGGACAATGTTCCAGTTGATCTCGGGCACTGACAGCACGACTATCATGCTCGAACCTGAACTCGACCCGAATCGAAGCCGCATTTCAGTTGCGGTCGCTAACTCAACGCGCCGCGTCATGCTGGAGCGCATTGCCGAACGGTTGAGTCATGCGGGCATCAACATTCATCGAGCGCACCTTGACACTGTGGACGATGGTGAAAACGGCTCTGTCTCATTCCTTGGATTCGTTGTCACCTCGCCCGACGGAGGCCCCATTGAACCTGATGGACGCCTGTGGGCGCGAGTTCGCCACGATCTCAAACGAAGCAAATGGGTCGACCGTCGCGCAATCAACCTCAGTCAGCGAAGCGAAACGATCGATCTCACGCACGCCGAACTGGTCACCGCCTTGGGTGACCTCGTGCATCAAGTGCTGTGCAAACGAAATCGATATGCCTTCACGTCCGACCGCATTCGCAGGCTGGCGGTGGAGAACGTTGCCCTGACTCTGGCCATCTGCGACTTGCTGTTGGATCGATTTCAGCCGGACCATCCACTTGCAGATGATGTCTACAATGCGCGTGCTGCATCCGTTCGGGAACGCATTGAAGCGGACGTCGACCTTGAAGATGCACGCATGGTCCTGCATTGCATGGTCGATGCCGTGTCGGCTGTGCTTCGGACAAATGTCTACCTTGAAGACCGATACGCTCTGGCGTTTAGGCTAGATCCAAGCCTGCTGCAGTGCGAAGATCGCCCCGACCTGCCATATGGCGTGTTCCACGTACACGGCCGTGGGTTCAATGGATTCCACGTACGGTTTCGTGATATCGCCCGTGGCGGTGTGCGCGCAATCGTGCCTCGAAGCGGCGCACAATTCGGTCGAGAGAGTGAACGATTGTTTGATGAGGCCTATGGATTGGCGGCCGCACAGCAGCTCAAGAACAAAGACATTCCAGAGGGCGGCGCCAAAGCAGCCATTCTCATCCACCCGGATGAAAGAGCCAATAGGTCTGTCAAGGCATTCGTTGACAGCCTGCTCGATCTCATCACGCCTGATGAAAGCGTCCGCAGTCGCATTGTCGATCGCCTGGGCGAACCAGAATTGCTCTATCTCGGCCCCGATGAGAACATCACACCCTCTTTGATCGATTGGATCGTTAGTCGAGCTGCCCAGCGTCGGTATCCAGTTCCCACAGCGTTGATGAGTTCCAAACCCGGCGCAGGCATCAACCATAAGGCTTACGGTGTCACCAGCGAAGGTGTCATTGTGTTCCTAGAGGTCGGCCTCCGATGTCTGGGCATTGATCCACGACAGCAGAAATTCAGCGTGAAGATGACAGGCGGCCCCGATGGAGATGTCGGCGGAAACGCCATTCGCATCATGCTTCGGGAGTTCGGTGACAACACGTGCATCGTGGGTATTGCTGACGGCAGCGGATGCGCGGAAGACCCCGAGGGCCTCGACCACACCGAATTGATGCGATTGGTTGAAGCTGAAGCTCCGATTGCCGAATTCAATCCCGAGTCATTAAGCACTACCGGAAGCGTCCATGCGATCGATGACGCCGACGGCGTGCGTCGCCGAAATTCGCTGCACACCAGACTCACGGCTGATGCATTCCTCCCATGTGGTGGCCGCCCGTCGACCATGCACACAGGGAATTGGCGTGACTTCGTACATGACGGTGCCCCATCGAGCCCGCTCATCGTGGAAGGCGCGAACTTATTCCTAACCCCTGACGTGCGGTCGTCCTTGGCAGATCTTGGCGTAGTCATATTTAAGGACTCCTCAGCGAACAAGTGCGGTGTGATCTGCTCGTCTTACGAGATCATTGCCAGCATGTTGTTGTCGCCGGATGAGTTCTTGGAAGTGAAGGAACAATTCGTTGGAGAGGTCCTTGACAAACTTCGACAACTTGCATCGCTTGAAGCCCAACAACTCGCAAGAATGCTTCGACAACAACCCGGGCTGCACTTGCCAGTGGCCAGCGTGCGACTGAGTCGAGCGGTCATTCGAACCGCCGATGCGCTCCAAGCAGCCATGGGCGACATGACCACGGCAGATCGAAACATGTTGGAACCGGTAATCAATGACCATCTTCCGCCGATTCTGCTGGAGATTGCTGGTGATCGCATTCCCGAACGATTGCCCGAGACATATCGAAACTGGCTCGTGGCCAAGGCGTTGGCTGCACGCATTGTGTACCGCGAAGGCATGGAGGCCGTTGAGACCATTGATGTAAAGTCGGTGGCATCGCTTGCCATTGGCTTCCTGAAACGTGAACGACGCCGAGATGAGTTGGCCGATACGGTCGCTGCCACGGACCTAGAGAATCGAGACGAAATTGCTGGGCTCTTGAGACGATCTGCCATTCTTCCGACGATGCAGGCAGGCGACGGGGACAGCGCTTGATCGTCCCCTTGCTAGTTGCGGCCATGGTGCTGCTCACGCCCGCTGGACCACGAGTAATCGTGCAGTTGGGGCACGACACGTTTATTAACGGCACCATCATCGAGCATATCGATGGCCATTTTCGCGTGCAATCTACTGATGGCGAAGAAGTGCTCATCGACCCTGACACAGTGATGGGTGTGATGGAACTCATTGAAGTCGACACACCTCAACGTGCCCGAGTGCAATTGCGCACTGGACGCATCATTCGAGGCATGCTGCTGGCTGATGACTGGACGTCGATCCACATGCGCGTGCAAGGTGTTGACATGACGATTCCACGCAGCGACGTGGCTGCGTTGCATCTGGATCCCGACATCGAGTCCATTTTTCGCCGAGAGCGCGCACTGCTCAATGATGATGATGAAGCTGGCAGACTTCAGCTGGCAAAGTGGCTGATGGAGAACAAGTCATGGATGTTGGCTGCAACTGAATTGGACCAAATCGCAACACGGTTCAACTCGTTCGAAGCTGGCCGTCTTGTACAACGTGCCAGAGCATTCGCCGCCTTGGAATCAGCGCCCGATGCGCCGTCCTCAAATCCTGCCCAAGAAGACAGCAACGCCCCTACATTGTCGCCAGAGGCAATGCCAACGGAGGAATCACGAGCGCATCAGCTCACACTCCCTCCCGACAACATCGTGCACTTGGTGCGAGTCCTTGAACTTGATGCGATCAACCCCCCGCCAGTGCGCATCAGTGAGGCAACACGAAAACGACTCCACCTAGGCTGGGGCGGCAACCGACTCCTTTCCGCCAACGACCAAGGGCTTAGAACGTTGCTCGCCATGACGGACGCACAGGTCCTCCAACTGATGTTCGACGTTCGCGCAAGGCCCCTGTACAGTGAAATTGAAGTACTGGAACCACCCGATAGCCTCAAGCAATTCAAAGCAGCCGTGCATGACGGCTGGCTCGTCACCAAGTGCGGCACCCGAGCGTGCCATGGCGGCGTAGATAGTGGTCGATTCCGTCTGATTCGCCGAAGCAGCGTTGACGATCGCGTCCGAACAGCGAATCTCCTGCAATTGGAACGGACAAGCATCGACAATCAACCACTTTTGAATTGGACAACCCCTGCTGATTCACTTCTGATTCAGTACGCCTTGCCACGAGATCAGGCAAACAAGCCACACCCCCGAGTGCCCGGATGGCGCCCAGCACTGGACAACAAGCGGCTCGATGCAATTCTGCAGTGGATTCGGTCAATGCGGCAACCTCGTCCCACTGTCCCCTGGCCACCTGAGGCCCCCGCCGAAGAATCCCACCCAACGGAGCCATCAGGTGATCTTGCGACGCCTTCTGGAGCGTAGCGGCCTGCTAAACTGAATTAAGGCCTCGTGCCGCCACGGTTGGACTGCCTAACCATGCAACGCACGAGCTTTACATTGCTGGCCTTTAGTTGCTGGAGCGTACCTAGATGATGCGGATTGGATCAATTGTGCTCGTAGGGGTCACCACCCTTGGCTGTGTGTCACTTGGGGGATGCACAGACGATGCTGCACGGCAGCATGCCGATGCAGCCCAAGCAATCAACAACGCCGCCATTGAACTAAGCATGCTTTCGCCCGACAGCGATACGGCTGCGCAAGGCGCGCAGCGTGTCCTGAACACACTTCGTTCCATCGACGTGCAATCTGGCTCCCTTGAAGGAGTGCGTAGCGCATTGTCAGCCAAGGCGGAGCTCATACTTGGCACAGCATCGCTTACCCAAAGCCGCGTAGCTCGCCGGGAAGTCGCTCTGCTTGGTGGCCGCATCGAGGCAAGACTGCTCTCACTACAGAGACTGCAATCATTTGCTGAAAATGTACCCTTCACGCCACGGCAACTTGGCGCCGATGCACTTGAGCGTGGCCTCGATGACCGAAACGCACGACGCCGGCAAGGCAAAGTGCAGATCGACACGCTCCAACAGGAAATCGACAAACTCTCGTTGCAACGTGATCAAGATGCCCGCGCTATTGCTGAATCGAGATATATCTCACATGAGCAACGCGCCTTGGCATTGCAAACGGGCAATACCTCATCAATTCCAGACATTGAACATGCTGGTGCATCGCTTGCGAGTTTGGCACCGCTGGAAACACGTCTCGAATTGTTGGGCATGAGCATCGCGGCACTTAAGGACCAGCAACGACAACTGCAATTGGTGGTAGACGGTGACACCTCCACTATTGAGGCCATTGAAACTGAGTCGGCCGATCTACGCGGGTTTATCTCCGCTAGAAGTGGACAAGTCGATGCCATGCAGAACCGAATCCAGACCCTTCGTCGAGACCTGCTGACAGATGCCTCTGCACTGGCCACTGCTGAAACAGGCGTATTGCACGACAAGGCAACCGCCGCCATGGGACACTTCGACGCTGCTGCATCGAATGCAAAACGGGCGGCTCGCCAAACCGGGTCAAATGCTATGGCTGACCGGGCCTTGGAACTCGCTGCACGTCAATCTGCATTGACGACATCGGTCAGCCGATTCATGTCGCTCAATCGAAACGCGTTTCTGCTGGATCGACTTGCAAGCCAAGGTGATATGGACGATACGGCCGCGTTGAGAGACCAGGCCCGCTCGCTTGCAACACGGCGTGATGACGCAATGGAAACAGCCCGAACAGCCGCCCAGGCGGCCGTAGGGATTGCAGACCAACTCGGCGAGGGCGTAACGGCCGAGGCCATTCGCGCACGGCTGGGCTCCATGCAGGACCTGCTTGATGGCAAACCCATTGCCGTAGCTGAGACCGTCGTAGTGACACCAGCACCAGCACCCAGCCAACCCGTGCCCTCTGGAGATGCTGCAGATGGAGCACCCGCTGCCGCAGCAATCCGATTCATCAAAGGCATGTCCCTTGCCATGGTGGGTGACCCCTCGGGGGTAACCCAAGCCAAGTCGGCAAGTGACTGCACAACTGCCCCGGCGATCTGCGAATTTCTCGACATGGCAGTTCAACTGCGAGTGGCGCTTGCAAGTGTCAACTCCGTTGCCGGAAAGACCTTCACCGGTCCCGATGCCATCGGCATTCAGATGGCCCAAAACATGCTTGACGTCAAGACCATGCGAGACATGCTCGCCCCGATGCTCGACTCGCTCGCACCAACGAAGTCCACCATCGACAGTAACACCGCGACAGTCGCGATAAACAGTGCCCTAGGCGAGACCTTCAACGTCACGCTCACACTGAAAGATGGTGCATGGCTTGTCATCGCGGGGACTCGAGATTTCGGCCCAAACCTAGGGGGCGCTTCTACGATTGCTCTCCTCCGCAAAATGCTTGCCGAGCTTGAACTGCTCAAGAGCCACCTCGAGTCGGGCCAAGTTGATTCTGCAGAGGCATACTTGAAGCAGTTCGGAGCCATTGCTGACCAGCTCCAGACACTCGAGTGACCCCTCAGCGTGGACTCGCCGCTTGACGCACCATGTCAGGCTCGTCAGGGTCCACTGCAATGCCATCAAGCACTTGAGATAGCGCCGCATCAGGCGTTGTCATAAGTTGGTTTCTCGCCACAATGGCGGCGTTGCGTCGCCACATGTCGAGTTTGGCCCGCGTCGCCGAAGTGCCACCGACAGCTTTAACTCGATCCTCATCTGACCAACGTAGAACTGAAAGTAGATCGACGCTTCCGTCATGCGTACCGTACGCCTCGTTGACAGTCGCACTGCGCGTGCGATGGGTGGGCTGATTATGCGGGCACACCTCTTGGCAAATATCGCAGCCAAAGACCCAGTCTTGAAGACCCTCGTGCAACGATGCGTCAATGACATCCCGATGCTCGATTGTCAGGTATGACACGCAGCGTGTCGCATCCATGGCAAATGGTGTCAACGCGTCAGTTGGGCAAGCGTCAATACACCGGGTGCACGTCCCGCAGGGATCCTCGGCGTAAGACGGTGTCGAGGCAATGTCCACGGTTGTAACAATCGCACCAAGCAGCAGCCACGACCCTGTGCCCTGCTCAATGAGCATGGTGTTCTTCCCAATGGCACCAAGGCCAGCGGCGGCGGCCGCCTCGCGTTCGAGTAATGGTGCAGTATCCACGCACGCCCGAAATGACTCGCCTGGGTGCTGTTCTCTAAACGCATCGCACAACCCGTGCAATCGTCGTTTCATGAGCTTGTGGTAATCACGACCTCTCGCATAGCGAGCAATGCGGCCCTTACCAGGCTCCAATGCCCACTCAGGCTCGGCGGGATATCGATCGGCCACACATAAGACGCTTTGAGCTCCTGGAAGCAGTTGCGTGGAATCCACACGAACCAAATCGTGCGCCGCCATCCAGGCCATCGTTCCGTGATGCCCTTGTGCCAGCCACGCCTCAAAAAAATCTGCCCGAGCAGCACGGCCCGCTGGCGCAACGCCAGCAGACACAAATCCAGCCCTTATACACGCCTCCACAAATGGACCGGAGTGTCGTGCAGAAGGATCCGTCAAAACAAGTCGTCTTTGCTGAGCACTTCCAAACTCGTGCGTGACAAATACAACGTCCGTGGCCCCCAGTCATCGAAGTCAATGGTCGCTGTCGTTCCTTGGGGACGCTGTAGCACGCGCCGCACAAGACCGTCCCCAAAGCGCAGATGGCGCACCCGCACGCCAGGGGCAACACCCGAATCGCTAGGGGATGCCTGAAACACTGGTGTGTCTTGTGCTGAACTTCCCCACGGTGGTTCGGACTCTATGTGCCGAACGTGTTCTGCGGAAATCTCTTCAAGAAAGGCGCTGCCAGCAGTTCGCTCACGAATTCCCCGAAGTGTTCGCAACCGTGCACGTGTCAACATGAGGTGATGCCGTGCACGCGTCATGCCCACGTAACACAGGCGACGCTCTTCTTCAAGCTGCGTCGGATCCTGAGCACTGCGTGCATGCGGCAAAACACCTTGCTCAAGCGCCGCAATCACAACCACGTCAAACTCCAGTCCCTTGGCAGCGTGTAATGTCATAAGTGTCACAGCGCCTTGCTCAGGATCGATCGCATCGGCATCACTCACCAGCGCAATAGACTCAAGCCAGGCAGCAACACGCTGCCTAAGCGGCGGAATGTCATGGGCATCCATTGCCTGCATTACATCGGCCTCGCGATCAGCCGCTGCGCTAATAAGCTCTTCTAGGTTCTCAAGACGCTCCTGCTCCTCATCGCCTCCAGCCTTGAAGTGGGCCTCCAGCCCAGATTCGGCGATGACCGTTGCCACAAAGGCCGCTAAGTCCGTCTCAGCTAGCCCCTGTGCCAATGCAATGCACCAGCCATCGAGCATGGATAGAAAGGCCTGCACAGCCTTGCTCGCCCGTGCTGCAAGCGTGCCCGTCGCTGCAAGCCGTTGCATGGCTTGGAGCATACTCAACTGTTCACGTGCAGCCATGCGCTCAACCTTGTCGAGTGTGGTCGCGCCGAGGCCGCGTGGTGGCACGTTCACAATGCGACGAAATGCAACATCATCACGAGTATTCAAAATGAGCCGAATCATCGCTAACGCATCGCGAACTTCCTTTCGATCATAGAAAGCCGTCCCGCGAGCCACCACATGTGGAATGTCTGCATCACGAAACGCTTCTTCCAGCACACGGCTCATCGCGTTCATACGATAGAGCACTGCCATTTCGCACCATGGCACATCATCTTGTTCGTGATGTTCACGAAGCCGCTCAACAAGCTCGCGCGCTTCTTCATGCTCATCAACGCTTGTCATGAGGACCACTGGCTCACCTTCATCACCCGCAGCAACATGCTCTCGTTCGCGATGTGTCGCGTTATGTTGTATTAAGCTCGCCGAAGCTGACACGATGCGGCCGGTGCTTCGGAAATTTGTTCCCAAATTGACCACACGAGCGCCCGTATATCGTTTTTCGAACTCGAGAATGTTGCCAATATCTGCGCCACGCCATGCGTAAATAGACTGGTCCGGATCACCTACTACACAGATGTTTCCGTGCCCTGAGGCAATTGATGACGCAATCACGAACTGTGCATGGTTTGTGTCCTGATATTCGTCAACGAGTAGATTCGTCCAACGGCTCGTGAACTGTTCACGGACACTTTCGTCATCTCGCAATGCAACGGCGAGCTTGAGCAACAAATCATCAAAATCAAGTGCACGACCATTCGCTAAAATTCGTTCGTACGCGCGCCATGCCCGTGAAAGATTGCGCGTATAGAAGTCCGTTCCAGCAGCTTCCATATCTCCAACTGTGCGCAGGCGGTGCTTCCAGTCACTGATTGCCGACAACACAGAAGCGGGCGTCCAATTACCTGTCGACAGACCTGCATCCACAATCGCTTGCTTCATAGCTGATCGTTGATCGGCAGTGTCCCAGATAGAAAAATCTTCATGCACGTGCGCGCGTTCGCCAAGTTGCCGAAGTTGCGCTGCTGCAAACGCATGAAATGTTGCAATGGTCAAACCGTTAGTTGCGCGGCCGCCAAGTAATGCTCGCACGCGTTCGCGCATGGCCCCAGCTGCCTTGTTTGTAAACGTCAACGCAAGGACAGACCATGGCGGCACACCTTGCTCAAGCAATGACGCAATGCGACGTGTCACGACAGTGGTCTTTCCTGAACCGGGCCCTGCCAAGACCAGCATGGGACCAGGGGCCGCATTGACAGCCTCAATTTGGGCGGCGGTGAGGCCCTCAAGGAGTTGTGCGCATCCGTGCATGAGCGGATCCTAGGTGGTGCGAGGGCCCCATTTCTTGGATGAGCAACAACTTGTCCACCAGTTCCACAGTGTTGCTAGAGGCTGATAACTAGGGCCAGTAGTAGATCTTGCGTGATTTTACTAAAGTGATACTAGATTCAGTGGCCGAAGACCTTGATACCACAACATGTAGGGGTATTATGCCCCCCGCCTCTTCGCCCTCTACGGGCCTTTCCCCAACGACCGGCTTTCATTGCTACGCAAAGGCCGATTTCACGGGACGGACCCATGAGACCTAGGCCGGCCATTGGACTGAACGTCCGGCATCGAAGAAGGGGTTGAAGTGGAGTTCACGAGCACGAATAAGTGCCCGTGGCAAAGTTCGTCACTGGGGCCCATCTGGCTGATGCCTGGGTTCTTCAGTGAAAGGTGGGTTGCGACGCCGGTGGGGTGTCGAGCCAGTGGGAGACTCAGTGAAGCTGCCTGACACTCCGTCAGCTAGCACCACTGGGATGGACATCTCGGTTGGTGAAGTGTCAAAGGCACTGCACAGGGCAACACGTATGTGGTTGCATCAACCGACAGCCTTGGAGGGAATGCGGCCATGGCCGTACTCGTTGAAGACGAAATCCGTACCACTGTGGGCATTGCCCCACTGAGGGATGGTGAACAACGTTCCAATTGCATCTCCTATGGCGACCCGAGTTATGGCTGTCATGTTCAGGCTGCTACAGCCTCGCACGGACGCTTCAGAACAATCAACACAATCAGTTACGCAAGGACAGATCAATACGTAGTCAGGGACGACAACAAGACAGGCACATGGACCACGGACGGACAAAGGCAAACGGATGAAGATTAAGCGACGATTTACGACAAAGGGACAGGACGTTTATTCCACAGTTGAATGGGAGAAACGCTCAAGCAAAATCACCAACGCTGACGGCTCGATCGTCTTTGAGATGAAGGAGGCCTGGATTCCAAAGTCATGGAGTCAGCTGGCTACTGACATCATGGTGAGCAAGTATTTCCGTAAAGCGGGAGTACCTCAAGTAGATGATGATGGCCGCCCGGTCCTTGATGACAATGGACATGCCGTCACCGGCCCCGAACGCAGCGCACGGCAAGTCATTCGACGACTCGCAGGATGCTGGCGTGCATGGGGTGAAAAACACGGCTATTTCGACACACCTGATGATGCCGAGACATTCTGCGACGAACTTGTTTGGATGATGCTCAACCAAGTCGCTGCACCCAATAGCCCACAGTGGTTTAACACCGGACTGAACTGGGCGTACGGCATCAGTGGACCACCACAGGGGCACTGGGTCGCCGACGCACGATCTGGCCACACACGGCTGGCCGACGATGCCTACTCACACCCACAACCACACGCCTGTTTCATTCAGTCGGTCGACGATGACCTCGTTGGCAACAACGGCATCATGGACTTATGGACACGCGAAGCTCGACTATTCAAGTACGGATCTGGAACTGGCACCAACTTCTCTGGCATTCGCGGTGACGAAGAGCCCTTGTCAGGCGGTGGGCGATCCAGCGGACTGATGAGCTTTCTAAAAATCGGCGACCGCGCTGCTGGTGCAATCAAATCTGGCGGAACAACACGCCGCGCGGCCAAAATGGTTTGCCTCGACGCGGACCATCCCGATATCGAAGCATTCGTCAATTGGAAGGTTCGTGAAGAACTCAAAGTCGCGGCAATGGTCGAGGGTCTCAAATCGCTCGATCCCGCGAAGGTCTCCCTTGCCAAAGACATGGGCATGCAGTTGGACTACGACTTCAACGGCGAGGCCTACCAAACGGTCTCTGGCCAGAATTCCAACAATTCGGTACGTCTGTCACACGACTTCATGCATGCCGCGGAAGCTGGCGACGACTGGCAGTTGATTCGTCGCACCGACGGTGAAGTTGCACGCACGCTTCCAGCGGATGACCTTTGGGGACAGATTTGCCGTGCCGCATGGCACTGCGCTGACCCTGGGCTTCAGTTCGACGGCACCATCAACGAGTGGCACACATGCCCCGATGACGGCCGAATCAATGCATCGAATCCATGTTCTGAATACATGTTCCTTGATGACACGGCTTGCAATCTGGCATCCATCAACCTGATGAAATTCTACGATTCCGAACAGCGCGTCTTCGACGTTGATGGATACACCCACGCCATCGACATCTGGACCATTGTTCTGGAAGTGTCAGTACTCATGGCCGCATTCCCCTCCAAAGCAATTGCGGACAAGAGTTGGACATATAGAACCCTTGGTTTGGGCTTCGCCAATCTCGGCGCCATGTTGATGCAGGCAGGCATCCCCTACGACTCGGATGAGGGCCGACACATCAGCGGCTGCATGTCGTCCATCCTTACTGGTCGTGCCTATGCCATGAGTGCACAACTCGCGGGTGAGCACGGCCCATTCGCTGCATTCGATCAAAACCGCGACAGCATGTTGCGAGTGATGCGAAACCATCGGCGAGCCGCCATGGGCGTTGCACGCAATAGCACGGAATGGGAAGGCCTCGATGTCCGCCCAGTTCCAATCGATCACGCTATGGCCTCAAGCCAGTCAATGCTCATTACCAACGCAGACACCGTGCTCAATGCTGCCATTGAGTGCTGGGACCGTGCAGTCTCACTTGGCGAGCGACACGGCTTTAGAAATGCACAGGTCACTGTCATCGCACCTACGGGCACGATTGGCCTGCTGATGGATTGCGACACAACCGGCGTCGAGCCAGACTTTGCCTTGACGAAGTTCAAAAAGCTCGCCGGCGGTGGCTACTTCAAGATCGCCAATCAGTCGCTGCATCCAGCCCTGCTGGCCCTTGGATACCACGAAGATGACGCTACGGCAATCATCCGCTGGGTGATGGGCACGCTTGATCTGGACGTTCCTATGCCATCGGAAGATGGAGGCGAAGGCAACGGTGATACGTTCCGAGATCTGCTTGTAGAACGTGGCTATACCGCTGAAGAGCTATCCGCAGTAATGGATGAGTTGCCCTCTGTGTTCGGGCTTGGCATGGCGTTCAACGCATTCTCAATGCCCGAAGCCGTGCTCCGAAAGTGCGGAGTTAGCGATGTTGATGCAGCGAGAAACGATAGCGACTTCGACGGCCTTGCTGCCCTTGGACTAACACCACGACAGTCTGCAACATTGAATCGATTGATCTGTGGCATGCAGACCATCGAAGGCGCACCTGGCTTGAAAGATGAGCACCTGCCCGTCTTCGACTGTGCGAGCAAGTGCGGCCCTGAAGGCAAGCGACTCATTCATGCACATGGGCACATCAAGATGATGGCTGCTGCCCAGCCGTTCATCTCTGGTGCCATTTCAAAAACCATCAACTTGCCCAATGAAGCCACTGAGGCAGACATCGCCGATTGCTACCGACTGAGTTGGGAATTGGCGCTCAAGGCTAATGCGTTGTATCGCGATGGGTGCAAGTTGAGCCAGCCGCTGAACACAGCCTCGGACGAGACGGTGCTGGATGCCGATGAAGACGAAGACGACATTGTGGCTGCTCGAAACGAAGTCGCCAATGAAGTAACAACGGCCGCTGCGCTGACCGCGGAAACGTCTGAAGTGACCTTCGTCGAACGCGTCGTTGAAAAGATCATCGAACGACCGATGCGAAAACGACTGCCTGACACGCGTCAGAGCATCACCCACCACTTCAACGTGGCAGGGCATGAGGGCTATTTGACGGTTGGTAAGTACAAGGATGGGTCGCCTGGCGAGCTGTTCATCACCATGTCAAAGGAAGGGTCCACAATTGGCGGACTGATGGACAGCCTTGGTACGGCTATCAGTGTGGCCCTGCAGTACGGCGTGCCCGTCTCAAGCCTAGTCACAAAGTTTGCGCACCAGCGATTTGAGCCTCAGGGCATGACGACGAACAAGGAGATTCCGTTTGCCAAGTCGCTCGTCGATTACATCTTCCGTTGGATGGGCATGGAGTTTGTCGAGGGCTACCGAGTGGCCAATGCCCCGGCACGTCCCGGCACTGCATCGATCGAAGTCAAAGATGATGCTTCGGACCGCATAACCGACGACGACCGCATTGCCGATGCACCACGGTCCACACGACCAATCGAAGGTGATCGACGAGAGTCCAATACACAATCGAAAGACCGATCAGCAGCACCATCGCCTTCGCTGGTTAATGCTGATGGCACCCAAACGGCAACATCTCAGTTGAATGCGGCACAAGCCGCAATGATGGGTGATGCGCCACCGTGTGATGGGTGTGGCGCAATTACTGTCCGAAACGGCACGTGTTACAAGTGCATGAACTGCGGAAACTCGATGGGCTGCAGCTAATCGAGCCGCATCACAACCTATCCCGCGAGGCGACGTCGGAAGCGCATCGCGGGGCTTGGATCAGGGAACGGAGCAGGAGGCCTTCCGAAGGAATTTGACAGGGACGAATGGATGTCGACCCTGTCTGCAGACGAAGGAGATGTCTGCAACGTTTGATTCCTTCCCCGATCCCGAGCAGTGCTTGTCCAGCATTGCTCAGTACTTCCGGCACTTTCGAAGGAGCACAAGCTCCTTCGCTCTTCCCTCCCCCCCGGGGCAGTGCCCACCGCTGCTCCGGGGGTTTTTGCCAACCCTCCCCATTACACTGCCCCTTGCATGCTGCTGGCCACCAACGAACTCATCAACTACCTCCCTGTCGCCGTGATCCTCGGTATGGCGGTGATTTTTGGCGTTGTTAACCTTGTTGCCACAAGCATTCTCGGCCCCAAACGCACCGGTGGCGAGAAGAGTGACACCTACGAATCGGGCATGAATCCAATTGGTACCGCCCGACGGCGATTCAACATCCGCTTCTACATTCTCGCGATGACATTTCTGGTCTTCGACATTGAGATCATCTTTCTGTATCCCTGGGCACTGGACTTTGCCCAACTGGACCCCGGATCGCCCGACGCAACATTGTTTCTCGGCCGAATTCTGTTCTTCATTCTGATGTCGATCATTGCCTACATCTACGCTTGGAAGAAGGGCGTCTTTCGTTGGGACTGAGCCCACTTGGAATCATGGCCGCCGCCATCGTGCTGGCGGGCTGCTCGACAAAGACCCCCGCCACTATTCCCCTTGACTCACTCGATCAATTTGAGTGCTTCGACACCGCCATCTGGTCCGTTGACAACAACGAACTCATCTTGACCGAAGGCTCCACATACAAACCCCCCCACGCCTCGCCCCGAGCAATCGCGTTGTTCCAAACACAGATCACCGATTCCTACGTTATCGAATGCCAAGCCATGCAGACGGGCCATGACTATGGCCACCGCGATCTATGCATCTTTTTCGACTGGCAAGATCCAGCCCACTTTGGCTATGTGCATATGGCAACCCAAGCAGATCAAAACAGCCATCACATTCAAATCGTAAATGGCGAAGCAAGAAAGCCCGCAACAAGCTTTCGAACCGACGGTGTCGATTGGGGCCGCGATACTTGGCACGATCTCCGCATCGAACGCAACATTCACTCCGGCTTCACTCGCGCTTACTTTGATGACAAACTGGTGCTGGAAGCCACAGACACACCCTTTCGTGGTGGGCGCATTGGGTTTGGATCGTTTGATGACCAAGGGCGCTTTCGCGCCATCACACTCAAACCCATGTAAAGCAGCCCAGACTCCTCCATGGCAGGCATAACTCGTCACTGGCGAGGCCGCACTAGAGCGAACAACTACGTAAACCAATCCTGCAAAAGATTAGGCATGTGCCCAGTGAGGCGGCGGCGATTCGACGACGTCATCTCCTATATACAATCGCCATGCATGCAGTCGTGGGCCTACATCACCTGCTGTTTCAACTTCAGAGCTGCCATAAAGTGCATCGCCAACGAGTGGATGCCCTAGATGCGCAAGTCCAGCGCGAATCTGATGTCGCCGACCAGGGCCTTGTAACTCAACTTCGATTACACCATTTCCACCGCCCGCGTATCCACCTCGCCACTGACAAATGCCAAGCGACTTTTGTGGCCCCGTCGCAGACACCGTGACTCTCTTGGAACGCTTGTAGCGACTGGAAAACGACAACTCAAATCCGCCACGAGATGGAATATCGCTTGTGGCTTGGGCGAGATACACCTTGCGAATTGCATCGGCAATGTTGCCTCTCCCGCTCATGGCCTCACGCAACATTTGTCTCGCTTGTTCGTTAGTCGCCACAAGCACACATCCTCCGGTATAGAGGTCCAGTCGATGCACCAAGCCAGCTTCATGTAGATCAACACTTGTGTTGACGTGTGCTCGCAACCACGCCTCAAGATCTGGCCGATCGGATGCGCCTGACCCACTGATCGTGTGCCAACCCACAGGTTTGTCCACTACAAGCCAGTCGGCTGTACCGTGTAAAATGGCGGGTTCGTCACACATCAGTCAGGCACTCTATGCTGCCGTGGTGCTGCATGCCCTTGCGCTGACAATCTGCACTGCACCAATCTTCGATGGCCAATCGCTTGAAGGCTTCACCGTTGTGGGCCCTGCAGTCTGGACGGTCGAAACGACGGACTCCGAAACATCCATTGTGGGCTCAGGCGATGGATTGACCCAAGCGAGTTGGCTGCTCTGGCCCGGCACCGCCGGTGACTTCGTCCTGACACTGGCATTTCAAATTGACGCAGGGACGACGGCGGTTGCCTATCGAACTACCTTCGACGACACACACCAACTGCACGGCTACTTTGCATCGATCGACGCGACAAACACTGACACCGGATCGCTCCATGAAATTGGTGGCCGTGGCCCGATGACACCACCAGGCGCACGGCGACGCTTTGGATTTCAAGACAATCGCCAAGACCTCGGCGTTGTTGGCGACGCGGATGCACTGCTCGCTGATATCACAGTGGGCACTTGGCACACGCTGCGTGTCACAGCGAAAGGGCCACACCTCACACACCATATTGATGGCCGACTCGTCTCCGAAACGTGGGATGAAGATCCCAGTACGCAACACATGACCGGTGGAATCGGGTTTGGACTTAAGCCAGGTAGCAATAGTCGTGTATCGCTTCGCCAGATTGACTTGCGCCATATTGAAGCAATCAGCAGTATTGACCAGTTGCAGGTTCCCGATGGCTTTCATGCTCAAAAACTAATGGATGTACCCAGCGACCAAGGCTCATGGGTATCCATGGCATTTGAACCAGATGGTGAGCTGCTCGTATCGCCTCAGCATGGTCGCATTCGTCGACTCAACCTAGCAGAGGGTACAAGTGAACCCATCGCCATTGACATTGGCCATGCACAGGGCATGCTGTATTCAGACGGTGCCTTGTACGTCATCGTCTCACGCAATCCACCAAAGGGCGGCTTGCATCGATTGCGCGACACGACCGGCGATGGTCGCTACGACACACACGAACACCTCGCAATCTGGGGCAATGGCTCAGAACACGGGCCGCATGCAATCCGACTTGGCCCCGATGGAAAATTGTGGATCGTGCAGGGCAACCACACAGCACTGCCTCCACGTACCAATCTAGAAGACAGTCCTTTTCGTGCATGGGCCGAAGATCTTCTGCTCGAGCGACAGTGGGATGCCAATGGCCACGCCGTTGGTATCACATCACCCGGCGGTGTCGTATTGCGAACGGATTTGGATGCCTTGTCGTTCGAAGTCGTCAGTGGCGGTTTACGCAACGCTTGTGATCTTGCATTCATGCCGGACGATTCATGCTTCACATTTGACAGTGACATGGAGTGGGACATGGGCATGCCGTGGTATCGGCCGCCCCGCGTGGTGCACATTGTGCCCGGCGCAGACAATGGCTGGCGTGGAGGCACTGGCAAGTGGGCGAATTGGTACCCCGATGCACTGCCAGCGGTCGCTGACACCCCGCCAGCGAGTCCAACTGCAGTGGTGCATGCTGGCGATGGTGGCTTTGGCGCGGACTGGGAAGGCGTACTGTTGCTCGCAGACTGGTCCTATGGCCGCATCTGGTCACTTGAGCCACAAGCTAAAGGAGCGTCGTTCACGGGTACCCTAGAACTCTTCGCCCACGGCCGCCCATTCAACGTCAGTTGTATGCGATTTGCACCCAAGCCCGACGGAGCGTTGTACATCATCACCGGCGGCCGCGGCACAACATCGAGCCTCTGGCGCATAGCAGCAGATGAACCCCAGTGGGTTGAACCTCAAGTGGACATCTCACCAGCCATAACGCAGCGTATGAGACTGGAACGCGCCGGCGTTGCGGGCAACCTTTCGATTGATGAAGTATGGCGACACCTTGGTACAGGCGATCGAGCCATGTCCACTGCAGCGCGATCAGCCCTTCACGCACTTCCACAAGAGACGGTCCGCGACCGCGCACTGCGAGAAACAGACCCCCCAATCATGGTCGATGGAATGCTGCACCTAGCAAAGCACGGGGGGGGCGATGATCGCGATGAGGCATTACTTCGATTGGCCGCAGCGACGACGCGCACTGGCGATGTTGGCGTACAGGCGGACTTGCTGCGTGCCATGGCGGTCATGATGGCGCGGCATGGCGACCCCACCGCTGCTACTCGTGATGTACTGGAGCAGACGCTTCATCGAATGCTTCAGAACAGCAACCATCAAGTACAGCGCGAGGCTGCGCGAGTCCTAGTGCATCTGAACGCCGATATCAATGCTTGGTTGCTTGCAAAGATGGAGTCTGTGCATCGCGATGACGCTTTATATTGGGCCTTATTGGCTCGGTTACATCGAGGCCACTGGACCCCATCACAGGAACTTCACTATGTTCGGTGGCTGCGGAGGCAGCGCGGCATTGTTGGTGGACGCAGCGCTGCGGGCTTTCTCCAAGCATTCGAAACTCGGTTCATGCGAGACATGGAAGCATCGCATCGCAATGCCCTCCTGGGGCAACTTGATGTCGATGACAACCCGACCGTACCGAGCATGAAAAGGCCGCATGTGGCTCATTGGACGATCAGTGAACTCAATGCTGCACTTGTGGACGCTACGCCAGAAGGCGATGGCGAGGCCTTATTCACTGCAGCAAGATGTGTGGAATGCCACCGATTTCACGGGCGTGGCGGGTCAGCAGGCCCCGACTTGAGCGGCGTGGGTGGCAGATTGAGCGAACCGGACCTCCTTCGAGCCATGCTCGAACCAAACCGAAATGTGTCTGATCAGTACGCCGCGACATGGGTGGAAACTGAAGATGGCTTGTTTACGGGCCGGCTGATCGATATTGATGCCCGTCGCATCGTCCTAGATGTGGACCCATATGCCCCTGTGCGAACGATGTCGATACTGAGATCAGACATCCTGTCCATCGAACCTTCTGATGTTTCGACAATGCCATCTGGGCTGCTCAACACGCTGCGTCCAGGCGAAATTCGAACCTTGCTCAATTGGCTCCGCGAACCGTGAGGTTGGCTACAATGATGCGCTCGCACGGGGCGTAGCTCAGCTTGGTAGAGCGCCTGCTTTGGGAGCAGGAGGTCGCACGTTCAATTCGTGTCGCCCCGATTGACACAGGCCCGCCTTTGGCGGGCCTGTCTTGTGTCAGCACCTTGGCTACGTTCAAGTGCAGTATCTCAAACACAGCGCATGCGTCTGACGAATCCTGATTGGTTACTACACAACGGTTGAACACTACACGTGCACGCACACGCGCGCCGTATGCCAACAAACCTTCAATCGATGACCTCGTAGATTCCGCCCCTCACTCGCTGCCCTGTCTCCATCGCTCAACGCAGACGAAAATAAACGAAGATGTGCATCTCCGCGTCAGGACAGTCAATGGGCAATCATCATCCCCAACTGCCAAGCAGAATCAACATGTCGTCTACATCGACTGCGCCGTTGCAATCAAAGTCTGCGGAAGAGTGAACCTCTCCCCAACCTCCCAGCAAGAGCAGTAAGTCGTCCACGGTAACGGCACCGCTACCATCGAGATCACCCTGCATTGGGGCCGCTGGCGAAAGCGACGTACTTGCAGCGGAATCGAGTCGCCCCACGCCAATGAGTCCGATGAAATCTGCATTGAGCTTATCGATATTGACCGCCCCAGACATGATCGCATTGGCCACTGATTGCGAAGTCGAATTGGAGGCATCCCACTCAGGGTGCTGGGACCGAACGAGAGCGGCTGTTCCTGAGACAAATGCTGTACCCATACTTGTCCCTTCCCAGATGCCAAAGCGTCCACCTGGAAGGCCACTAATGATCGATCGTTCAATAACAGGTTCGCCCATAGTGTCAACGGCACAGGTCGAAGGTGACGACATTTTGAGTGTTGAATGATAGTTGGAAAAGCCCGCGCGACTGTCAAGATCATCCACGCCCGCAACACCGATGACTTCGTAATCTGTCATTGCTGGGAACTCGCGCGGCCAATTGCGATCACAATTGCCGCCCGCAGCAATGACACTGATTCCAAGTTCATATGCCTCAAGCAACGCTTCCTCAACGATCATTGAATCTTCGGTTGATCCTAGGCTGAGATTGATGACTTCCACGCCATGATCAATGGCATACCAGATTCCACTGGCTAAACGCCATGAGTCCCCACGCCCCTCTGAGTCAAGTACACGAACAGGTAATATGCGAGCGTCAGGTGCAACTAATGCGATCAGCCCACTAACAAACGTACCGTGCCCAGTCATTTCATCAATCTGGCCATCACCGTCCAAGTCTTGACCTGAGGCTTCATCGTCAGCAAACGCATCGCCATCGACAAAGTCCCAGCCCTGAAGGACCCGCCCTGCCAACAATTCATGTTCAGCGTCAACACCGGTATCAAGCACGGCAACGGCAACACCAACACCCGTTGAACGCATGTGTGATACCGATAGACCTAAAGTCAGTGCTGCATATTGAATTTGATACGACTCAAGATCGGCAAGTCCATCGACAAATGTACTTCCCGTACCGCCTTCGGGTGCCTCGTCATCACTGACGAATTCCATCCAATTGGCAATTGTCGGGTACCCAACTGCCATGGCGGAATGAAACAAGCCCCATTCGACATCTGTCCAAGATGTAGGAGCTGCCACATGCACACAGTAGTAGCCACGTAGCGGCTTCCCGCCCACAACAGTCCAGTCAACTTCGGGCCAATCAACTTGAATGGCATCCAACAACTGCGACACAGTTGCGCCGGGGACCAAACGGAAGTTCATCCGATCCAATGAAACGTCGGAGAGCAAATCACAGGGAATTGCTGAGGCTGGACGTGTGATGCCAGAAACACAACACAGCACTGCAGATACGAGCAGCATTGTGAACCGTGCAGAAAGTTGTTGAACGAAGTGACTCATGCTTCCGCTCCTGTAAAGATAAAAGGCGCCCAGTGGGCCGGATGCGGGGTTGACTGCATTGTTTCGAGCTGAGCCTCCCGCAAGGCGCCTGCATACGTCAGGCCAGTTTGGAGGTGCTTATGGAACAATGCAAGGGAAATACGTGAGGTTGCATCCGAGACCCGCCACAGTGTAGCTAGCAGCCCGGTTGCCCCACTAGCTAGAAAGCCATGAAACAACCCTGTGGGCTCATCATCTGTGCATGCCTGAACCGGGCCAGACTCACACGAACTGAGTACAACGAGATTCGCTTTAAGGCAAAGATCCTGAATCTCATGCAATGACAACCAGCGGTCATCAAGGCGTACGCCGCTGGCCCCGACATGTGTCGGCATAAAACGCCCGTGTCCAGTGATGTGAATGATCCTTGCATGTTCAGCAGCATCGCGGACAGCCGCAACAGTTGCCTGACCATCACACAACAGTACCGTTGATTCACCCAGCATGGCAGCTGCGGCTTCGGCTTCGCGGCGTACGCCAGGCAACCCCTGTGTACGACCGGCAACCACCAAGTCAGGCCCCTTGGGCGTTTGCCGCAAACGACTACGAAGGTGCATCAACAGGGACACACTTGGCACGTACTGCACGTCACTACGCTCAATCACCCATTGCGACTCATCGTGCAACGCATGAAATGGAACCAGATGCAGCAGTCCTTGTGATGCGAGAATTAATCGGGAAGCCTGATGGGCCACGTCGGGAAGCGGAGCCATTAACGTGGCATACAACTTGTTCATTTGTCCGCGTGTCTCACAAATCATGCGATTGAGACGCCGATGTGATGTACCGCGGTGCCCCACCGCTCGTGAAATCTGGAAACGTAACGCTTCGAGCTGTTGGGCCACGTCGCTGACAGTCCCAAGGCCCCTTACAAGTTCCAATCCATCTGCATGCGCCACAAAGGCCATGACCTCACCACTCAGAACGGTGTACTGCAGCAGAACCTCGCCGCTGGCAAGCTGTGCCTGCACTGCAGCAAGATCCACCCGAGAGTTGTCAAGCGAAGCCATGCCATGGGATGAAGCGAGCTGGACTTCAGCATCGGCAAGTTCCGTTTCAGTGCGACGTAGATCCTGCCTCCACGACCCAACATCGAGTTCTTCACCATCCATCGCATCCGCAAGCCGACTATATAGAAGGCTCAGTTTACCTCGGAGCTGTTCGCACGGATCCTGATCCACTGAATCCATAGAACGATCTGACATCTGGCCACGCCGCGCCTGATCGAGCAGCGTCCGGCTACGCATGCGATCGGCCACGGAGAATGCGGTTGCAACGCTGTCTCTGTCCCCACGTTCAATCAACACACTCAAATGATCCTCGTAGATTGCACGGTTGCTTAAGCCAAGCCCCGCACGACATCGATCCGCCTGCACAGTGCCCCGCAATCGCTCAACTTGGTCTGTTGCCTCGGACAAGGCGGCCGCGGCAAGATCCAGCCGATGCTGAGACCGACGCAATCGTCCTCGAACATGAAGTACCTGGGCAAGAAGCGGTGGCACATCAAGTCGCCGTGCTCCTAATTCTGCTGCATTGAGTTCACACTCTGCCTGCTGAGGATCCTCTGGAAGATTGGCTTCAGCCAGCACAAGGTGACACTCCGTTTCACGCAATGGTCGATCGCGGAAACTTGACATGGCAGCATGCGTTAATCGAAACGCCTGTCCAGTGCGACCTCGCCCAATTGCAATCTTGGCTCGATCAAGATCAATCTCTGCCTTTGGAACCAATTGCCCAAGATCACCAAATGCCGTCGCAGCAGCAGCAAGCATTGTCGACGCATGAGACGATTGGCCAGCGGCCATATAGGCTCGGCCAAGACCACGACGTGCCCGTGCTGCTTCTACCAACAAGCCCGCATCATCAAGTATGGGAAGGGCTTCTTCGAACGCCCTGCATGACGCCGCGGACATACCCACTGCAGCGAGCACTTCGGCACGCTCCGCTAAGACCCGTGCGAGATGCCCAGGCGCGTCGACTGGAACCAGACGCCGGCGAGCTTGTTCAAACCAATGCAATGCTTCGCCGAAACGACCACGCCGCGCAGCCAGATCAGCAAGGTTGCCCTCTGCGATGGCTGCCGTGAGATCAGAGTCAGCAGCCTCAAAGGCCTTGCGGGCATCCAGAAAGGCGACTTCTGCACCGACCATGTCGTCCATGGCCAGCAGCGACTCACCAAGGCTATTTTCAAGATGACCCAGCACGCCAGACTCGCCCGCAAGCCCAGCACGCGCACGATTGAGGCACTCAACCGCCCGCTTTGGACGATCCAGATGCTGGTACACAACGCCGAGATTAATGTCCGCACGTGCAGCCATAGATTCAAGGCCCATCTGCTCAAATGCCTCTCGAGCTTCCTGGCCTGTAGTCGCCGCATCGTCAAGCCGACCTATCTCGGTCAAAGCATGCATAGATGCCAGCCTTGCTCGCCCTGCTTCTTCCTCAAGACCTGCATTCAACGCCAGTTTCACGGCCTCTTGTGCAGTTGATAGGGCTGCGGTGTATTCGCTTCCCCAAGCAAGGGCACGACTCAACGCTCGACGAGCAGTCACACGGCCGATGGGTACGCCACACAAGTCTGCAATCATCACAACGGCGCGCGCGCCTTCAACCGCGGCTGGGATGTCCTGCATAACAACTGCGCTAACAGCCTCAACAGCAACTTGAAGCTGTTCGTCTACCGGGCCAACCGCTGCCAGTGACGCCAAACCATCCTTAGCATCCAACTGCGCAAGATGTTGAAGCAAGCCGCGTTGATGAGCAGTCGCGCTCACCCAAGTTCTACCGGTTCCAGATGGAGGCCACGATCCCTAGCGCCAATGCGCAAACACCACGATCCCGCATCTGCGGCAAGTATGAAGCAACCATCTCGATCGACCACCGTAGAGGACACGACCGATCGAGTCGTAGAGTCCACAAGCGCAGCGTCAATCTCGCCGATCTGAAGATCAGTCATAACCTGTCCGCGGAGTACCCAACTCGACGTTTGACCGGTCAAAGGATCCAATGCGGAGGGTTCAGCCACTAGGTCGATATCCAGTTCGCCAGCCTCCCATGCAAGATGCACGACCTGCGCTGCCTCACCTCGAACCGCAAGGGGCGTAAGACGATCATCGTGGACCAACCTGGCCACCACGCCGTCAAACTGATCAAGCAAGTCTTGCAACGTTGCCTTGGCTGCCGCGGCAACAGTCTGATGCAAGGGCTGTTTACTCCGAGATTCAGAGGGGATCGCCATTGCATGAGCAAGCGCTTGAGTCGATGGCTCTAACTCCTCATCGGCGACAACGATTGCTTCGATACTCTGCCAAAGCGAAGCGAGTTCTGCCACACGTTCCTGCGGGGCTGCATCGAGCGCCTGTGACTGATCCGGGTCAAGTTCTCCGGAAGCCCACGCAAGCGTCAAATCATACATTTCATCAGTGAGTTTCATAAGTGATGTGCTCTACAAGAAAGGGACCAGTCAGGGTGTGAATCCCAGCCGTCCAAGAATGTCTTCAAGTTTTCGAAAGCAGCGTCCACGCGTCGGACCGATGCTGCCCACTGGAATATCAAGTTGCTCAGCAACCTCTGCATAGCGATCGCCTGGCCCTCTACGAAAGATCGCGATCAACAGGGCTTTACAAGGATCACCCAACAGTGACAATGCCCGCCTGACCAAGTCTTGTCGTTCCAACTGCTGCAGGCGATCAGCGTCATCTCCGCTGGGTTCGTCTATTGCATCGATAAAGGATGGCATCTTTGTCGCCGCACGACCAACACGCCAAGATTGCCGCATGGCGGTTGTCAACAACCAGCCGCGCACGGCCTTTGAGTCACGCAACTGATCAATGTGCTTCCAAGCTGATTCAAATGTGCGCTGCAATACCTCTTCAGCGTCAGCATGACGCAGGCCACGCCGACGAGCTGCGGCGTAGACAAGCCGTCCAAATCGATTCACGAATTCGCCCCAGGCTGGCTCCAAGCCATCGCGACAGGCATCGATGAGCTGGACGTCTGTCATCTTCTCCACTGGAGTGCGGCATCCCATAGGTAATTCAGCGTATCTCAAGTCGTCAGTCATAAGGTAACTTTGCTGGCCCAAATGCCTAAATCAGCTCCTCCTCAGTATGGGAGGAGTTGAGACCCAAGTCTGATACAGCCGATTGATAGATGGCGTATTGCCATAGCCGCGGTATGACTTTTATAGCGATTTGGAATCATGCGGTTCACACCGCAAAGGCCGGTAATACCGGGCCGCGCACAAACACCGCCCCGTGGAAGAGGACGGGGCGGTGTTCTCTTGCGCCTTTGAGACTTTGAGTGCTCAAAGCCTCATTGAGTCTCCAACTGAACGTGAAGCTTATCGACGACGTCGTGAACCAGCCAAGCCAGCCAGCGTGATAAGTGCCAGTGCGCCTGGTGCGGGAACCCAGCTGACACTGTTGGCCTGCCAGGTCGCTCCATTAGCATCCTTGCCTTGCATGCTGATCTGCCCCACAAGGGAGGCGCCAGCCGTAATTGTGAACTGACCCAACAGGACGCGTCCACCGACTTCGTCGCCCTGCGCATCGCTTGGGGTCACAAACCAAGTGCCGTTATCCGTAGTCAAGGCGCCACCAGCTTCGAAAGAAGACCAGTCGATGCCTACGTTGTTCAAGGCATTGCCACCAGAGTTATCCAGCAGTCCGATCGTCACGAATGATTCCCATTGAAGGGAACCCACGATGGGGAAGAACGCTGGGTTAATGTCCTGTGACGTGTTACCGCCATATGAACTTTGGACAAATGAGCCCCCGTCAACATCAATCATCAATTCATGGGAGCTATTGCCATACACGGCATCAACTCGAGCGCCAGCCTCGAGCTCGGCATACAAACGGTAGGTATCGCCAGCGATAGCCCCACCGTTATCGATGTAGTCCGCGACAATACCGAGATAGGGGCTGGCACAGGCCACGGTCGAGGCCGCACCTGCAGATACCAGAATCCCAACACTTCCAATTAGTTTCATACTTGCGTTATTCATTTCTAAACCTTCTCCTAAGTTTCTTTCCTTGGATTTACCCCACACAGCCGTCTTTGGCCGACTGCATCGTGGCTTTACAGATAGAACGAGGGCAAGGGGCCCCTCGGTGATGCATGAAAGTCCAAAGTTTTCTATCGGACGTAAGTTTTCTGACTTGTGTGTATCAACTAGAAAGGGACTCACCACTACCTAGTGAGAGAAGAGACGAGAAGGAAACAGGCGGGGGCGGCAAGTCGGGAATTGATGCCAAAGGCAACGGTTCCTCACTTTCCGCCCCCGTCTCGCCCCTTCTGGCAGCAAAAGGATGACCTAGAACTTCTCAACCTCGCCCGCGTGAGTGGTCTGGTCCTCGATACGGCCGGTCAAAGGTGACCGCTGTCCTTTGAACTGGCCATTCCCCCAATCCGGAGGGATCGCGAGAATTGATCAAACCAAGCACCACGACTAATGCAAGTGAGCAGCTTCCCCCCACTTGATTCAAGAACGCCAGATCGACTCAGGAGCCACCGGCTTCGGACGCCGACCATGGCAACTTTTTCCACCAACTCCCACCATCATTGGACTCTCGCTCGACGACTGCCCGAAACAAATCGAGCATGTGTGTGGCCTGCCGGGGGTTTGAGCCAACAAGGTTTGTGGTCTCACTAGGATCGACGCTCAAGTCATAGAGTTGCATCGAAGGCAGCCCCGACGCCAGTGCCTTCTGTTCACTGGTGGGCGACGTCCACCCACCTGAGCTGGCACAGCAGCACAACTTCCAGCTGCCCTTGCGCACGGCAAATCGCCCCTGTGAAGAATGATTGACAATCACGTCATGCAATGGCGCGACATTGGGCTGCTGTTCAAGACGAGGCAAAAGACTGACGCTGTCCTCAGCAGCGCCATCGGGAAGCGCCACCTGCAGGGCAGCCGCAATCGTCGCCATGATGTCCGTCAGCACTATCGGTTCATCGCATGAACTTCCAGGCTCGACCACGCCAGGCCAGCGCACCAAAAATGGAACCCGATGTCCACCTTCAAAGACATCAGCTTTCATACCACGCCAGTGCGCTCGTAGATTCACACCGCCCGCTTGAAGGCTGGAAAAGTTGCACTTAGGCGACGTACCGTTATCTGCAGTGAAAATGACAAGCGTGTCGTCTGCCAAGCCGCATTGCTCAAGCGCCAGAAGTACCTGTCCGACCGACCAATCGGTCTCCAAGAGGAAATCTGCGTACCGACTAACCCCGCTTTGCCCAAGAAAGGTCTCCGATGGGCTGATGGGTGTGTGCGGCGAGGTCATGGAGAAGTACAGCAGAAACGGCTCGTTCGCAGTAGCGCGTTTGTGGATGTAGTTGACACAGCGACGAGTCAGTTCCGGCAATACCGCTTCAAGTGACCACCCTGGGGTCATTGGACCGCGACGAACACCGTTTGCATCGTCTTGGTCCATCGTGCTGCTGGGCACACTGAGGGCTAGATCGTCTTCGATCCAAACATAGGGTGGCCAATTGGGCACGTCGTCCCCGAAATAGTGATCGAAACCAGCCTCGAGTGGACCGCCACCGATGGGCTTGCTGTAGTCCACATTTGCTGCCTTAGTCGTGGTACCGCCATCTGCAGTTGGCCAATGCCAGCCCAAATGCCACTTACCAATGCAAGCAGTGTGCAGGTGAGCTTCGCGCCCCACATCAGCGAAGGTCATGCGATCTTGAGCGATCAACGGCGCCCCCCACTTGGCCACGATGCCTTGCTTCATGTGCGTACGCCACGCATACCGACCCGTCAGCAGGCCGTATCGCGTTGGTGAACATACTGCCGATCCGCTGTGCGCATCGGTAAATGACATGCTCTGCGCATGCAGTCCATCAAGATTTGGCGTAGGCAGACCCGAATCAGGATGCTCCGCATGCAGCGAGGCAAGTCCCATGTCGTCTGCCAATATGACTACGACGTTTTTTGGCTGGGGTATCAAGGCACACGCGGCAAGTAACCAACTCAGCATCTGTGCACTGTACGCTGCAGCAATGACCATACGCATTTTCGCGACTCTCTTCATCGTTACCGTATGCCTTGGAAGTTGCTCAGCAGCCCACAAGGCCAGTCCGAAGCACGCCGAACCATTGCGAGTGCTCATCATTGGTGACTCCATCTCGATGAACTACACACCGCGGGTACGCGCGTTACTTGGCGAATCTGCTGTTGTGATCCGTCCAACGAAAGCGGATGGCCGCTCTGAAAACTGCGAAGGCACCAACAAAGGCATTAAACACATCGACCGTTGGCTCGCCCAAGAAGGCGGCAACTGGGACGTCATTCACTTCAACTTTGGCCTGCATGACATCAAGCACGTCAATCCCAACACAGGCCGAGGCTCCGGCGATCCCACGCACACGCTCCAAGCTCCGCTGCCAACCTACACCCGACAACTCGATGCAATCATTGACAAGATGCAATCCACGGGCGCCGTGCTTGTCTTCGCCACAACAACACCTGTGCCCGAAGGGCCGGTGCGCCCGTATCGCGATGTGAATGATGCAGCCCTATACAACCAAGAGGCTTTGGCCATCATGCGTCAACGAAACATCAATGTAAATGACCTGTACGAATTCGCTCTGCCTCGTCTGGACGAATTACAGAAGCCTGCAAATGTGCACTTCAGGCCCAAGGGTTCTCAAGCACTGGCCGAGCAAGTTGCAAACGCAATCAGGCTTAACGCGGCGTCGTAATCACCGCATCCTGAAATGCGGTACGTCGAACGTTTCCGGCGTTCGATTGTGCAGCACACCGAGCTCGCAGATCCACGAGCACCGACTCACATTCGATCTGCCCAACAAGATTGTGCTCCTCTCCGGGATCCTCCTCAAGATTGAAGAGCATTTCAAAGGCCGGTGTTCGACCCGAGAACGCGATGTCTTCTTCACGCCAACCCTGCACACCGTCGAACATGCGAATGTACTTCCAATTCCCTCGACGAATACCCTCTTGGAAAGGCGTATCGCGCAGTACGAACAGACTCTCAAGAAAGAGTTCGTTACGCCAGTCCACTTCAACGCCTTCAATCAGCGGACGAAGGCTTACACCTTCGCTGAACTCCGGCGCAGCGACCTGCGCATAGTCAAGCATGGTTGCGGTGATGTCGATGCTGGTCACGAGTTCTCCAACTGCTTGCCCACGACGAGTGACTGCAACCTGCGGGTCATACACAAAACACGGGATCTTCGCTGCAAGGTCGTATAGCAGCGCCTTCCCACCCATGCCGTACTCACCCATGAGGACGCCGTGATCTGACGCAAAGATAATCACTGTGTTGTCAAGTAAACCACGGTGCCTTAGATCACAAACCAAATCTCCAATCACCTGGTCGAGCGCCGAAATCGTCTGTCCGTAGCGCACGTGATGTTCAAGGTTCGTTGGCCGAGAGTAGTTGTAGGCATAGGTCTGGGTACGACGCCCCTTATCCTGATTCTGAATTGCTTCGGGAATGTACTGGTACGGATCGGTAGCCGTTGCTGCAGGAATCTCGATGGCCGTGTCTCGATACAAGTCGTCGTAGAACGCACTGCCCTTGAGTTTTGGATTTTCGTTGGCAGGACGCGTCATCAATTGCCAGTCTTTGTACTCCGTATGCATACTGGTGACCTGTGACCCGTGCGGCACATTGAAACTCACCGACAAACAAAACGGCCTGTCACATGCTGCTGCATCGAGAAACGCAGCCATCGCCTCGCCCATGATGAATGTGATTTCATCATGCTCAGCGCGGTGATATGGCCTGCATGACGCCGATGCGTGCTGCTTCGGGTGGAATTTCGTCCAACCATCGTGCCCCCACCAAAAGTCGAATCGCTCTGAAGCCTTACCTTTAAAGGTGTAGTACTCCACGCCGAACTTTCCAATAAAACCGGTGAAGTACCCGGCGGCCTGCAATAGCGCAGGATATGTCGCAGCCCACTGTTCCTCATTGAGTTGATAGGACGTTCCGAACCCAACCCCATGCGTGCGTTCGCTTTGCCCTGTAAGCATGCTCACTCGACTCGGCGAGCAAACAGGCGTCGCCGTGTACGCGTTCGTGAATCGAACCGACTTGGCAAGCAGTGCGTCCACGTGCGGCGTTGTGTGGAACGGGTGCCCCATAGCGCCAAATGTTCCATCGCGTTGATCGTCAGTGAACAACAACACAATGTTGGGCCGAATGGGCTTCGTTTGTTCCAGAGGCGCTTCTACGGTCGCCATCAAGGCCAAAAGGACATACAGCAATGGGCCGGTCATTGCGGCAGCCTAGTTGAAACCACCCCTCTTATGTATGCGAAGTGCTCAGCAGGCCGAATCCCACTGCCCAATCACCGCCAGCACATCCACAGCATCTGTCGCGCCATCCCCATTGGCATCGCCACCACCTGATCCATCACCCCAATGGCTGATGACGAGCAGTAGGTCATCGAGATTCACGACACAGTCACCGTTCACGTCGCCAAGCAACTCATCCGAAACGACCTCGATTGTGAGTTGCTCAAACTCCACGCCTAATGGCAGATACGGCCCATCTTCAATCACCCAGTTGTAGACACTCAGACCCGTGAAGTCGTACGTACCTTGCGCATCAGCAATATCTAGTGATGAGAGCGCATCGCTTCCATACGTGACTGATACGACATGTACAAAGTCACCAAAGGCTCCAACTTGTTCAAGCGGCACGCCAAGAGGAAAGTACACCTCGTTAGTGCTCAACATAAAACCATCGACTGCTGGGTCGTTATCGCGTAAGACGAAGAACGGTGTGCCTTGAAATGGTGTCTGGATATCGATGGATGTAGTGCCCATCATGAGCAACCACGATGCCGAGTCGATGTCATATCCGCGGGTTGGGTACGCAACACCGTCTATAAATGAATCAGTATCAACCTGAAACGAACATGTCACTGCATCCGAGGCGTTGACATCCCCAAGTGGCGGCGTGCCTACTTGGTTCCACTCCACCGTACCAGTAAATGTGATGTGAACCACGTCGCCGTGTATGGCCGATGTGCTGACAATCGAAGCAGCGGCGAACGCAAACATGTACTGAACGTGTCGCATTACGGTGATGGCCTCAACACGGCCCCCAACCTGAGATCAGCAGCAGCAGATCATTCACCGCGACGTCACCGGAGTCATCAATGTCTGCGGGGCAGTCTGTACAAGTCGTTCCGAACGCTCCAAGGACTTGTAAAAGGTCATCAACATCGGTTTCACCACTGTCATTTATGTCGGTCACACATGATCCGCAGGGCCCTTCGCCTTCCAGAGTGTCGGCATCAGCACTCTGCCACTCTAGGCTGAAGACTCCCAAACGAATGCTCGCATAGTTCGTTGTTTCGTAGAGCACACCAATCGTCTCACAGTCGATGACCTGCGCCACGCTGTAGGCAAAGCCACCGGGCTCGAGCAACCGACCGCTTCCCCACGAAGTACCTTCATCATAGGAAACCCAGATTGTGCCTTCATCGCGGCCGTTGTTGGCGTGCCCGGAATAGAGCAAGCGAGGCGTTGTGAAGCCATCCAAAGGATCCGTCAAACGAATGATGCTGGCCATGCACGCGGTGCCAGGAAGATTGGAAAGATAAGCCGGCCCCCACGTTGCCCCGCCATCAGTGCTGTGCGCCTCGAGCCGATTTGGATCGCCGCCGTAGTGCCGCGTGTTCATGAGCAGCCGACCGTCGGTCAATTCGACGAGTTGATCCTCGTTCATCATGCCTGATACAAGTGTGTCATCGATGTTCTGTCCGAATTGCCACGTGTTCCCGCCATCGTCAGACCACGCCGCGTAGGCATACCAGTGGCCACCGACGCGTTCGGCAAGGGGCATGACCAACCGGCCCGTAAACGGCGATCGACGCTTCTCGATGCCAAGTCCTGGGCCGATCATCACATCGGCGGTGGTCTCGCGTTTACATCCAGGTGTAACGTCCACCGGCGCAGACCAGGTCAATCCGTCATCATCTGAGTGCATCTTCATGATGCGAATGATCCAGTCGCCAACGTATCCCGGACTCACACAGCCCAAGTGGCAGCCATCTGGAATGGTCAGATACATCATGATGATCCGCCCAGCATGGAGGCCGCCGGAAACTTGCACAAGTGTCGGATTGTTGGCGCAATTGCCGCCAGCGTCATCAAGCAGCACATGGGTACCCCAAGTCCGACCCCCATCGGTGCTCCGCCGCATAACAATGTCGTTCTGCGCGTTGTCGCCGAGGCTGGTACGCCCCTCAGCAAACGCTAGCACGGTGCCTTGCTGGGTTGTCAGCAGTGATGGAATGCGATACTGCGGCCAGCCACCTTCGCCATTTTGGAAAACCGTTACAAACTCAGGCTGATCAGGAACCTCAGTGGCCGGATAGCGATCATTGAGCCAACTCTCAATTGCTTGGCGCTCACTGTCAGGAAGTGTGCCGTTGAACACCAAGAACGTGCCGATGTCACCGTTCAAACCGTTGGCAAGGTTGTAACGGCTGCCTACTAGGACACCGATCATGGAGCCATTGTCGCAAGGACTCTCGTCAATCAGTGCGCCGCCGATGCGATGCCGCATGCCTGTGTCAGAGATCTCGATGGTATGCACGCGAACGGCATCAGTCGTGACAATGGACGAGCCCATGACATTCGTGCCGTCGTACATACACCACTCTTGTGGATTTGCATTCTGCCCTGTAAAGAGTGCGTTTCGACCTGCATAAGTGTAGGAATCAAAAACGTACCCCCCATCAGCTACATCACATCGCAGTGCAACAAAAATAGTCTTGTTGCCATCTAGCGTGCCCCATGTACTGTCTGGTTCGCACCAGATGTAGTCATTGCCGTCAAAGGAAACAACTGGGTTACCTTCCATTGCGTCGCCGAACCATGTGGCATGGCGATCCGGCTGGGCATCGGTCCGCACGAGGTGGCGTTCATGGCCAGATATGTCAAGCCAATTCAAAACGGCATCACCGTCGACGGCTGTGCCATCATTGACACCCTCGCCCGCCTCGAACCAGGCGTGCAACATGGGATGATCTGTGTCAAACGGCGCTGGCCCAACGAGCGACGAACTCACAAGTACGACATACAGCATTGTTTGGTCCTCACTCTCCGTTTGGCCCCTGCAAACCAGTGCGCCTCAGCATGGAACTGAAATGCACGCGGACCATTGGCTTTCCATGGTCAAGGTTAGCACCTGAATCAACGTGGACCAACCGATAAGTACCAAAGACAATCTGGAGCTGGCATGATGTACCCCATGGTTACACTGATGACCCTATGGACAGGCCCCTACTGGCCAAGTCTTGATTGATTTGTGTGCGAGCCATGATTGGTTTGGCGAACGCCCTGACCAAACATGATGATCAGGAATAGTGCCTGAGCAGAATTAATCCTAGTGGCATAGGTCTTCACTGGCGATCATTCAAATGCAATCTATGGCGACAACATCGTCGACTTCGACCAAATGCTCGTGCTCTTGGCCTTCTGGAACTGAAGTCCTGCAATAGGCCCCGAGCGCACCGCTCAGCCTGTTATCTTCAAACCCATGGCCACTTCATCTGCAACGCTCATCGCCAGCATCGCGTTCATCGTGTATCCATCACACGGCGAGGATGTCGTACGATTCAGTCGCGATATCCGCCCGATCCTGTCGAATCAGTGCTTCCAATGCCATGGACCCGATCGAGACAAACAAGACACTGATCTACGCCTTGATTCTTTTGACGCCGCGACGGCTGAACGACGAAGCGGCTTCCCCATCGTCCCGGGTGACCCCGATGCCTCCCTGCTGTGGCAACGCATCAATGCCCATGGAGCGGAAGATGCAATGCCACCGCCCGATAGTGGCAAGGAACGATTGAGCGATCCACAACGAGCTCTGATCCGGAACTGGATCAAGCAGGGCGCTGCCTTTGAACCACATTGGGCGTATCAACCACTCACTTCGCCAACGCCTCCAGAGATTGACAACCCGTGGATCCGCAATGACATCGATCGATTCGTGTTACAGCAACTCGCCCAAAACGATATTGCGCCAACGACTGATGCCGACGCGGCCACACTGTGCCGACGGGTGTTTTTAGATGTCACCGGCTTGCCCCCCACGACCGCTGAACTTGACACGTTTCTCGCTGACAAGGCACCCGCCGCCTACGAGCGTCTGGTGAACCGATTACTGACGCAAGAGCCATACGTGACACGGCATGCCGAACGCATGGCTGTGCCATGGCTCGATTTGGCACGATACGCTGACACCAGCGGCATCCACATGGATGCTGGCAGGACCATTTGGCCATATCGTGATTGGGTTCTCGAATCGTTGCGTAACAACATGCCGTACGACCAATTCGTCATCGAACAATTGGCAGGCGACATACTTCCACAACCAACGAACAGCCAAATGGTGGCCAGCGGCTTCAACCGACTGCATGTCACAACCGATGAAGGCGGTGCCATTAACGATGAGGCGCTCTTCCACTACGCCGTTGAACGCACAAATACGCTTGGTACGGTTTTTCTCGGCCTAACCGTCAATTGTGCCCAGTGCCATGACCACAAGTTCGACCCTGTTTCCCAAGCCGAGTACTACGCGTTGTTGGGCTTCTTCAACAACAACGAAGAACCTGGGCTGTACAACCAATCTCAAGATCCACAACGGGCGCTTGAACCCACCTACACCATTACAACTGCTGAAACGAGCGAGCAGGTGGTGGCCCTTGAAGCGACACTGACCACACTTACCCAAGAGCGAGATGCACCAGACCCCGATGAGGCCGTGCATCTAGAAGCGTTTGAACAATCGCTGCAAAAGGATGGCTGGTCCTGGTCTACACCCTCTGTCATTACAGCAGTAAGTAGTTCTGGAAGTACGCTCGAACTGCAAGACGACAACTCCGTGCTCGCCACCAGCTCACCACCGACGAACGATGACTACACCATTGTGCTTTCAACGGATCAGACCGATCTACGTGCCATTGTGATGGATGTACTGCAACACGAATCCATGCCCCATGGGCGTGTCGGACGGGCAACAAACGGGAATGCGATTCTCAGTGGAATCCGTGCCGAAGTAGTGTCGCGTGAAGACCCAACGCAGCGTAGTGACATTGATTTGATATGGGCCTTCGCCGATCATGAACAACCCAATGAGGACTTTCGCATTGTCAATGCCCTGACACCAGACAACGGTCGTATGTGGGCACTCAACGCCCACGAAAATCCTGACGATCGCGTCGCGATGTTCGTCTCAGCAGAGCCCTTTGGATACGAAGGTGGCAGCGACCTCATCCTAACCCTGCACTTTCACTCGCAGTACGCAGGACACAGTCTTGGCAATCTACGGTTTCATGTTGGCTCAGCAAGCGACGAAACGTTGGCTGCGCTGCCTACTGCACACACCAATTGGTACATCGTCGGCCCGTTTAAGCCTGGCACTGCCCAAGAAGCCTACGACACCGCATTTGGCCCCGAAGCGGCGCCCATTGACTTTTCGACTGCCTATGAAGGGCAGAAATGGCGCTATGCACCGGGTGTACTAGAAGGGCAACGTGTGACCCTCGCCGCGGGCGTGGGCGCAGAGTATGTCGCACGCGAATTCTTCGCACCAACGGCACGTTCTATCGACTTGTCTCTCGGGAGCGATGACGGCATTCTGGTCTATCTCAATGGTGATCTGATCCATGAGCATCGAGTAAACCGTGGCGTGGCCCCCGATCAAGATGCCTTAACGGTCAACCTGCAGGCTGGTCGCAACACCTACGTCACCAAGATCGTCAACACCGGTGGGCCGGCGGCCATGTACTACAGTGAAACAATTCCCGAGGGACAATTGGCACCAGACATGCTCGCCTGGTTGTTGCCCAGTGAGTCAGTGACTAGTGCCTTTGCCAATCGTGCCCGTGATGCCTGGCGCACAACCCACTCACCGCGTTGGCTGGCATTGACTGAAGGCATCGACGAAGCGCAAGACGAGTTAACCACGCTGAAGGCTTCATTGCCAATCACCATGGTCATGCAAGAGCGCAAGGACATTCGACCAAGCTACGTGATGATGCGAGGCGCCTATGACGCCCCTGACAAAGATCGTCTCGTCACACGCTCAGTTCCATCCGTCTTGGGTTCGATCGACAGTCTTGGTGTGCCAACTCGCGCCGACCTTGCTCAGTGGCTTGTTGGCGATGAGAATCCACTTACCGCTCGCGTCACTGTCAATCGATTCTGGGCAGAGTTGTTCGGCCAAGGGCTGGTTGGAACTGTTGAGGACTTCGGCATGCAGGGCGATTGGCCAAGCCACCCACAATTACTCGACTGGCTTGCTGCGAACCTGCGAGATGGTGGCTGGGATGTACAAAACACCATTCGCACGATGCTCTTAAGCAGCACGTATCGCCAAGCATCGGATGGCAATGCCGAACTAAACACGGACATGTACGCACGCTTCCCGCGACAACGACTGTCTGCTGAAGCAATTCGAGATCAGGCACTTATGGTGTCAGGGCTGCTGGTCGAGCGATACGGAGGCCCAAGCGTAAAGCCCTACCAACCTGAAGGTTTGTGGCGTGAAGTTGCTATGCCCCAATCAAACACACGTGTGTTTGAACGCGGCATGGGTGACGAATTGTGGCGACGCAGCTTGTATACCTATTGGAAACGAGCAGCTCCCCCCCCAGCCATGCTGACACTTGATGCGCCTACACGCGAGTATTGCGCTGCTCGACGCATCAACACAAACACGCCACTGCAGGCACTTGTGTTGTGGAACGACGAGCAATTCGTCGAAGCTGCTCGAGCCACGGCGGCACGGGTACTGCTGGAAACCCCCGAATCTGAGCGGCTCGTGGATTTATATCGCCGCTGTACCGGAAACGTACCCAGCACAGGCATTCAACGCGCCATGCAGGCGAGTTTGGATCAATTCGAATCTCGCTACACGGGCGATCCAGAGGCCGCGGTAGCCTTGTGCGGTGTCGGTGCCTCGCCAGTGCCCGAGGGCATGGAACTTCATCAACTTGCCGCATGGACGATGCTTGCAAACGCAGTACTCTCAAGCGACGCGACAATTGTCAAAGACTGACCCACTGAGGCTAAGGATGACCAAACACCACACATCGCCACACGCCGCTGACCCACTCGAGGAATACCTGCGCAACCTTACCCGTCGCCGATTCTTTGGAGCGATGGGATCGACCCTCGGTGCAGGGCTTGGCGCAACGGCCCTTGCGTCGCTACTGGACGCCCCGACAATGGCCGCTCCAACAACCACCGACGAAACCGCCCACCTTCTTCGCAATTTGTCGCACTACGCCCCGCGAGCGAAGCGTGTGATCTATATGCACATGGAAGGTGGCCCGAGCCAACTTGACCTGTTTGACCACAAGCCCGGGCTTGAGGCAAGGTACAACGAAGATCTGCCTGATTCCATTCGAAATGGACAACGGGTCTCAACGATGACGAGTGGTCAAGCAAGATTTCCAGTGGCTCCGAGCCGGTTTCGTTTTCATCGCGCCGCCAACAACGAAGGTGGCGTAATGTTGTCTGAGTTGCTCCCCCACACGGCTGAGATGGCGCACGAAATCTGCTTCATTCGGTCGATGCACACGCAGGCGATTAATCACGAACCAGGAATTACGTTCTTCCAGACCGGCAATGAGCAGCCTGGCCGCCCGAGTTTCGGCTCATGGATGAGTTACGGACTTGGATCCGAAAATGAAGACCTACCAGCCTTCGTCGTGATGATCACACAGGGCTATGGAAACATGCAGGCGCTCTCCGCTCGGTTCTGGGACAGTGGCTTCTTGCCCAGCGAGCACCAAGGGTGCAAACTTCGCTCTGGCAAAGACACTGTGCTGTATCTGCAGAATCCAGATGGTGTTTCACGGGCTGATCGCCGCACCATGCTCGACCTCGCATCGGCTATCAACGAAGATGAATTCCAGCGCAGTGGCGATGCAGAAACCATGGCCCGCATCGCCCAGCACGAATTGGCCTATCGCATGCAGATGTCGGTGCCGGAACTCACAGATATCAGTGACGAGCCACAACATGTGCTTGACATGTACGGAACCGATGTTCGCAGCCCGGGCTCATTCTCCGCTAACTGCTTGCAGGCTCGGCGCCTCGCTGAACGTGGCGTCCGCTTTATTCAGTTGTACATGCGTGGCTGGGATGCCCACGGTAATTTGCCTACGGAGATTCGCAAACAATGCGCTGCTGTTGATCGCGGCCAAGCTGCCCTGCTCAAAGACCTCAAACAACGCGGGATGCTTGAAGACACGCTCGTGCTATGGGCTGGCGAGTTTGGGCGATCCGTGTACAGCCAAGGCCAGTTGACAATGACCAACTACGGCCGTGATCACCATCCACGTTGTTTCAGCGTGTGGGTTGCTGGCGGTGGCATCAAGCCGGGCATCAGTTATGGAAAGACCGACGACTACTCGTACAACATTGTTGAGAACCCCGTCAGCGTTCACGACCTGCATGCCACACTCCTAGACCGACTGGGCTTCAACCACCATGGGCTGACGTATCGCCACCAGGGCCGCGACTATGCCTTGACTGATGCGCAAGGGTCGGTTGTCAAAGACATCATCGTTTGATTCCACATCGAAAGTACGACGTCAATAGTCCAAGATAGGCCTCAACAGGTATGCTCCGGACATGATCACCGTTGCTGGACTTTTGGTTGTGCCGCTGAGTGTTGGGGCCATCGGCAACGACATTTCTTTCAACCGCGATGTCCTTCCAATTCTGTCCAACAATTGCTTCCTCTGCCACGGTCCGGATAAAGGCACCCGCAAGGCAGGGATGCGGTTGGACATCCCCCAAGGAGCACTCGCCGATGGACTGATCCTTCCAACTGATGATCAGCCAAGCACGCTCCTTGTGCGCATCATGGACAGCAACGACAAACATCGCATGCCACCTGCGGAGACCCTCAAGAAACTCACTCAAAGTCAGATTGACACGCTGCATCGCTGGGTTGAAGCAGGCGCACCGTATGAACCACACTGGGCGTTCGTTGCACCTTCGCCTGTCTCCCCACCTGAGGCTGATGACTGGGCACGTAACACTGTTGATGCCTTTATCAAAGCACGACTCGATGCGGAGCACCTTGAACCAAACCCTCAAGCCCATCGACGGACGCTCATTCGTCGCGTGACCCTTGATCTGACCGGGCTGCCACCAACCCTTGCAGCGATTGATGCATTCCTGAATGATGATCGAATTGATGCCTACGAGCGCCTCGTAGATACCCTCCTCGCTTCCAAGCACTTTGGCGAGCATCAAGCACGACCGTGGCTGGATCTGTCTCGGTATGCCGATAGCCAAGGCTTCGAGAAGGACAACCTGCGCACGATGTGGCGGTATCGCGACTGGGTTATCAATGCCTTCAATGAGGACATGCCATTTGATCAATTTACGCTTGAACAAATGGCCGGCGATTTACTGCCCAATGCAACGCTTGAGCAACGCATCGCCACGGGCTTCCACCGCAATACGCAAACGAATACGGAGGGGGGCACGGACAACGAGGAGTTTCGCAGCGGTGCCGTGATTGATCGCGTCAATACCACGATGCAAGGGTGGATGGCCCTGACTGCAGGATGTGCGCAGTGCCACGACCATAAGTTCGACCCACTTTCGCAGCAAGACTATTTCGAGCTCTACGCCTTTCTCAATCAGACCGCTGATGCTGACCTCGACAACGATGCACCATTCATCAATGCACCAACGCTGGCGCAACAGCACGCCATCAAGCAGTCAGATACCGCACTTGATGCGTTTCAATTGCGACTGGCTCATCCCGACACAGAACTGCAGCAACTGCTCCAACACTGGGTCTCAACTTGGTGCACGACCGATGACTGGTCGACGCTGCAGCCCTTGGCCGCTGGCGCAATTGGCGGAACGACGTACGACGTCTTCGATGATGGTCTGCTTGTAGCGACAGGTCCTGCCCCAGATACCGAGACAACAACCGTGCACCTGCGCACCAACTTGCCTGCCTTGTCCGCTGTTCGACTGGATGTGCCCGATCAAGGTCCCGGCAGTGGACCTGGCCGGGCTGCCAATCGCAATTTCGTTGTGAGCGACATCACAATTTCAACGTCCGACTTAGCAAAGCCAAAGCAATTCAAATTGGCCGACGCGAGTTTTAACCAACTCGACTTCAATGCCCAAGCAGCCATCGACGGTGACACCGGCTCTGAATCAGGGTGGGCCATCGCCGGTGGCATCGGCAGCGATCAACATGCCGTGTTCACGCTGGCTGAACCATTGGCCGTCCCAAGTGATGGGCAGATCACAATCACTCTGGTGCAGAGCCACGGCACTCTGCACACGCTTGGACGTTTTAAACTCAGCGGCACCAACCATCTCACGCCGACGATCGACCTGAACCAAGACATCTTGGAGGCGGCAATGACGCCCGCCGATGCACGGGTCGAAACACACTGGTCCATATTGGCCGAAGCGGCACTAGATAAGACACCTCTATTGCCTGCACTCCACGCGGAGCGCAAGGCGATTCAGGACGCAAGACAACGAGCAATGCAGGACATCCCCACCGCTTTGATCCTCGAAGCACTTCCAGATGACCAGCAACGCACGACGAAACTCTTTCTGGGCGGCAGTTTCCTATCGCCCGATCATGATCGCGGGGCCCTTGAGCCAAGTGTTCCAGAGGCATTACATGCGCCCTTGGACCAAACAATCTCTCGAATCGATCTTGCCCACTGGCTCGTCGCACAGAACAACCCACTAACAGCGCGCGTGCAGGTTAATCGTGCCTGGGCGAGGCTCTTCGGACATGGACTTGTGTCAACAGTTGATAACTTTGGCGTGCAAGGCGCTCGTCCATCGCACCCGAATCTTTTGGATTGGCTTGCGCTGCACTATCAAGACGATCTCTCGTGGTCGAACAAGGCGTTACTGCGATTACTCGTTACGAGCGCCACGTACCGACAGAGTGCAGAGAGTAGTCCTGCAGTACTTAACAAAGATCCTGAGAATCGACTCCTGAGTCGTGCATCACGTATTCGCCTCTCCGCTGAGCAACTTCGAGACGCTGCGCTGGAGACAGCTGGCTTGTTGAAGAAAGACCGTATTGGAGGCCCATCGGTTGTCCCTCGACTGCCAGAAGGCATGCTGCCACAGGCCTTCACCACATTCGTACAAGAGGCGAGTACTGGTGATGATCTCTATCGACGTGGGCTCTACACCCAATGGCGACGCACCGGCCACTATCCGACATTTGCAACGTTCGATGCGCCGTCGCGTGAGCTCTGCACGGTGGCGAGGGAACGATCAAATACACCACTCCAAGCATTGATCATGCTCAATGATGATGTCTTTGTGGAAGCGGCTCAGGGGCTTGCCAGACGCAGCATCCAGCACACTGACCCAATCGGCGTAGCGTTCGAGTTGGCGCTCGCACGAAGTCCTACAGCCCACGAACGTGGCATTCTGCAAGCGATATACGACGCTGCCTTGGCACACACCGATACCCAGCGTACGCTGGCCTTGGCCATAGACCCCTTAGGCCCACTGCCAGATGGCATGGACCCACATACAGCAATGGCAATGACGGTGACCTGTAACGTCTTGCTCAATCTCGATGAATTCGTGAATCGACCATGACACAGCAGTTTCACTCCCTGCAGCAGGCAGCCATTGACGCGATGACTCGACGGCACTTTCTCGGTCGATCGGGCTGTAGCCTCGGCGCTGCTGCCCTGACCGGATTGTTGCCGAGTAAGTCGCTTGGTTCGCTGAGTACCCCACTCTCCCACGCGGCAGCAACTGCCAAGCGCGTCATTTATTTGCACATGGCAGGCTCCCCGCCACAGCACGACCTACTGGATTACAAACCACTGTTGAACACACGCCACGGCGAAATCGCGCCGACGGATTGTTATGCCGATCGAAACGCATTTGTCAAACCAAATGCAAAGGTCCTCGGATCTCCATTTACGTTCGAGCAAGTAGGCGGCAACGGCGCATGGGTCAGCGAGCTACTGCCTCAATTCAAGACTATCGTCGATGATGTGTGCATTGTTCGGTCAATGCACACGGATCAGTTCAATCATGCGCCGGCGCAACTCATGCTGCACACCGGACACATGTTGCAGGGCCGCCCATCCATGGGATCTTGGTTATCTTGGGGGCTTGGCAGCGAAAATAGCGATCTTCCATCATTCCTCGTGCTCGTCTCTGGTGGGAAGAAGCCCTCGGCCGGCACGGCAACATGGGGCAGCGGCTTCATGCCAACAGTGCATGGTGGAGTGCAATGCCGAACGAGTGGTGCTCCAGTGCTTGGTGTACGTGATCCTGAGGGTATGGATCGTGCACTGCGAGGCCAAACGATTGAGGCCATTAACAAACTGAACCATGTGCAAGCAGCGCAATACGGCGATCCTGAAACGCTCAGCCGCATCGAACAGTATGAGTTGGCGTTTCGCATGCAAACGTCGGTCCCTGAAGTGATGGACATCTCTACAGAAGATCCAAAAACACTCGAAGCCTACGGGGCGAATCCAGGCACATCGAGCCTAGCGAATAACTGTCTGCTCGCTCGGCGCCTGAGTGAATCAGGCGTCCGTTTCGTGCAATTGTTCGACTGGGGCTGGGACGTGCACGGCACAAACCCCAGTGATGACCTGATGAATCAATTGCCCGCAAAGTGCAAACAGATGGATCAGCCAGTCACCGCCTTGATCAACGATCTGAAACAGCGTGGCCTATTGGAAGAAACGCTGGTCATTTGGTCGGGCGAGTTCGGTCGCACTGTCATGAATGAAAACCGAAATGGCGGCACCTACATCGGTCGAGATCACTACCCCGGCTGTTTCACGCTGTGGATGGCCGGTGGCGGCGTCAAACCAGGTACGGTCATTGGCTCAACCGATGACTGGGGCGCGCATGTGCACGAGCACCCCGTGAGTATTCACGACTTGCAAGCCACAGTGCTGCACATGCTCGGCCTAGACCACACGCAGTTTCGATATCGCTCACAAGGACGAGACTTTCGATTGACCGATGTCGGAGGTACCGTGCAGCACGCCATGCTTAGCTGAGATGGGAAGTGCAGTTTGAAGCGGCTACTTTTTGACGATCGTGAAGCGACCAGTCTTGAGATCCTGCACACCAGCGATCACCTGTAGGTCACCCTTGGTAACAGCCTCTTTAATGACGGCTGATCGTTTAAGCAATTCGCCAATGCCCTGATGTGCGTTACATGCAATGGCATCATCGAGTGCGTTTGGGTCACTGGGGTCAATCTGCATCGCGCAAGGCACCACAATCTGATCAATCAACATTGGCAATGACCCTGGAAGCACAGACGTGTCGTTGCGATGTTCAATGGCAGCAGACACGGCGCCGCACGATGAGTGGCCCATGACAACAATGACCTTTGTGCCCAATACGGCAACACCGTATTCAAGGCTTGCGATGATTTCGGGTGTTGGGACATTGCCCGCAACCGCACATACAAATAACTCGCCGAGGGCTTGATCAAAGACAATTTCCGGAGCGACACGCGAATCCGCACATCGAATGATGGCGGCAAATGGCGACTGGCCAGCAGCCAGCCCCGAGCGAGCAGCTGGGGGGTTGTGTGCGACAGTTTCCCCGGCCACATAACGAGCATTGCCAGCAAGCAAGGCATCGATTGCAGATTGGGGCGTTGCGGACGAAGTGGCCGCTGCGTTAGATGGGTGCTCACCATCAACCATGGGAACGAATGTTAACGAGATTCCCACAGCAAGGGACATGATCAGAGCAATACGCATGGTGTGCACTCCAAGGATTGGGGTTGAAGAAGGGCAATTGTACTCAACGCCGATAGTGCTCGCAGGCTTGGACGTGAGTCGCCTCCTTGACGATGATCCGCAAGTGCGACTCGATTGGCCCACGCAGACGATCCTGTAGAAGATTGCTGGCATCCCTCTGGATAAGTCCGACGAATTGGTCTCACGGCCAGTACGCTGCTTCGCATGCTCGACCAACCCATTGAATCCAAGTCCCAAGCACGGCCCCAAGACTCACTCATGGGGAAACTAACCGTTGAGTTCATCGGTACGTTTTTCTTGGTGCTCACGATCTCCATGGTGGTCATCAAGGCTTCAGATTTGTCTATCGTGGCTCCACTGGCCATCGGATTCACCCTGACCGCCATGGTGTACGCATTTGGCCCCATCAGTGGTGCCCACTTCAACCCCGCAGTTACCGTTGGCCTGTATCTGACAGGACGATGCCCACGCAGCCACGTTGGCCCGTACATCGCAATCGAGTGCTTGGGTGCCCTGTGCGCTGCTGTGCTTGCCCTGTACATGCGGGGTTGAAGTGGGCACCACTGATGGGGCCAAATGCGTACACCATGGCGGCCAGGGTGAATCCGATGGCCAGTGGAG
>JABAAC010000186.1 GCA_014238965.1 Phycisphaerales bacterium | reverse complement strand
GTTTTTGTGCGCCACCTTCGTTCGAATTAGTCTGGCCATCCTGTTAAGTTGCATAGCCTTTACTATTGCGGCGTTGCCGATGGCCCTACTACCCGTTTCAGCCGGCGACTCGCTCACTGTGTTCTCGATCATCTTGGCGACGGTCCAGTATGCCCTTATTCCCTTGATGGTCCTCTATTCCTTAGGTTACGCCACGTACGAACTCATGCTCAGTTGCACCGCTGCGAGGTCTGGCGGCAACAAGCGTACGAAGACGCAACAAGCACAACCGCCCCAAGAGGTCGTCGCCCCGTTCACACAAGAACATTCTCCATGACTTCGTCGCGGCTATCCTTGGCTCGTCATGACCCAGAATGTCTTATTGGCCTGCGAGGTGGTCGGTTTACACGTCCCACGCAAGCGTTGAGCATGGTGCTTGCAATCGGCATCACCGTGCTCTTCTATCTCATTATTGGCTTCTTTCCTGAAACCACTGCCTACTTGTGGTTCTATGAACAAGGCACGATTCCCTACTTCATCGTGTACTTCACGGGCTGGTCGCTCGCTTATCTGCTACTCAAGTGGGCCAAGATCGCGGCACAGCGGCGTGCGTTGAGCATCGCGATTACCCCTGACGATCCAACCTTTGTATTGACACAAGATACCGCTGAGGTGCTCTTGCGTCAGATGTATGAGGTTGCTGCTGAGCCGCGGTCGTATCTTGTATTCAACCGTGCGTGGCTTGCCCTCTCAAGCATGCGGAACTTCGGCCGGCTGGGGGATCTGGAAGACCTTCTGCAATCGCAAGCTGACAATGATGAAGCCGTCAGTGAATCGAGTTACACAATTGTCCGTGGCCTCGTTTGGGCGATCCCGGTTCTTGGCTTCATTGGAACCGTCATTGGCCTGTCCATTGCCATTGGTGAGTTTGGCAACGTTCTGCAAGCTGCATCTGGAACAGATGAAATGAAGTCGCAACTCCAGGAAGTAACGGGCGGCCTAGGTATTGCATTCATCACCACCCTTCAGGCCCTTGTCGCGGCCCTTGGCGTGCACCTTCTGTTGACGATGATCGCAAGACAGGAGGAGCAATTTCTGGATGATTGTCGCGAGTACTGTCAGTCCCAACTCGTATCGCACGTTCGGATTACAGCGCCGGATTGGGCCGCACCAGCAGCACTCACACGATGAGAACATCTCGCGGCAGCCGAGGTGCAGCCTTCAGCCTGTTCTCTTTCCAAGACCTCCTTACAACCACCATCGGTGTTGTCTTGCTGATCCTGTTGGTCTTGGTGCTGGATATCACCGTCGAAGCGGTAGGCGGAGATCAACCGCCACCTCTCAGTGACGAGGAACTGCAGAACGAGATTGACAAGAAGAACACACTTCTCGTCATTGCTCGCGATCTGGGAGTGCATGGGACTGCCAAGTGGCTCAAGGAGCAAACCAAACGCGACCTCGATGCGGCCCAACAAGGGCTTCGCGATGCCCAAGAAGCCTATGAAGCCTCCCAATATGCCAAGGGAAAGCGAATGCCGGTCCTTAACGCCCTGCATGAGGAGATTTTCCGCATGTCGGCCGAGATCGAAGTTCTGCAAAAGGAGGCCGAAGCATCTTTGCATGATGTCGAGCAGGTGCAGGAACTTCAGGAACTCCGCAACGAACATGGTCGGCTCAGAGAGCAACTTAAGGGGCTGCTAGCCAACGACTCTCTCGTCTACATCAAACAAGACGGTTCTGGACACGAACCAATACTCGTCGAGATTGCAGCCGACTGGATCCATATACATGCCCACGGAATCGCACCGGGCATGCCCATGTTTCCGTTTGCAAATCCAGACGTCACCGCAAGATGTGTGGAGGCTGCCAATCTACTTGAACAATTGAGTGACCAACGTCGATACCCGCTGCTACTAGCGCAGCCAAGTGGCGCACGGCCGATACCCGGAACGGATCAATCTCCCGCAACCCTGTTGCGAGATCTGCTGGACACCAAGGGCATTGCCACGGGAACCGATCTTCTTCTGGAAGGCCAAACGACGACACCGAATCAGGTGCCAATTGGGGTCGAGAATTGAAGCGCCGCAAGCCCAACACCACCGATAGTTTGGACATGTTGCTCGATGCGTTGTGCAACATGTTCGGTGGGATCATTTTCGTCGCACTATTGGTGGCCATTATGAGCGGAGAGCGAGGGAACGGGGACGACGGCAGTATTACGAATGATGGGCTGGTTAGAATTGCCAAGGAACATCAACTGGCCACAATCAACAATCAGATAAGAGAACTGGCCGCCAAAGATCCGATGAGTTGGGACGCAGTGGAGCAGTCGTTTGCATATCAACAGGCGACATCTACTACTAGCAGCCGGGTTGTTTCAGTCACCGAACGAATGAATGCCCGCACCCCCCCAGTTGAAATCGCGATCGTGGAGGCAAGGCGAGAGATTGAGAGGCTAGAGCAACTCAAGCAGGCACTGGCCAATGCCAG
>JABAAC010000123.1 GCA_014238965.1 Phycisphaerales bacterium | reverse complement strand
GTACGGTTTGTAGGCAAGCAGGGCCGGTATCTCAACTGCCTCGGAGAGAAGGTCACAGAGAGCCAGATCTCGGAGGCAATGCGTGCCGCAGCGGCGGCCACTGGCGGGTTTTCAACTGTGTGCTGCATGCCCAACACCACGCCTGCCATGGACAGCGTCGACACTGTCCGCGGCGTCTGTAAGCGCGCTGAAGCAGCGAGGCACGTACGGGTGTTCCCCGTGGCCTGCGGCACGATGAGCCGTAAAGGCCAGCACATCGCCCCGATTGAAAATCTTGTCGATGCCGGCGCCGTTGCGATCTCAGACGATGGCGACGGCATTGCCGATGACGACATGATGGCCTCAGTGTTGCAGGCGGTGGCCAATGCCGACACGGTGTTCATGCAGCACTGTCAGGATCCCGAGCAAACGAAGGGGGCCGCCATGCACGCGGGCGCATTGGCAAGTCGCATGGGTGTTGGTGGATGGCCGCGAGAAGCTGAAGTCAGTATGTTGCAACGAGACATTGATCTCAATCGTACGATCGGTGCGAGGTACCACGCTCAGCACATGAGCGTGGCGGAGTCAATGGACGCCATTGGCCAAGCGCGGGCCCAAGGCCTTCCAGTGACCGGCGAAGCCTCGCCGCATCATCTCCTCCTGACAGAAGATGCCTGCGAAGGCTGGAACACGATGGCCAAGGTAAACCCCCCGCTTCGAACCGCCGCTGATGTGCAGGCATTGCGCGAGGCCGTGGCCAACGGCACAATCACCGTGCTGGCGACCGACCACGCCCCGCATCCAGTGTCAAGCAAGGCAACGGATTTCCAGAACGCTAGTTTCGGCATGTCGTGCATCGAGATTTGCCTGCCCCTGTACCGCGAAGCATTGATTGACTCTGGTGCTATCCAGTGGCCGCGGCTGATCGAATTGATGACCAGCGAGGGCGCTGCACTGACAGGTCTCGATCGACGAGGACTTGGATCGCTGAGCGTCAACGGCCCGGCAGATGTCTCGATCATTGATCCTGCCGCCACCTGGCAGGTGGATCCAGGCTCATTTGTGTCTAAAGGCAGCAATACCCCCTTTGCAGGGCGAAAATTGCACGGTCGCGCCATCGCCACATTCACTGCCGGAGGGCTCATGTGGAACATGCTGGGCGAACGAATGACCCAGGGCATTGAGTCCAAGGCCGAAATACGCTAGAATGGGCGATTCACCGCCGCACGTCGCGGCGGCCCTAAATCGGCTGTGGACGTCGCGTGTGAGCGGCCCCCCAACCACTTCTTTCCACTGCCTCACTCACCTTGGATGATTGAGGAAACGGAAGCGTCCCACGAGATGACGAGGGTCAAGGACCCCACTCACACACGTCATCGGCGACGCTGCACGGCAACCCCAAGGAACACGATACGTGTCCGAAACACTCGTTCAGGATCTACTCGACGCAGGCATTCACTTCGGCCAGCGACGCAGCGGATGGAACCCCCGCATGAAGCCCTATATCTGGGGCCAGCGGAACAAGATTCACATCATCGATATTCGCGAAACGGTCAAGGGGCTTATGACGGCCTCTCGATTCATTCAACAAACCGTCTCGGAAGGTCGCGACGTGTGCTTCATTGGCACCAAGCGGCAGGCCAAGGGCGCTGTTGAACAGCATGCCACTGACGCTGGCATGCCGTGGGTTGTCGAGCGTTGGCTCGGCGGCACACTGACGAACTTCCGAACCATTCGCGAACGGCTCAAACGACTCGAAGAGCTTGAAGGTCTTGTCGAAAGCGGCGAGATCGACACGTACTCGAAGAAACGAGCATCTCAACTGCAGCGTGAAAAGCGCAAGATTACACGCAACCTCGCGGGCATTCGCAACATGAACAAGTTGCCAGGCGCGCTGGTCGTCATTGACACCTCACGCGAAGAAAATGCACTTCGTGAAGCTCGCACGCTAGGTATTCCAACTATCGGACTCGTCGACACCGACGGCGATCCGACCATCGTGGACATTCCGATTCCTGGCAACGACGACTCGATGCGGAGTATTGACGTGGTTGTCCAATATTTGATTTCCGCCGTCCAAAGTGGCCTAGCTGGTCGTTCAGCCGCCGCCCAAGGCGCGGACGTCACGGAAGAAATGGTTTCCGAAACCACCCGTCCAACAAGCAGTTCTCGCGCAGCGTATCGCGGCGAGGCATCGGCATCGGCATCCTCTGCAACGGCCACCGCCGAACCAACGACTGAAGACGCCATCGCAACCACCAACACTGAGAACGCCGAGTAATTCGGCTACAGCGACTTTTCCCGGAGAGCAACTCGTGAGCATTGCAGCCAAAGACGTCATGACCCTTCGTCAAAAGACCGGATTGGGCATGATGGACTGTAAAAACGCCCTCAACGCCTGCGACGGTGACATGTCTGCCGCCGAAGAGTGGATTCGCGCAAAGCGTAAAGGCAAGATGGACACACGTACCGAGCGTACGACTGGCGAAGGCCGCGTCGCGATCACCATTGACGGCAATAAGGCCGCAATGGTCGAGGTCGCGACTGAAACTGACTTCACCGCCCGCAACGACGACTTCATCGCGATGATGCAGACGATTGTGGCCGAAGCGATGAGCTGCCCCGCTGGTGCAATCGACGCGACCGCTGCGATGACTGAAGCTGTGGACAATGTCCGAATCAAGACTGGCGAGAACGCCAACTACACACGCGGCGTCAAGCTCGAAGGTGGAACCTTTGGCCAGTACGTGCACCACGATGGCAAGCGTGCATGCTTGCTACAGGTTGATGGCGACGTTGGCGAAGACGTGCTTAAAGGCATCTGCCAGCACATTGTGTTCTACGATCCCGCTGCGATTGGCCCCGATGACGTCCCCGCTGAAAAGCTCGATGAGATTCGCGCCAATGCCATTCAAGAAGCACAGGACACGGGTAAGCCCGAGGACATTGCCGCAAAGATGGCCGAGGGCAAGGTGCGAAAATTCCTTGAAGAGTCCACACTGATCAAGCAAAAATATGTGCTCGATGAGTCGATCCGCGTTGAGGATGTGCTGCCCGAAGGCTGTTCGATCACGAACTTTGTGCGATACACGCTCGGGGGATAAGGCCGAGCGTCGGTCTCTGGCTATCGCTGAATCGTGTTGGGCCCATCGCCAGCTTTCTTCTCATAGACCCCGTCACCAGCCTTCTCGTACTTGGTAAAGCCAAGGCGATCGAGGTTCTTATTCGATAACTTGCCGCCCTTCTCACTCCACTGCGTGTTGATGTTGGGCACACTGGGAATGCGCTCCACGGGAACACCTGTCTCAGGATGTTTAGTCAGCGGCGGATCACTCATCGGGTGGAAGACCTCAAAGATCTCACCCGAATCATTGTCCGTCAGCACCTGATAGGTATAGGTCGGCATGTCTGTCAATGCTACCGGCGAAGACACACGCAGCGTCAGTTCCCGTTGGCGGCAAGTGTCTCAAGAGCCCATGCGGCCTTCCACACGGCCATGGACAAGCAGGTCAGGATGGCGATGTGCGCCACGGCGAAGATGAAGCTGCAGCAACGGCGCTTGCTTCCACAGGATGATTCAGTTGATGCGTGCATAACGAGGGCTCCCTGGCAAATGCCAATGCGATTCCATCGGCTGAATAAGGAGTCTGGCTCGAAAGTCAACTGCTGATGGACGACAGTCGACCTATTTGCACTACTCAATAGCCTCAACTCCAGCAGCAGCCCCACCTTTACGAGGGTCGCTAGCTGGCAACATTGCCCAATCGG
>JABAAC010000120.1 GCA_014238965.1 Phycisphaerales bacterium | reverse complement strand
CAAAGGCAGTTGGATGGCCGACTTGGTTGACCGGCTTGGCGCGGGCATCGTGGTGGATGGTCGCGACGTATCGGGTTGGCGAGACGCTGTCGATGCGATCTGCGATGACTGGGCAGGCTATCGGAGCAAGGCCGTCAAGGCTGCGGCCGAACTGGCGAGGATTCACCAGCCAAGTCGGTTTTGGGATGCTGTTGCGAGACAGTCAGCCTGAGGACATTGCTGCGGCACGTTCAGTGACCGTGAATCGTTCTAGGGCCTGGTGCTGCGTTGCGATACGCATGCGGCGTGACCAGTCGGTGCCAATGGCTTTCCATTTCGCGGCGACCACGTCGGGACAGTTGCACTGTTCAGAGAGGTGCAGCAGCACGATGTGTTGTAACGATGCGACCGCTGCGATGCGTTCGATCGCGTCGATGGCTTGGCGGTTGGAGAGGTGCCCCCGACCTCCCATGATGCGATCAATAAGAAAGGCGGGCCGATCGCTTCCCAACTGCATGTCACGGTCATAATTCGATTCAATGGCTAGCGCATCGACATCGGAGAAGTGTGATATGAGCGTGTCTTCGACGTGCCCCAAGTCCGTTGCCCAGCCAAGGCGTACTCCGTCATGGGTTAATACGAAGGCCGCGGTCCCTGTGTCGTCGTGTGGCACAAGATGTGGTTCAATGTGCGTGTGTTCCGAGAGTTCGTGTCGGTGTGACATGATCACCATGCGCCCCGTATCGACGCCACGTCGCTGCAGGGCGTTAACATGGTTGGCGTGGACATGCAGCACGAACGACCAGCTTCGCATGGCCCGGATCCAACCTGTGTGCAAGTGATCACCATCATCGTGGGTCAAAATGACATGTTGCAGTGCGGAGTAGGCCAGGCCCCGGGATTCAAGTGCTAGCTTTGTGCGGCGTGGGGATAACCCCGCGTCGATGAGTACCAGCATGTTGTCTCTGTGCAAGCGAACAAGGGTCGCGTTGCCACGGCTTCCACTGGCGAGCACATCCACATCTATCATGATTGGCTTCGTCGACCGATTCGGGCAGTTGATTTGCACACGCCTCGGGTGGATTGCTCAATGAAATCAGCATACTCGCATCCGATCACATCACCATCACGACGAAGTTGTTCGGCGACCGTGGCCATCGACAGATTGCTTCGAAACATCAACTTGTACACATCACGTCGGCGCTTGATCTCTTCTTTGTCCATACCTGAGCGACGCATGCCAATGAGGTTGAGCCCGCCGACCGAGGCGAGTCCAGAGGCGATACACCAGGGCGGCACATCCATCGACACGGCGGCCATGCCTTGCAGAAACGCTCCTTTGCCGATGTTGCAGAATTGGTGTACGCCGGCATTGCCACCCATGATGACACGGTCGCCCACGGTGACATGACCAGCCACAAGTACGCCGTTGGCCAATTGAATATGGTCGCCCAGCACCGAGTCGTGTCCGACGTGCGAGCAGGCCATGCAGTAGTTGTGGTGTCCGATGCGGGTGGGCGCATCAGTTTTGGCACGATGGGCAGAGAATCCTTCGCGAAAGATATTGTCATCGCCGATGATCAGCCCCTCGCCTGGTGAGCGTGGGTCGTAATTCACATCCTGTGGAGGCCCACCTAGTGCGGCGCTTGGCCACACGGTATTGCCACGGCCCATCTGGAGCGGGCCAGTCAGGTAGACATTGGCCACGAGCCTGCATCCATCGCCAAGCACGATTGAACCAATGGTGCCGTCTAGGACGCAATTGGGACCGATCGTCACGTTGTTGCCAAGCGAGACATCGCCCGTGATGACGGTTGAGGAATGAATGTCACTGGTCGCGGTGGTCATGGCGGGCATTGTATCTTCGCTGGTTCATGGCTCCAACAGCAGGCAATTTGGTTGTGCATGACCTTGGGTCGATGCCCTACGGCCAAGCTTTGACGCTGCAGCGGCAGTATCAGCAAGAAGTCATTGCCGCGAGAGAGGCGGGTGGTCATGGGGGCGTGCTATTGCT
>JABAAC010000168.1 GCA_014238965.1 Phycisphaerales bacterium | reverse complement strand
TCAATCTGGTTCAGACCGAGGCCTTCCCATAGACCCTCTGCGTGCATCGTGAATGGTGATGTGGATGGATCTGCTGCATCGTGGTTGTCGATCAGCCACACACGGCCACGTCGAGTACTTGCTGCCAAGGTTCCATCTGGGAGGAAAACCAGTCCGCCAACTTCCAACACTTCACCCTCTGGTGGGATGTACGACTGCACGGTGTAGTAGCGATCCTCCGCAGATACCTCAGGCGCTGCGCCAAGTGCCGCGGCAATCGCCAGTTGTGTAATCAATCGCATGCCACCTGGCGCACGAGCCTGTAGCTGCGAGTTTGGCACGGGCACACCCGCTTGCTTGGCCACGTCCGTAGCCGTGTCGGGAAAGACCACGATTTCAACTGTGCCACGCTGTGGCAACCGAATGACTCCACCATCAAGTGGCTCCGCCCCTCGGACGCCCACAAAGTGCATGCGTCCGTCAAAGGCTGGCTCTTGCCACCATGTCCACGCACCGCTTGCACCTATTCGCTCAAGACCGCCCTGTCGCCACGAAGGCATGCGCATCTGCACTGCAGAACCATTGTGCACCTCGAGCGATCGACGGTAGCCAGCCATGTTCCCCTTCGTCGTTGCGCTAGCGGATTCAACAATGTCCGCATCGCCAACCTGATACCGAACCACCGCCCGCTGCCCACCGACATTTGTCCCGAGCAGTTTGGCGCTGGAGGGCATACCGCCGTGCGCAAACACTGGTACGTCGGGCACGAGATGAATCAACCGCCCCTGCAATTCCAATGCAGTGCCCCCGCGGCCATCCCAATCACTTCGCCGGGCAAATGAACCCTGACGTGCGCCGAGAAATCGCACATCATCGGTTCGATACATAAAAGACATGCCATCTGGATTGCCCATAAGAAGCCCTCGAGGAATGGGCCCCATGCCTACATACAGTTCTGGAAACTTGCCACGAACAACCACGGGCCGATCGACAACGCGCACGATTGCCGCACTGACGTCGGACGCCACGCGTTCTGGCCCAAGGCTACGCACATAGGCAACGACGGCCTTGATCTCGTCCGGTGACAATGTCTTGGCGAATCCCGGCATCGGTGTACCCCCAATGCCGCTGCGAACAACGCGAGTTATGGCCTCTGGCGTGTCGCCAAACGAAAAACCGCCCGCTAGAAACGAGCGGGCGGGACGATCAAGTTCACGTGTGCCCTTGCCATCGCCGCTATCACCGTGGCAGGAGGCACACTGCGCCAAATAGATCGTGTGCCCGGATGCCGGCATTGCGTTGGATACCGCGTCTTGCATTTGCGTCTCATGCGAGGGTGGCGTGAACGTCTCCTTTGACAAGTCAGGAAGCGTCCACTGCCAACTGAGACTGATAATGACGAAGGAGATGATCGGAACCACAATAAACAAGCAAAAGAGGCAAATACCAATGTCTCGAATTTGCTCTTGCGGCGACTTGGGCGCATGTGATGACATAGAAGAGACGATAGTCGATCGACTCCTAGAGGACGAGCGTCGGTTGGGTGAAAGCTCGAACGTCAGGCCGAGAAAGAAGATCCACAGCCACAGGTATTCGTGGCGTTTGGATTGCTGAATACAAACCCGCGACCCATGATTTCGTCCTTGAAGTCAATGGTCGTGCCATTGAGGTACAAGTAACTCTTGGGGTCACACACCACTTTCAGCGTAAAGGGCTCTGTGCCCTCGCCATCGACCTGAGGCACTTGGTAGTCGTAATTCCAAATCTCATCGGAATCCTTGGTCGTTTCGGTTAGATCCAGCAGATAGGAAAACCCACTGCAGCCGCCACCCTTGACGCCTACACGGAGCCCAATAACCCCGGCATCGAGTTCTTGTTGACGCACAATCTGGGCAACTTCACGGGCAGCACTATCGGTCACAGTGACGGACATCAGCAAAAACTCCAAGGGCCGCAATTTGTGGGGCCTGACGGGGCATTGTATCGGTGCAGAACAGTATGGATGCTTCATTCTAGACTAGAATGATTCAAATCTGGTTTGGATTGATTTTTTACCCTCCCATGAGTGAGCCCGATGATGCCTGAAGACCCCAATGCCATGCTTGATCAATGGGCGGACTCCAATGAGTACCGTTGGGGCTTTACCACCGACATTGAGTCAGAAACGCTCCCGCCAGGCCTTAACGAAGATGTGATCCGCCGAATCAGTGCTATCAAAAAAGAGCCCGACTGGATGCTCGAATTTCGACTGGATGCCTTTCGAATCTGGAAGGAGATGGATGAACCCGATTGGGCCCACTTCCCCGACCATGATTGGCGACCAATCGACTTCCAGGCGATCTCCTATTACTCGGCACCAAAGACCGATGCAGATCGGCCCAAGAGCCTCGATGAGGTTGACCCAAAGCTACTAGAGACCTACGAAAAACTGGGCATTCCGCTTGAGGAACGCGCTGCACTTGCCGGGGTCGCCGTTGACGCCGTGTTCGATAGTGTCTCAGTAGCCACCACATCGCGCGATGCGCTTGCCAAGGTGGGTGTGATCTTCTGCTCATTCTCTGAAGCCGTACAAGAACACCCGGAGTTGGTTCGCAAGTATCTCGGCACAGTCGTGCCTTCAGGCGACAACTACTTCGCTGCACTCAACGCCGCAGTCTTCACAGATGGCTCCTTCGCCTACATTCCAAAAGGCGTTCGATGTCCAATGGAATTGAGTACGTACTTTCGCATCAACGCCATGAACACAGGCCAATTTGAACGCACCCTTCTTGTGTGCTGCGAAGACGCGTACGTGTCATATTTGGAGGGGTGTACAGCACCGCAGCGAGATGAAAACCAGCTGCATGCAGCGGTTGTTGAACTCATTGCTGAGACCGACGCGGAAATTAAATACTCCACGATTCAAAATTGGTACCCCGGTGACGAAAATGGCGTCGGTGGTATTTACAACTTTGTCACCAAGCGAGGTCTTTGCCGAGGCGATCGGTCTCACATCTCTTGGACGCAAGTTGAAACCGGATCTGCCATCACCTGGAAGTACCCCTCGTGCGTACTCAAGGGTGACGATTAAAGCGGCGAATTCTACTCCGTCGCATTGACCAATATGCGACAGCAAGCAGACACCGGCACAAAGATGATCCATCTGGGGAAGAACACCACGAGCAACATCGTGTCTAAAGGCATCAGCGCCGGCCACGGCCAAAATACGTACCGAGGTTTAGTGAAAGTCCGCCCCAACGCATCGGGCGTGCGCAACTTCACGCAGTGCGACTCTATGCTCATGGGCAGCGAGTGCGGCGCACACACGTTTCCGGTGATCGAAGTCGAGAATGACTCTGCCATCGTTGAGCATGAAGCCACCACAACACGTATCGGCGAAGACCAGATCTTTTACTTAAATCAGCGTGGACTCACATGCGAAGAGGCCGTGTCGATGATCGTCAACGGCTTCTGCCGCGAAGTGCTCGCTGAATTACCAATGGAATTCGCCGTAGAGGCGAGAAAGCTGCTCGAGATTAGCCTCGAAGACAGCGTCGGCTGAAGTCGATAAACCGGAGCCCGCACGTGTCCCTGCTTGAAATTAAAAATCTGCATGCCGCCGTCAATGGCGTCCAAATCCTACGAGGCATTGATCTGACCATTGAAGGTGGTAGCGTGCACTCCATCATGGGGCCAAACGGCTCGGGCAAAAGCACCCTTGCCAAAGTGCTCGCTGGCGACGAAGCTTATGAAGTCACTGATGGAAGTATCACACTTGATGGCAACAACCTTCTGGACATGGAGCCCGATGAACGCGCCCGCGCGGGCATCTTCATGGCCTTCCAGTACCCGGTTGAAATTCCAGGGGTCAGCACCAAGTACTTTCTTCGAGCGGCAGTCAACGCTGTTCGCGCATACCGCGGCGAGTCTGAGCTCGATGCAGTTGGGTTCCTGAAACTCGTCAAAGAAACCGCCCCAACGGTCGACCTCGATCCAGCGCTGCTCGATCGATCGGTAAATGAGGGATTCTCCGGCGGTGAAAAGAAGCGGGCCGAGGTGTTCCAAATGGCAATGCTTCAGCCAAGCATGTGTGTCCTTGACGAGACGGACTCTGGCTTGGACATCGATGCACTTCGAGTTGTCGCTGAGGGCGTGAATGCGTTGCGAAGCCCCGACCGAGGATTCGTCGTGATTACCCATTACCAGCGACTGCTCGACTACATCGTGCCTGACTTTGTACACGTCCTCATCGATGGCCGAATAGCCCAAAGCGGCAGCAAGGAACTGGCAATGGAACTCGAAGACAAGGGCTACGGTTGGATCGAAGCCCAATGCAAGTCCACGTGTGGCTGCTGACATGTCGACTATGACGTCCTTTGCCGACACGTTGATGGAACGAGCCGCAAGTACACCGCTGGCGAGCGCCTCCCTTGAGCGATTTAACACCCAGGGCTGGCCGACACGCCGCGACGAGGCTTTTCGCTATCTGGATTTAGGACCACTACGCGATGTTGAGTGGTCAATTACTGGTGGACAGCGTGCCCAGTCACCGATGGGCTTGACATTGGATGGCGCGGTCACGCTTGTCTTCGTGGGTGGTCGTTTTGATGCGGACGCTTCGGACGCCTTGCCTGACTGCGTCAACATTGCCTCTGCAGACTCGACAATTGCGAACCTAGATGACCCGTTCACGAACCTCTGCATCGCCGCTGCAGATGAAGCGCTGGTTATTCGCGTGACCGCAAATGCTCCACTCTCTGCACCGCTGCATATCGTGCATGAAGCACACTGCGATAGCCCGCTATTACACACCCCCCGATGCGTGATTGAGGTCGCCTCAGGCTGCGAAGCTGTCATCGTTGAATCGATTCGACTTGAAGGTCACATCCTGTGCACACCGGTCACGGAAATCACCGCGCATGCTGGAGCACGCGTGGAGTTAGCACGCATCATCGATGGCACATCGAATGCATGGTGCTGTGGCACCATTGCCGCCCATGCCTCGGACAAGGCCGTTGTGCATGCATCGGCGATCCCATTCGGCGGCTCGGTAAATAGAACACGCCTTGAATCAACACTGGCTGGCGAGGGGGCTCACGTCGATTTGCGAGGCCTCGGCGTCGCCGGCGATGACCGCCACATAGAAACGATACTCAGCGTTCGACACGCCGCGGAAAACTGCACGAGCAATATGTTGTTCAAGCACGTACTAGGCGGTAGCGCGAAGGCGTCGTTTGCTGGCCGGATCAATGTTGATGAAGGCGCGCAAGGCACCGATGCAGTTCAAACGAGCCGCACGATGCTGCTGTCGCCCGATGCCAAGGCCTATAGCCGACCACAATTGGAAATCTACGCCGACGATGTGAAGTGCACGCACGGCTCAACCACCGGCAGACCTGACCCAGAGGCTGAATTTTATCTGCGGGCCCGTGGCATCGATCAAAAAACAGCGGCAAGCTTGCTGGTGTGGGCTTTCGCAGCTGAAGTTTTGGATGAATTGGAGCCCGCTGCGCTACGTGTGCAAGCTGCAAGCAGATTGCTCGACCAACTTCCTGGTGGCGAGGCTCTGGATCCGACCGTCGTTGCGCCGATACCAGCATCATGAACGCGTCCACCGCGATCGATACCGCTGCAATCCGGGCTGCCCTACCATCGCTGTCGCGACGCGTCCACGATGACAAATCAATGATCTACCTGGATGCTGCAGCGAGCATGCCGCGACCAGCATCGGTTATCGATGCAGTTCGAGCCTTCGATGAACAGTTCCCTGCAAACGTCCACCGAGCCACACACCAGTTAGCCTCAGAAGCAACTCAGGCCTTTGAGTCAGCCCGAGGCGATGTGGCTCGATTCATCAATGCTGCCTCGCCAGAAGAAATCATTTTCACCCGCGGCACGACCGAAGCCATCAACCTGTTTGCAAATAGCTGGGGCGCTATCAACCTTAGCGATGGTGACGAGGTGCTGATCACTGCAATTGAGCACCACGCAAATATTGTGCCGTGGCAGTTGTTGTCACAGCGCACTGGGTGCGTGCTACGTGTCATTGACTGCCGCGATGACGGCAGCGTTGATGCAAAAGAGGCAGAAGCTGCAATTACCGATCGTACGAGACTTGTCTCCATCACCTGGATCAGTAATGCACTTGGCACCGTGGTCGATGTGAAAGCCATTGTTGCTGCAGCAAAATCGCGAGGTATCACGACACACCTTGACGCGGCTCAGGCTGTGCCCCACCGACGGGTCGACGCCCTGGCAATCGGCGCTGACGCTATGTCCTTTAGCGGCCACAAAATGTTTGGCCCAACAGGCATCGGTGTATTGTGGGCACGCAGCGAGATGCTTCAAGGCATGTCGCCATACCAAGGCGGCGGTGAAATGATCAAGAGTGTGTCATTTGAAGGCTCAACTTGGAATGACCCGCCATGGCGATTCGAAGCAGGCACACCCAATATTGGCGGTGCCATCGGCCTTGGTGCAGCGGTGCAATGGCTTGAAGAAATTGGCATGGATGCGATCGCATCGCATGATGCCGCGATGACCAGCGAGCTAGTGGACCGACTATCACATATCCCCCGTGTCGTCCTTGTGGGCACACCGGCTGATCGCTCAGGCGCCGTGAGCTTCAATGTTGAAGACATGCATCACGCAGATGTAGGCATGTTGCTTGATCGACATGGCATTGCAGTGCGAACCGGACATCACTGCGCTGAACCATCAATGGACCGCATGAGCGTGACGGGAACCGTGCGAGCCTCGCTAGGCTGCTTTACGAACTCAAGCGACCTAGAAGCACTGGATACCGCGTTGCGACGGGTCATCGAGGTGTTCGGATGACTGTACGCAAAGATGACATCATTGCTGCAATCAAGACAGTGCAAGACCCGGAGATCCCGGTCGATCTGTATGAACTCGGGCTGATTTATGCCTTGGATATCGATGACAACGGCAGCGTGAACGTTGTGATGACACTCACCACGCCCAATTGTCCTGTTGCTGAAACACTACCTGGCATGGTAGAGAAGGCGATTCGAACGGTCGAGGGTGTCACAAATGTGCAACTTGATCTGGTCTTTGATCCGGTGTGGGACCCCTCACGTATGAGCGAGGCGGCGAAGCTAGAACTTGACTTCACCGGTAAGTTTGACCCCGCGGCAATGGGCGGCAAGAAGCGCACGGGCCTCACCGTGGGCCGCAGAAAACCTAAGAATCGCTAGGGGAGCAAAGATGCCCAACACTGCATTCGTCAAAGCAGCGCTACTGAATGATGTTCCACCGGGCGCACCCGTTGAGGTCACCGTTGATGGGAAAGCCATTGCGCTGTACAACCTTGAGGGCACGATCTACGCAACCGATGCAGCATGTACGCATGCGCATGTGAGTTTGTGCGACGGCGACATCGAAGGGTGCACTATCGTCTGTCCGCTGCATTTTGGGTCCTTCGATATCAAAACCGGTCGCGCTATTGACCCCCCCGCGTGCGATGACCTGAAGACGTACGAGACGAAGATCCAGGGCAATGAGATCCTGATTCGATAGCCCGCTGTTGTCCGCCCATGGCTGACCCGCTATTGACCGCACATCCCCCACGCGTCGAGCACCCGAAGCATGTCCGTCAGATTCACGCGACGATCGTTGTTGACGTCTTCCACGCATACAGTTGGACACACACCGCTTCCGCAGGCGACATCCTCATGCCAGAAGCCACCTGCATCGCTGCACGCCAGTGCTGTGGTCTGCACGCAGAACTCACTCAAACAACACGCTCCACCGACTGCATCGCAATCACTGCGAATTGACACTACCGGCGCATCCCACCACCCAATGCCCTCCCCGTGGAATCCGCATCGAATCAACCGTGGATTCGACTCGTTGCAGGTCACGGACCCAGCACCAGTGCCACCGCCTGCTGGGACCTGATTGCCATGAAACCAACAGTCCTTAAACAGTGGCGCCCCGCCATTGATCCACGCAGCGGAACCTGCATCTGCTGTGTTCCCCACAATTAAACATCGAACGATCTGGGGTGAAACCTGTTCCATGCACAACCCCCCGCCTCTGCGCATGCCTGGTTGGGTCCAAGTCCCCCCACCGCCGGCAATCATTAGGTCCCGAATGACGGTACCAGCGCCCTCGCCCGACACCATGCAAATCACACTGCTCTCAGGCGTCCCTAACAGCACCGTCTCTTCAACATCCATACCTTGCAACGTGATTGCCTTGCCACGCATATCAACGGGACCACGATGAATACCCGTAGCGAGCAAAACTGTGTCACCATCCACTGCTGCATCAACGCCTGACTGAGGATCCGGCGCGTCACCAGGCACATGAATAACAGCACCTAGTGCGACGAACATGATGGAATACATGAGCATGCCCGCAGACTAGCGAGCCAAACAATGCACACTTTCAAAGGGTGCGAAAGAGCGCGTTACAAACGTGCTGATAATCACTCGCAGGTAATGGCGATGGATCGAGTGAGCATGCAATCGGGCCCCAATTGCCAGTACGCATGTTCGCCGTTGCTCATATTCTGCACCATTGTGACCGTCCACGTCTCACCGTCAATGCGAAGCATTGGTGATGTCATCGTCGGCAATTCAATTGGCGACCAAAGACCATGAATGTCTGCCATCGATTCTGGTAGCACGCCTTGATCAGCGTTGTATTGCTCAATAGCAGCCTGCACGCGACGCAACACCGTTCGTGGCACGACTTGGTTGTCGGGCACGAAAGGACGTACTCCCGGCGGAGCATCGGCAAACTGCACTCGACCCCAGTACTCGGGCCGATGCATATCAATAGCAAACTGCGGTGACCACACCCAATTGTCTTCTTTGGCACCGTCAGGTTTGACGTACGCACCGTCGACCACATCAAACGGCCACTGTACGCGCGAGAAATTGACCCACCACGTATCGCCGTCGCGTGGCGGGCAAGGCACGGTTGACGTATCGGCCAAACATGACCATGGAATGGCAACTTCAACGGTCCATCCGGAATCACGATCAGACGGGTCATTCAATGTTCCACGCAAGTGCACCGCCGACTTCAATCCTGCCATGTTCCACTCGATGTCATAACCGCCACCACAGCGATAGGCACGCGTCAAACGAAGATCGAATTCGGTGCCGAGGGCATTGATCTCGAATTCGTCGTAGTCCACTTGATCGCCATCAGGATCAATGAAGATCTCAAAGTCATTGTCGCGATAGATGATCGAGTCACGCTTCAACAGCGTTGCCCAAAGATGCGGCTCGTCCATCCACGCGGCGAAGTAGAAGTACTCGTCGTCCCAAAGCATCGCAGCGCGAGTATCCAAGGCAGGCTGCGGCCGCGTGTCGCCCTCAATGTCAATGAACAACCCTGTGCGTGGTGCCGTGCGCCATGCAGACTCGCTTAACCGGCCATCAATAGAAAGTGGCCTTTCCACGCGACCTGCGACGTAGACACGAGGGTGATCTGCTGGCAAGACGCCCTCAATACGAACCCGCTTGTGGCCCGCGCAGCCCGCACTCAACCCTGCACAGGCTGCAATGATGCACACAAGACAAGTACTCCGGACCATATAGGCAGCGTACGGCAACTGCTCATGGGATGTGCCTCTACCATCTTGAGACTCGTGATGAACCCACTCCATCTGCCCCTTGTCGACGCTGCGCCGAATGAACCCCCGCCAAGGGCACCCGATCACTCTCGCACGGGCCTTATCGACGCCCATGGCCGCACAATTCACGACTTGCGATTGAGCGTCACCGACCGCTGCAACTTCAGGTGCACCTATTGCATGAAACCCAACGAGCGTTTCTTGCCCAAGCAGTCGCTTCTATCCATGGACGAGTACCTGCAGATTGTGAACGCGACCATGGCACTTGGCGTCACCAAACTGCGAATCACAGGGGGTGAGCCAACCCTCTATCCAGATCTCGATGCATTTATAGCCGCCGTGGGCGATTTGGGCTTGCGCGACATCGCCATGACGACCAACGGCTGGTCACTTGACATCCACCGCGCCAGACAATGGCTTCGTGATGGACTTGGTCGTCTCACATTTTCTCTCGACACGCTGCGCGACGATCGCATGGCCGCAATCACACTCTCCACAACACCTGTACAAACAGTGCTCGACTCGGTCGAGACGGCGCGTGCTGCTGGATTTCCTCGCCCCAAACTCAACGTTGTCATGCAGCGTGATGTCAATGATGATGAGGCAGTTGCGTTTGCAACACTTGCACGCGACCGCGACCTTGATGTGCGATTTATTGAATTCATGCCACTTGATGCAGGCCGACACTGGCAACGTGATGCAGTCGTGAGTGAAGCCGAGACGAAAAAAGTTATTGAAGCGGCGTTCGAACTCGTGCCCACTGAGGCCACGCACGCGGCAGAAACAAGTAGCAACTTCAGCTTTGCCACCAGCAGCTCTGGCTCAATCGGTTTTGTATCACCCGTGACTCGGCCGTTTTGTGGCGCATGCAATCGCCTTCGAATCACCGCCGAGGGCATGGTTCGGCCGTGTCTCTTTGCTAACACCGAGTGGGACGTACGCCCCGCACTACGCTCAGGCGAACCCCACGCCGTAGCAAGATTCTTGCAAGATGCAACGTGGGCAAAGAAGGCCGGGCACGGCATTGGGGACGCAGACTTCGTTCAGCCGGATCGAGGCATGCGAGCGATTGGCGGATGAGCGACCACTGCGTTTCGTCTGCCTCTGCCGTATCGACTATCGTCCCCCCATGTCACCGTTGACCTCCCCTAAACTCGCGCTGCGATGCCTGCTCGGTGGTGTGCTCATGGGCTTGGCCAATCTTGTCCCTGGCATCAGTGGTGGCACCATGCTGCTGGCCACTGGGGTGTACCGCCGATTTATAAACGCCGTGGGCGCCATTACCACCTTCCGGTGGACTGTCCCTGCCGTAGCCACGCTGGCCCTGATCGTCCTTGGTGCAGGCGCAGCCATCGCCTTGGGCGCAGGATTCGTTGCCGACCTTGTGGTAACAAACCGATGGGGCACGTTCAGCGTGTTTCTGGGGCTGACCATGGGCGGCATTCCGCTGGTGTGGTCACTTGTTCGGCCCTGGCGAAGCGCCTCGGTGATCGCCGCAATCGTGGCCTTGGTAGCGATGATCGCCCTGACATTGGTGCCAATGCCAGGAAGCGAAGCTGGCGGCTCAAATTGGGGCTTGCTGTTTGCCGCGGGACTCCTTGGTGGAGCCGCCATGGTCCTTCCGGGTCTCAGTGGTGCCTATTTGCTCTTGATTCTGGGCCAATACGTTGTCATTCTGACCGCGGTCAAGGCAGTCATATCGGGAGAGGACCTCGCCTTCTCTGGGGCCCTTGAAGTCCTGATTCCTGTAGCCCTTGGAGCTGCGGTAGGCATTGTGGGCATTAGCAATCTCATGAAATGGCTGCTGCGTTGCTACCCAAATGGCACCCATGGCTTCCTATTGGGCTTGCTCGCTGGGGCGGTCTTTGGCCTGTGGCCCTTTGCCACGTACACCATGCCCAAAGTCGGCGAAGTGATTCGAGGAACCACAATCACCCAAACGTGGATCGATGATGAGAAAAACCGAAAGTACTGGCCCCAGATGTACTTTCAGCCCTCTGCAGGTCAAATCGCAGGCAGTGCAGCGCTGATCCTGATTGGCTTTGCCGCCTCAATGTCGATTTCTAGGCTTGGTAGCCGAGACGAAACTGAGTCAAGAACCACGTCTAAAACGACCTCCTGACACAGTTAAAGGCGGGTATATCCCCAAGGGCCTCATTGATCCGTCTTAGGGCCATCTTTTTTTGCCTGGAATGTGGACGTAGACCAAACACCCACCCCTGGGGACCGTAGTAGTGAGCATGGCAAGTCAATTGGCTTGCCAACTCATCTCGCTCCTCTCCTCTCCTCTCTCCACTAGCGGCCCCGCGAAAGCGGGGCCGCTGGTTATTGAGTCCCGTAAAAAATCAGTCCCTCGCCTAGCAAGGCGCTCCAAACTGGTATTTGCACTTTTTCTGAAGTAGCTCCACACGCCATTAGGCCAACACCGTAGATGGTGTTGAAGCGATTGATCATGATTGCTTCCCATCAAACGCCTCTCTTCTCCTCCTCTCCTCTCTCCTCTTCTCCTCTCTCCTCCAACCAACGGCCCCGTTTATGCGGGGCCGTTGGTGTTTTTCACTCTTGCATCCGGTTGAAGCTGCGATTCTGCAGCCAAGTCATGCATCAGGCCGAGATTGCACCCGGAGACGAACACCCAACGGAACTCACCTTTGGGCAATGGCTTCGGGAGCAGTTATGACAGAGGCGAGGCGAATTCGTGCCAAGGCGCAGCAGTTGCGTGACCACCTGCAGGAACAGCAGGACAAGCTGGACGCGCAACTGGCCATCTCAGGAACGGATGACCCTATTCGGCGAGTCACTGGGCAGTCGGCCCTGGAACGGGCCATGCAATCAACCAATGACATGATTCGCAGCCTTGATCGAGTGCTGCACGAACATGACTCTCCCCCACTGATCACAACGGTCAGTGGATTCTCCCGTGTGCATGCTGTGCGCGCTTCGGCCTGAGCCAATAGCCAACGATCTTGGGCCTGCTACGCTTGCATGATGTCTGCAATGCCAACGCTTGAGGTCCAGAAGTTGCACGATGATGCCTGCATTCCGTCGTATCAGAGCGATGGTGCAGCAGGGCTTGACCTACACGCTCGTTTAGACCACGCCATCACAATTGCACCAGGCGACATTGCATTGATCACCATTGGCATTGCCATCGCGCTCCCCCCGGGCCACGAGGGGCAAGTTCGCCCACGCTCGGGCTTGGCCAGTCGCCATGGGATTACATTGCCCAATGCCCCTGGCACCATTGACGAAGATTATCGCGGCGAAATCACGGTGCCGCTGATCAACCTCGGCGGCGAGGCCTTCACCGTCGAACCGGGCATGCGTATTGCGCAAATGGTTGTCGCCCCAGTGACACACTGCACCATTGTCGAACTCGGTGCCCTTGGTGCTACGAAACGAGGCGATAGCGGCTTTGGCTCAACTGGAAGTTGAGGCCGATCCACCTGGAAGTTCGCTCAATCCCGTTAGTCCCAATGGTTCATGCGAAAAGAAAGGCTCAGCTGAAGCCGTGCCGATTCGACTGCCGTAGAAGTGATTAGCGCTATGCAACCAATCCACGACCTGACGGTTCTTCTCGGGCAGCACGAACTGCGTTTTGTAAGCGACGATAGCGTCGTGCTTTTGTTGCTCGTACCCAGTGATGTCCATGAGGAATGATGGCGAAGGCACGATGCGAAGATGCGTGCAGTAGTAGTGAAAAAGCCATCTGGGGTACACAGGCTTGCCAGGCAAGTCGATCTTGGTCAGTTTCGCATCAAACCGAGCATCTTCCACAATGCGAGTCGTTGCTCGGTGATCTGGATGTGCATCTTCCGGATGTGGCACAAACAACACATCGGCCTGGTGCTCGCGAATAATGCCCGCCACCGCGTGCCGAGCTTCAATCGTATGCTCGACAAATCGATTTCGAAGCCCTACCGCGACACGAGTGACACCGAGAATGTCTGCGGCTCGGCGAGCTTCAATGGCTCGTGTCTCTGGATCACCATGCGGTGTTGGCTCTCCATCGGTCATGTCAACAAGAACAACATCGTGCTCCTGCTCGACCAATCGAGCAATGGTCCCACCCATGCCAAGTTCTTGATCATCTGGATGTGGGCCAAATACAAGTATGCGCATGTGTAGATCCTACTGCTGCAATCGCTCTCGCCGTGCCAATGCACGTCGAGTGTCTATCGCGGAGGGTACTTCGTGCAACAGAATCGGGGTCTTCATACGCAGTGCCTCAATCGAAACAAGCTGTGCCTCGGGTACATCGCCGTCCCGCACGACCTGCGCAACGATATCGACTGCCAGCGGGTCACTTGCCACAACACCAACCCGCCGTAAACGATCCAGCAAGGCAATCGTCTCTCCCCGCGGCAAAGATCGACCAACTTGCCCCGCAATACTGCGGCCAATGGCATTGAGTTCCAGATTGTCCGCCTGCGTGAGTGAAAGCGATGCTTCTAATGCCGGGGCATGGGCATCCAGCACTTCAATGGCCTGTCGCACATTGCCTTGCTCAATGGCCGTCTGAGCCACCGCACGCAATGAGGCCATGGCATCGCTCGACATAGAGCCCGCCAGAAACGAGTCCAGCGCTGCAAGTGCCCGTGCTGCGCGAAGCCGCCGTTCAACGCGCACAAACAAAATGGCCGCTCCTGGATGAAGCACGGGATCCTCGACTCGTTCAATCCATTGCCGGGCCATGGCTAGTCCTTCCACAGCATCTGCCGCTGACATAAGTACGGCGACCCTCGCGAACCGATCAGTTCCATCGGGCAGTCCATCGAGGCCGGTGCGGCGTGCGGCCTCGACCGCACGATCCATCGCAGCATCGACCAGCGGTGACCGCGGCGTGAATTCAGGCAGATATCGCTGCAGCGCCTGGACCGCACCTTTGTGACGAATTCGGCGAGCAAGATCCACGAAAGGCCCAAGCCGACTTGGAGGTGGCCCAGATTGATCGAGCAGAACAATTGCCGGGCCAGGCAACATTGCCGCTTGAGTGACCGACTGCAAGTAAGACTCCACCGCAGATTGGAACGTCGCTGCTGCTTCCTCTGTGAGCCGACCCGTTGATCGCAAGTCTTGATCAAGGCGAGGAATCGCATCTACCCAGGCTGCCGCAAGGGCCAATTGCGGGCCATCTTCGTCTCCGTGATCCATCAACACCGCCGCGATTAATCGACACAGTGCCGACATGGTGCGAGCGTGTATGGCCGTAGTGCCTTGAGCGTTGTCTGCTGCAGCGTCGTATGTTTCACGCTTCCGGCGAAGTGACTGTACATCTCGCCGCACCCAACTTGGTGCAAGCATCATGCGTCAGCCTTGGCCCGTTGCATTGCCAATTGCCTTTGCCTGCCACAACCAGGCTCGCCGTAGTGAATCCACTGTAAGCACAACCCCTCTGGCGGAAAGGTCGGGCCAGCCAAGTGGCGATCTCCAGACTGAATCGTCTCTGGTATGGAATCGACTGGCCGCCGCTGGGCACCAATCTCTACCAGCGTGCCCGCAATGATGCGCACCATGTTCCACAGAAAGCCTTCGCCAGAGATATCGATATGCAAACGCCCATCTCCGGCCTGCTGAACCGTGCAACTGTGCACGTTGCGAATGGTCGACTCGCGGGTTTGGCTCACACGCGTAAATGCCGCAAAGTCGTGTTGCCCTACGAAGTCAGCTGCAGCTTGCACCATGAGTCCGATCTCCAGAGGCCAAGCCGTCCAGGCTGTCCAATATCGATCAAACAGCGGTCGAGTTGGCGCTTCGCGACGACCGTAGGCGACTGTGTATCGATAGCCCTTGGACTCGACGTCGCCGATGATGTTGAATTCGTCAGGCACAATGTTCGCCGATCGCACCTGCATGTCATCTGGAAGCCGTGAGGTGATCGCTGCAGGGAGCCGTTCCAATGGAACTGGAATATCTGCGTCGAATGCCGCAACTTGGCCTACTGCGTGCACGCCTGCATCAGTACGCGAGGCGCCAAACACATTGACTGGGGCACGAACAACTGCGCGGACCGCCTGCTCCAACACACCCTGCGCCGTTCGCAGAGGCTGCGCTCCAGGGGGATGCTGCTTCTGCCAACCGTGAAAGGCCGTGCCGTCATATGCAACTGTTAGTTTGTATCGCGGCACGAATTGCCTCAGAAGGATGTTCGCAAACCCGTCAGTGCCCGAAGAGCGATCCTGGCTCAGCGAACATGCCGGCAGTCTCGAAATACTCCAAGGCGGCGTCGACGTCGGGGAAAATCTTGGTTGCCGTCTCGGTAATGAATGGCGAAGGCGCCTTGGCTGGTTTCCACACTACATAGACCTCTTTGGTGTGCTCCCAAGCATGCTGGAGTTCTCGCTCGACACCACTGGACAGTCCCGGCATGCCACCGGGCAACTCCGGAACCAATGAGACGATCATGTCGCTCTGATCGATGAGTTTGAAGTCTCGCATGTAAATCTGCCCGTCCACATCGCCAGCGATGTCGAGGACCTCTCGCACGCGAACACGCACATCTGTTCCCTCGCGGCCACCAAATGCATGCGGCGTGACATCGAGCCAATCTTTACCCTCTTTTGCGGCTGCGATCGCTCGATCAAGCAATAATTTTTCGTCGACATCTGCAGGATCAAAGGTGATGAAGTGCTCCGCAAGGGCTGCGCGGAATCGACCAATCTCCTCAAGAATGTCAGGCATGTCCACCACATGACTCATCGGAAACGACGGGTACACTTTTCGCATCTCAGGCCGAGTGATCAAACGTGCACAGGTGTTCACTGTGTCCAATTCTCGACCACGACTGAGAATGTAGAACCGATCGCGGCAACCCATGGCAGCGGCAAGGAGCTCGGTAACGATGATCTCCTCTTCCCGCCAGACCATGCAGTCCTTCAATGTCGCATCGATCTCATGACTCTGATGCAGCCGATGATGCACCATTTCGATGTTGTCGAGCAAGCAGATGAACATGTCCGGTCGGAGCTTTTCCATTTGATCGAAATCGAACGCGCTAAACAGCCCGTGCCGCCACCGGAACGTTGCATGCGTGTTGACAACGATGTCTTGGTGATCCTCAATGGGATGCGTCTGCGAAATGATGTCTTTGAATGCTGCCCGTCGAAGCGTTGCAAGACGGCTGAGTGGCAAATCGAGAATGCGACCATCGCGGATGTCGGGCGACTCGTGGTACATCATGTCGCCAACATGAAAGGGCTCAATAGGACGCCCACGCTCTGCTGCGAGTGCCTGTACGGCTTCGAGGTACGGCTTCTTGTCGATTCCAATTTGACCGGTGATCACGGCTCGCATGGCGATCCTCCAAAGCCCAATTCTATCAACCCGACGGGCTCGAGCCCTGATCCGATCGCTGTTTACGCAACCACCGCATCCGAGCCCGCGGCACACCCTCTCGCTTCAGCTTACGAATGACCACGAGGGTCAAGATTGAAACGGCAACCAGCACAACCCCGGCGATGCTCCACTCGATCACAGCAAAGCCGTCCTGAGACGCAAGACCTCGTCCTATAAGCACTCCGAACCCCAACTGCATGGGGGCAGTGAGCAGCACACAGAGCCAGGTTGACATACAGAATTTCCAACGTGAAAGGTGCATCAGTCCAGCGACCGTGATGGTCGGCGTGCGACCGCCAGGAATGAATCGAGCCGCGACAATAGCCCAGACCCCGCGTTCGTCAATTTGATGTTTGACCTGCAACAGTCTCCGTGGATGAAGCGCCCGCCGAACTCGCCGTCGCCGTAATAGCCGATTGCCGTATCGGTGGCATAGCAAGAACCACACAATGTCCGCAGTGGTCACACCAAGCCATGAAGCAATAAGAGTGGGCCCCCAGACATCTGCCCCCAACGCAAGGTCGCCGATCAATACACCCGCTGCAATGTTGACTGGATCTTCGCCAACAGGAATGCCAATCGCACTGGCCATGAGCAACATGAATACGACAAGCGGAAGCACCGCAACGTATTCCGTCAGTAGTTCCTGAATCCAATCCATCAGACAGTGCTCTGGCGACGTGCGGTGGCACGGAGCCACTGCATGGGCGCGCGAGGTCGGCGTTTGGGCCGCCGCCTGTGCCACCAAATTGCGGCAATCACCAACGCTACGCCACAAGCAATCAGCACGGCGCTTTCAACCTGATGCGCCTTTTTCGATGCGGCCACGCTTGTGGCGATGAGCCACCCGATTGCAAGTTGCCACCCAACGCTCTTGGCAGCGCCAATGCACTCGCCCACCATGAATGAACGTACTTTCATATGCGCCAAGCCTGCAGCGGTAATGGTTGGTGTCCTCGCCGCTGGAAGCACACGGCCCATGATGATGACCCATGGGCCATACCGATCGAGCATGTATTTGATTTCCAAGATGCGACGGGGATGGAACATGCGCCGAAAGTACTTCCATCGTAAGAGCACATGCGAATATCGGCGCACCAACAGCATCCAAATGAGATCAGCCAAGACCACCGCCAGCCAAATGAGGCCAAACGTCCACCACAAGTCGAAGACGCCCTGCCCCACCAAAAAGCCAGAAGGAATAACCAGGATCTCTTCACTCACGGGGATCCCTACCCCGGCAAGCAAAATCACACCTGCAATCACCACTGGCCCCCACACACCCATGCCCCCAGCCCATGTTGCGACAGTGTTCTCCGCCCGCCCTGCTAGAGAATTATCGCTGCCAATATGTCTCTGATTCGATTGGTCAGCTGTGGCAGAGGCCGCCAATGGGCCACTGTCAATAGCGCCGGCGAGTGCTGCCCCGCACAGCACCAATACCAGCACCCGAATCGTTGAAATAGATCGTCCAAGCCAGGGCATGTGCGAGACAGTGTAGACCCACGTACGCTGCGGACATGTTGGTCCTCTGCGCTCCGGACAGTTTCAAGGGCACAATCAGCGCTGCCAATGCTGCAGCAGCGATGGTGCATGGTGTAGAAGCCGCCGGTCATCAGGGCATTGCCCTACCTGTGGCTGACGGCGGACAGGGCACAGGTGACCTGATCGTCACTGCCGCAGGTGGACAACGAATAGTGGTAGAGACTGTGGATCCAAAGGGCCGCCCAATGAAAGGGCATTGGTTCGATTTGGATAGCAAGCAAGCGATCGTCGAGAGCGCCGTCGCATCAGGGCTTGGCTTACTCAGCAGTGGCGATCGAAAGCCCACGCACCTGTCCAGCCTAGGTACAGGCGTACTAATCGCGGCGGCTATCGACGCTGGTGCCAAGACAGTGCATATTGCCATCGGCGACACAGGCACGGTGGATGGTGGCTGTGGTCTTTTGCAAGCCATTGGTGTGGAACTTCTCGATCATTTGGGGCATGTGCTGGCAGCCCCGGTGACTCCTACCGAGATCTTCAATATTGCATCATTCCGCATCGTTCGACAATTGCCCTCTCTGGTCGCACTTGTTGACACGAAGGCTCCGCTGCTCGGGCCTACGGGTACAGCACATGTGTTTGCAGCACAAAAAGGTGCAAGTACATCGGATGTTGATCTCTTAGAGGCTGCCCTCACGCATCTGGCGCACGTGCTCGACCCAGACTGCACAACCCGACTGCTACCAGGCGCTGGCGCAGGTGGTGGCATTGGCTTTGCGATTGCCGCCGTTGGTGGCACAATTCAAAGCGGCGCAGAATACGTTCTTGATGTGATTGGGTTTAAAAAGCACCTTGCCATGGCAGACCTTGTGCTCACAGGGGAAGGTTGCCTCGATGGGCAAACTACATCGGGCAAGGCGCCCTTGGCTGTCGCCCAGGCCGCCGCAAACTGTGGCGTGCCTTGCGTGGCAATCGCAGGCATGCTTGGAGAAGGATACGAGTCGCTCATCGATACCGGCGTATTCCACTCGTGTACCTCACTGCTTGAATATGTGCCTATCGAAGAAGCCTTGGGCGATCCGGCTGCGGCCATTGCGCACGTTTCAGCAAAGGTGCCTGAATCGCTTTGATCTACAATGGGCTTCTGTCGGCTGTCAGTTCAGCAGCAACTCGCCGCCAGGCTCGATCGCATCGGGCAAGCCAACGCCATCAAGGTCTTCACGCCACTGCGCAATCTTGGGTGAAATCTCAATGTGTGCATCGATGCCACCTGCACTATTGCGAGGCACACGCACACCAGCAGACTCCAACCAATCTCCGTGTAACGATGTCTGCATCTTGGCGCTCGACTCGGCGGAGTCCTCGCCTGCAACGTTCTTGATCGGCGCAAACTCCTCCTCACGTTGAACCTCAAGCAGCACGGGCTTCGATACCCAAGGCAAAGCATCAAACACAAATCGTTCAAGTTTGATGGCATTGGGTGCCTCGGGCTTGATGGTCATCTTTTGCTTTGGGCACCACACGGACACGCGCTTGTGCGCGAGGTGCCATGGGAGCAGGCTCGTTCCACCCTCGGCGATGCGGCGGATAAATGGCACACCAAGTGCGTGCACTGCGATGTTCGCTGCACGCCACCGCAACTGACCTGCACCGTCGACTTCTGAAGCCATCGCCTCGCCGAGGTCGCTGTACTCCCGAACCAACATGCCCTCAGGTGTCTCGACAAACACGCCTACTTTTTCACCCGCATGTGCCCGGCCCACGAACTTTGAGGAGAACTCCCCCGATGACTGCGTTTCATCGGCATGCAGGCCCAAAAACACTGGGTCCACCGCCCGCACCAATGGATTGTCAATTTGCACATACGACACCAACGCTACGCCCCTGCGCTCCATGTGCTCCAACGCACCGCTTCGAAGCATTGCCCCATAGGAGCCCCCGTGCCCATCAGGGCTGAGCGCAAGACGATCAGGCCCTGCCAAGAGCAATTGTCCAGAAGCCGCATCAAACGCCGGCATCATGCCCTGCGGGAAGAATTGCACTTGACTTCGGTCCAGCCCAAAGAAACGGTTGTCTCTAAAAAACGCGCGCGTCTGGGCATCGTTCTCGATGCTGGTCATGATGTACCAACGAACCGGTGCTCCATATCGACCCTCTGCCGCCGAGATGCGTTCAGCAAGCAATGCAAACAGTGGCTTGCCAGTGATAGGCGTCGCGGGAAAGGTGCCCTTTGGTCCATTCCAGCCTAGCCGCGTGCCTTGTCCGCCGGCCACTGTGAATACCGCAACTGCGCCACGTGACAGCAAGGCTTCACCTCGCTCACGCGCCTCGGAAACGGACGCTTCGTCAGCACTGATTGAGTGAGGCGGCTGCACATTGCTCGACGATTCAGCGATAACCGGAGCAGCAATCAAACCTCGCAACGAATCAAGATCATCCCAAGGCACCGCGTCAAGCGAGCGTGACAACGTGAGACGTCCGTCATGATCAAGTGCATCTGCCGCCTCAATCAAGTGCAGCTGATCGCACGCGCGAGCGCGTTCGAGGTGAGTGGCCAAATGATCCGCCGGCGAATCGGTCACGAATTGCCCTGTGCATCCTCGGGCGGAACGGGGTCGGTCCAACCTGTGGGCAAGTGCCGCACGATATTGCCCGTCTCGAGGTAGATGATCTGCTCGCAAATGTTCGTGCAGTGGTCTGCGATGCGCTCAACTGCACGGACCATCGACAACAATCGAATTGCACACGCCGTTTCCAACTTGCCCGAAGCGATGGACTGCTGCGCTGCATCTAATATCTCTGCCTTGAACGCTTCAACGGTGTCATCAAAAGACAAGACACGCCGACCCAAAGCCGTATCGCGTTGGCGAAGTGCAGTGATTGAGTCACGCAGCATGCCGACAACACTGTTGGCCATCACTCTTGCCGTCGGTGGCACGGTCAACGGCGACACCGCCGCTTCAGCAATGTCGACCGCACAGTCCCCGATACGTTCAATCTCATTGTTGATTTTGACAATCGTCAACACACTTCGCAGTGCGTACTCACCTTCTACGCCCTCACCGAGCAACACAATGCAGTGCCGCTCGATTTCGACATCGATGTGATCAACTGTTGCGTCGGAAAGCACCACACGGCTGGCGGCTTGGGCATCGTGGTCGAAGAATGCCTCAACCGACTCCAGAACCATGGTTGAGACACGTTCCCCTTGGTCCAGCAGCATGTGCCATAGGTCATCTAGCTTTGATCTGGGCTCACCCATACCGCGGTCCTCGAGTGGTGGCGGAGTATAGACTCGCGACGCCTTGAAGGGGGGTGGCTACCATGCCCGTCCACATGGCCACCGTCAGCGTCAATATCGATCACGTCGCAACCATTCGACAGGCCCGGCGAACGTGGGAGCCTAGCCCCATCGAGGCTGCCGCTGCCGTCGTCAAAGGCGGCGCCGCTGGCGTAACGGTGCACCTGCGAGAAGATCGCCGCCATATTCAGGACGCGGATGTCCTAGCACTGGCCAATGGACTGAACGTGCCCTTCAATCTGGAGATGGCCGCCACAGATGAGATGCTGGCTATTGCCTGCCGCGTCAAGCCACACACGGCAATGCTGGTGCCTGAAGGCCGGCAAGAAGTGACCACCGAGGGCGGCCTAGATGTCGCAGGCCAACAGCCTGCACTGGCCAAAATCGTCGCCGCACTTGATGCGAAGGGCATTTGCGCCTCTGCATTCATCGATGCCCAGCCGCACCAGATTGAAGCTGCCGCAGCCTGTGGCTTTGCAATCTGCGAGATTCATACGGGTCCATGGGCGCACGCAGCCCATCTCAATGAGTCTGCACAATCCACGAGTGCGGCTCTTGCCCAGGTGGCCGCCGCGGGCGAAGCCGTCCAACGCCTTGGAATGCAATTCAATGCGGGGCATGCCTTGGGCTACGACAATGTGGGCCCCATCGCAGCCCTTCCAGGCCTACGAGAACTGCATATCGGCCATGCAATCATCAGCAGGGCTGTTTTCAGCGGTCTGGAAAGAGCTGTCCGAGATATGGTCAACCTTGTTCAGGCGCAAAGCACATGACACACGATCCGACAAACATCAACACTGCGGACTTGCCCTATCGAATCGCCGTGCTGTGCTACTTGCGTGATGCTCAGGGACGCCAACTGATGCTGCACCGTTCAAAAGCGCCCAACCGCGGGCTGTACTCCCCTATCGGTGGCAAGTTGGAACCCACCACGGGGGAAAGTCCTCACCAGTGCGCCGTGAGAGAGATCTACGAAGAGACAGGGATGCAACTCAATGTGTCAGAAGTCCGCATGAGTGGCCTCGTTGCCGAAACCGCCTATGAGGGTGCCGGCCACTGGCTCATGTTCCTCTTCGAGGTCAATCGGGCTGTGAACCATACTGAAATCGCGTCAATGCAATTCGACGAGGGTGATCTGGAGTGGGTCGAAGCCGACCGTGTGGGCGAGCTACCACTACCCGATACAGATCGGTTGATCATCTGGCCTCTGGTACAAAAGTACCGCGGCGGGTTCTTCGCCTGCGATATTGACTGCCGAACGGATCCGCTCACATGGACAGTGCACGAATCGATCAACGTGAACTGAGCAATGTCATGACATCGTGCAGTGCACGGGGAATGTGAAAGGCGCCCTTCCACAGATCGCCCTTGTGAGTCGATGACGGTGTGCCATCAACTCGGAGATAGCCAAAAAACTCAGGTCCATCAGGGTCCTTGAGGTGGTCGCTAATCCAATCGTGCACCAAGACGGCCTTCGCCCACCACTGTTCATCATTCGTGCAAACATGTGCCCGAAGCAGCGCAACAAGCGCCTCAAACTGCGGCCACCAAAACTTCATGTCATGTCGGTATTCCAGACATGGCTCGCCACGCAAGTCCACAAATGAGAGCAACCCACCATGCGTGGCGTCCCACCCTCGCTCAAATGCGTAGTCGACCATGCGAAGTCCCATCGCCTGCAGGTCAGCACACCCGCGATACATCGCCTCAGCAAGGATAAAACTCGATGCCTCAATTGCGTGCCCTGGATTTAACTGTCGGCCAACTGCGTGATCAATGACACACCCCTCGGGTGACGCCACTTCGAGGACCGCAGCTTCGCCATCATGGATGAGCGGACGAACCGCATCTATACAGGCATCAATACGCTGCTCCACCGACATGCCCTTGGGGGAAGGGCAATGTGCCTCACGAAACACCTGCAGCACATTCAGCAGAATCATTGGTAAGCCCAACTCAATCATGGGCCGCGTGCAGGAGTTGGTCTTGAAATCAACAGGTGCACTGCCGTCAAACTGCGCCCACACAGTGTCAAGGAGCAACCACGCTTGTGAAGCATGTCCCAATTGCGCCGCAGCCATGGCAGTAAAGCACTCGCTGTACACGTATCGACGACTGCGCAATGGTCGCCCATCTCCCGTGACGCTGAAGTACATTCGCCCATCGGGGGCAAAACCATGTCTCTGAAGGAATGACCATGCTGATGCAGATGCTGCACTTCGTGCATCATCAGGCCCAAGTACTTCGTTGCTGCGTTCCAATATCGATGCCCATCGGCCTTGTGCCCAGATCGACTTGTCTGTATCGAATACTTGACCGTATCGATCCAGATGCGTATGCAGCCCGCCGTGCGCGTGGTCGACGCCCCTTTCAAGCCAAAAGGCCAGCGTCTCTTCCAAATCACTTCTCGTACGCTCTAGGGTCAGGCTCATGGCTGCAGCGACCGTGCAAAGACAGGCATGTTGGCAATTGCCTCATGAAATGCTCGAGCCGAGTCTGGATCAAGCGTGTCATGCGGCGGCCTAGGCCGGCCCACATCCACACCCATCCACCTCATGATTGCCTTTGCCCCCGGAAGCACACCCGCCTTGAGCAGTGCTTTTACGAACATGACCGCTTCGACATTGGCAAGCCGAGCTGCATCCAAGTCGCCCTTTGCCATGGCGTCGAAGATCCGCTGGTAGACCGGCGCAGCGTAGTTATACGTGCTACCTACCGCTGCCTTCGTGCCACACGCAAGCGCACCGAGCAGCATTTCGTCTCGCCCCATGAGAATTTGCACATCATTGGACACCTGCTGCGCTCGTGTCAGCGTGGCAAGATCTGCATTGGTGTATTTGGCTCCAGCAAGTGTAGGCACACGGTCAATAGCAATCTCTAGCAATTGATCGAGCGGCACATCGATGCCTGTGACTGTTTCCATGTCGTAATAGAAGGCGCTTGTTCTAGGCGCTGCTGAACTCACTGCTTCCAAATAGTCCACCGCCGCGGCAGCTGAACGCACGCCAAGTTGAGGCTGCACCAAACACGAAATCGCATCGACGCCGGTCGTTTGGGCATGGTCCGCAAGCAACTGCGCCTTCTCAACAGCCACTCCACCCACGTGCGCAATGACTACCAAATCGCCCGCGGCGTCAACCCACGCCTCGGTTAAGGCTCGCCGCTCATCCAACGACAGTGAGAACCACTCGCCGGTGGAGCCGCCAACAAAAACGCCAATGAGGCCCATCTCATGAAAGAGCGACGCTTGTTGAGAAACCACCGCCACATTGAGGTCGCCACTGGCATCGAATGGACTGTGTGCAGCGGCGATCAAGCCGTTCAATTCCGGAATCGACATGCGACGTACTGTAGGCTCGTGCCCATGCCCACGCCGCTGCTTGCCATTGCACTGCTCACGTTGGCAGGGGATTCTTCCGCAGACCTGTTGCAATGGAGTGAATTGACACACTGGCCTGAGGCGGAAGGTGTTGCCGGGCCGATTGCTGGCGCCCACAACGGGCACCTGATTGTTGCCGGCGGCGCCAACTTCCCACATGAGCCACTTTGGACCACTGACAAAGTCTGGCGTGATTCCATTCATGTCCTCGAGCTTCCTCACGGCCAGTGGCGCACCGTAGATGCAACACTCCCACACGAAAGTGCCTACAGCGTTGCATTGACGCATCCTGATTTCGGCGTGGTGGCTGTTGGTGGAAGCGATGGCACGCAACACTTCAATGATGCCTACCTGCTTGGGCATGAAGGTTCAAATGTCTCGATCAGGGAACTCCCCGCCTTGCCTCAACCTGTGGCGTATGCAAGCGGTGTCCTGATTGGCGACGATGTTTGGATCATTGGCGGGCAACCCTCGGCAGATCAATTCATCGCCTCAAATCGTCTGTTTTCTCTGAATCTGGCAGATCCCAAAGCGTGGCAAGAGCACGCTCCACTGACGGGGCCTGCTCGCATTCTGTCCGTGGCAGGTTCAACCCATGGACAGTTGTTTGTGTTCTCAGGCTGCGCGCTTGTTGACGGACAACGCGAGTATCTCACCGATGCTTGGCGCTACGACCCGAGCACCGATATCTGGACACAACTAGCGGATGTGCCTCAACCCTGTTCGGCCGCACCATCTCCGGCTATTCCCGCTGGGCATGACATGTTGGTGGTTATTGGTGGAGACACAGGTGGAACCGCAGGACAGACAGATTCGTTGCGAGATGGCCACCCAGGATTCGCCAACGAGCAGCAGATGTACTGCGCGACAACCGACACATGGTCGCTCTCGGGCACCTTCCCGCGCATCAATCCAAGTGAACCATTGAGTTCCAATCAAGCCGCATGGCCTCAAAACAGCCAGTGGCCAACCGTCACGGTTCCGACTGTGCCTTGGCGCGAGGGATTCATTGTCCCCACAGGTGAAATGCGGCCTCGAGTGCGCAGCACGCATGTGCTCATGGTCACACCCGTCCTACCTGACGGATCGCTGGCCACCCTTGACTGGGCTGTGATCTCCATCTATCTGCTTGCCCTCATTGCGATGGGACTTTATTTCGCAGGCCGAGAGCGCACCACGGATGATTTCTTTCTTGCAGGCCGGCGTATTCCCTGGTGGGCCGCTGGCATCTCAATCTTCGCTACCCAACTCAGCGCCATCACGTTCATGGCCATTCCGGCGAAGGCATATGCCACGGATTGGGTGTACTTCGTCCAAAGCATGGGCATTGTTGTACTTGCCCCGATCGTAGCGTGGCTATTTCTGCCCTTCTTTAGGCGATTGAATCTAACAACAGCCTATGAATACCTTGAACGACGATTCGGTCTTTCAGTAAGGCTCCTTGGCAGCGCACAGTTCATCCTGGGGCAACTCGGACGCGTTGCTGTAGTTGTCTTTCTGCCCGCGCTCGCCCTCAATGCAGTCACCGGAATTGATGTCTCTCTATGCATCTTGTTGATGGGCCTCCTGTCAATTGTCTACACGGTGCTTGGCGGCATCGAGGTTGTCATTTGGTCAGATGTACTGCAAACAGTCGTATTGTTGTGTGGCGCACTTGTCGCTGGCGGAGTCATGCTTGCGGGCATTCCCGATGGCTGGTCGGGTTTCCTAACTGAGGCGCAAGCGGGGCAGAAGCTGCACTTGGCGAATCTCGGCTTTGATTGGACACAACCCGTGTTGTTCGTGGTTGTGTTGGGCGCAATCTTCAACAACATCATGCCCTACACGTCGGACCAGGCCGTTATTCAGCGATACCTGACAACACCGGATGAGCGAAGTGCCAAAATTGCATTGTGGACCAGTGGCCTACTGGCCATTCCTGCAAGCGTGCTCTTCTTCGGCCTAGGCACGCTCTTGTGGGTTTACTACCGAGCGAATCCAGGCAGTCTCGCGCCCTTGGAAGCGGTGGATCAAATTCTGCCATGGTTCATCGTCAATGAACTTCCCGTGGGCGTGTCGGGACTCATCATTGCGGCAATTTTTGCTGCTGCCATGAGCAGTATTGACTCAAGCATGAACTCGGTGTCAACAGCATTCACCACGGACTTCTGGCGCCGATTCCGGCCAAGTGTTGACGATGCCTCAGCGCTTCGAACAGCGCGATGGGTCACAGTGATCTTCGGTGTGCTTGGAACCTCAGCAGCCCTGCTGATTGCATCGCTTGATATCAAGAGCGTGCTCGATCTTTGGTTCATGGTGCTGGGCCTGTTTGCCAGCGGGCTATGTGGCTTGTTCTTCTTGGGCATCTTTACGACACGACCTGGTACGGCCGCTGCACTAAGTGGACTATGCGTCAGTGCATTTGTTAATCTCGCCATTGGCACATGGACTGACATCAACGTGTTGCTAATCTCCACCTTCGGCATTGGATCATGCGTGCTAACGGGCATTCTGGTGGGCCTGGTGATACCCGCGAGGCATGACATGACCGGGCTGACACTCGCGTCGAAGCCGCCGCCAACGTGACAAGGAAGTCGATCAGCCCAGCCCAGCGGCCTTAGCGACACGATGAACCAACGCCTCTGCGGCGGGCCCATCGGCCGCTTCGGCAATGAGCCTTGCGATGGGCTCGGTATTGCTCGGCCGCAGATGCACCCAGCCCTCTTCCAGATCGATGCGAACGCCGTCAGAATTGTCGATGCGATCGCTCGCAAAGGCTGTTCGCAACTTGTCTAAGGCCGGGGCGAGATCTTCGCGATGCTCAAGTGGAACCTTTCGCTTGATCATCGTGTACCCCCCAATGGCATTGACCAATTCGGAAATGCTCTTATTTTCGATAGCCATGAGGTCTAACACAAGCGCCATGGATGACAGAGAATCTCGCACCCACGTCACATCCGGAAGAATGACTCCCCCATTGCCCTCGCCGCCGACAATCGCCCCGTGTGTACGCATTGCCTCAGCAACATTGGCCTCGCCAACAGCCGTCCGGTACACCGTGGCACCGAATCGAGCCGCAACATCGTCAATCATCCGACTTGTCGACAAGTTTGCCGCCGCCGACGCTCCGCTCGTTCCACGAAGTACGGACCACGCGCCAAGCGCAAGGGTGTATTCCTCGCCGATGTATCGCCCCTGTTCATCAAGGATTGCCATGCGGTCAGCATCTGGATCCTGCACAAAGCCTACCGCTGCACCATGCTCAATGACACTCGGGCCTAGGTGCGCAAGATTGTCGGCAGTTGGCTCGGGCGACCGGGGAAACAGGCCATCGGGCTCAGCTTCAAGATGCACAACGTCACATCCCATCGCCTTAAGCAAATGTCGTCCAGCGGGGCCACCAGCTCCGCGCACAGAATCGAGTAGGACCCTCGGTGCCATCGCTTGCACGCGATTGGGGCGAATGCACCCGAGCACCTTCGACACATGCGTGTCATTCGCCCGAGCGTCTGTGCTGACTTGCACCTGCGAAGTGGAATCAACGCCATCTGGACCACCGGCGTGATATCGCTCAACGATCGCGCCAGCCAATGCAATTGGCGGTGCAGTGCCCTGACGATCCAGCAATTTGATGCCGTTCCATTGGCCGGGATTGTGCGATGCCGTAATGAGCACTCCACCGTCGGCGCCAAGCGCGCCAATTGCCACTCCCACCGTGGGTGTGGCCACAATGCCAACATCTACAACACGACATCCAACATGATGCAGCCCAGCAGCGGCGGCAGCGGCGAACGCTTTGCCGCTAGGCCGGCTGTCGCGACCAAGCACAACTAAGGGGTCACTCGCTGTCGCAACCAAACGCTCGCCCCAGCAGGCTGCGAGTCTGGCCGCCACGTCGACTGTCATAGTGCTGTCGACTATGCCACGGCAGCCCGAGATGCCCAGCATGAATGGATCGGCTGTCATGCCAGTGGGTCCTTTTGAAGTTCAAGTATGCAGGTTGCTTCGCACCCAGGCGCCTCGGTCACAGATGCCTCAAGCCGCATGACCCCTGGCGGAGGATCGGCAATGAACGCCATTGCAACATGCTCTGCAAATCGCTCGGCCGTTGGGTTGCAGGAATCAAACGGCGGTGTGCCATTCAACATGCCGTTGGCAAAGGGCGACAAAATAGTATCGAGCCTGCACTCCAAGTCATGAAAATCGCACAGGAGCCCATCACCATCAAGTCGCGGGCCTTCAACGCGCACGCGTACACGCCAATCATGCCCATGCATCGCCTCTTGCTCGCCCTGAATGACGATGGCGTGCGCTGCGGAAATAGTGCGCTCAATCTGCAGACGAAACATGGGCGAGATTGTAGATGGCCGCCCGCCATTTCACAGGCGCTTCAATCGAATCAGCGGCCTTCCCATGCCGCAATTCTCGGCCGGGCCGAGCCAGTGAACCGAAGTGGTGGCGTACTGTCGCCTTCGAGGTCTAGCCCAGCGGTCAACTCGGGCTCCACAACCAGATCGACGGTTGCATTCATGAGCCAACGGCCATCGCTGTAGTTCAGCCGGAATGGCTGCATGGTTCCCCCGGCATCCAATTCCTGGGTCACCCCCTCAAGAAGCGGCAATGTGCCACTGGTATCAGTCCACGTTAATTGTGCTGCATTTGCATCCCATGCAACCGTGATCCAATCGCCTTCGGGCATCTTGATATCCAGTGACGTCGTTTGAATGACCTGATCCGATGGCGATGCAGGCAGCGGCCCAAAGTCCGTTCCCGAGCGAATCAACGCCTGCAACCGCTCAATGATGATCCGCCCCTGCACGTTGGTCGATACTTCTTCAGCTGACTTTCGATATGCACGAAAGCCCGAGTCAAGCGACACCATGACTGCAGTCATCAACAGTGATGACAACATCAATGCAATAAGCAACTCGACAAGACTAAATCCGCGCGTACGATTCACATCGAACCACCTTCGCTGTAACTCGTTGGATCCGCGCTGCATTGCAGTGGCCACGGGATGCCGTCGGGCAATTCCGCGTCTGGGTCATAACGAAGTCGAATGTGGCCATAGCCATTGAACTCCGGATCGTCCGGATCAACTCCTTCGCCATCACCATCGGCACTACTGAAGTAGCCAATAGTTGTGTTGAAGGAGTCCGGCGAACCACCGTAATACAGCGGCCCGGCATTCGCCTCTGGATGAAATGTCATCAACAGCGTGCCATGCAAATCCGCTGAGCCACGAATGTCCATGATGCCTGTCACGATTGTGCCTGTCAGTTGCACATGTGCATTGCCGTTATCAAATGGTCCCACATCTACCGACCAACCTGGAAGCAGCATCGTGCTCTTGGCCAATTCATCACGATCAGCCTCGGGCAGGCCATACAAATTCATCCGGAGTACTGCACCATCAGGCTGCGCTAACAAATCCGGATCTTCAGGATCAATGAAGATGCGAGTGTCGCCAGTCAACTGCACTTTGTTACGCCAATGCGTGTACTGCAGTGGACGGCTACCAGAAATCGATCCAAGAAACGTACACGAATCAAATCGGATGTTGTTTGACTGCGCTTTGGTGTCCGGTGGGAGGTCTGGGAATCCTGGTGTGTCGGGCAGTTCCTCAAAACGTTCTTGCAACACGCCGCCCTCACCAAATTCACGCGCCCCGAGGTAGTTCCAATTTGGATTGGTGCAGTCTTCCTCGGCATCAATCCATGTCACGCCAATAAAGGTGCAACCCTCAAACAATGCATTGGTGCCACGAGGAATGACAACATTGGTGAACGTCATGTTGCTGTACACCGGGCGGTCGTACAGGTCATAGGCACCCTCGCTACCGAACGGTACTGACTCTGGAGCGGTCGTCGTGCCACTCCAGCCGCCGTTGGCCGCAAGCTGTGTCGAGAATGTCGCCCCTGCCGCGGCGGTCGTCTGAAACCACGTTGTTGAGTTTGCAAACATATCGTTCGTGATCTCGACCATTTCTGGCGCCGTCACACTGAACTGCGCTGCATTGTTGAGCGATCCAGGGTCCACCGGCCCATGCACGGCGGATTGCCACGGTGCGCCGCGTGCCACTTCCCAATCGACACCGTCCACAGCAAATCGCAACTCACCCTGAATTTTTGCGTATCGATCCAAGTCATCGATGACCCCGTCGGAATAGCCCAACGCCATATCCAAAGCATCGACAGTGCCGTCCTCGTTTCGATCAGGGCGAGCCTTGTCCAGCAGTCCGCCCAATTGTGGATCCGCAGTAAATTCTTCGGTCAACACGCCGAGCCCGGCAAGAAACGCGAGATCTTGATCGTAGACAACCCCGCCATCAGCGTCCGCGTCATACCCATAGAGAAACAAGTCAAAGTCATCGACGTATCCATCACTATTGTGATCAGCAATCGCACCGCCAGTGAGCTGTGTCGATTCCGTAGGGTGGTTGGGCCGTAACCGGTTATCGCCATCGACATCCGACAACAAGATCGCAAGGTCCAGCACATCGAGCGAGGTATCCAAACTGCTGTCAATGCCTCGAAAATCACTGGTCACCACCAATGGATCCCCGTGTTCGGCCTGCAATTCATTGGCGAGTGTGCCATAGAACGTGCCCATGGGTCCCTCGATGAGTACGTTCTTGCCGATCATGATCCGCGTTGGCGTGAGCAGCGCGAACTCGATCTTCTTTTCCAGATCAAATCGCATCGTTAGTGTCCGAACGATGTCACGATCATGCCCCTGACTTGTGACTAGTACGGAATCCCCTGACCACTCGTACCGCAATCTGAACCACGGCGCATCGCCCCCGCCGTGTACCGGAATGCCTGGTGAACGAAGCAAGCCCGATGCTTGATCGAGTTCTAATTCCACAGGCAAACCATCCTCGAGCACCTCGGCGTGGCTGTCTGCCGAAGCGTGCGCATCGTGCACGGCATGCAGCAGTCCTGTGCCCGTTGGTGATGCCACGGTGTAGTCCGACGGTGGCGCAACGATCACCGTTCCATCGCTGGTTGTCCACGTCCCTGCCCACAGCCTTGATCCAAATGTGCCCGATGTTGTTCCCCGCTCGATGGTGTAACGAGATGCTTCTAGACGCAATCGGCGAGCTGCATAATGCAAGCCACTTTCCGACGCACTAATGGCACGCGACACAGACACTGCGCTTTCCGCTGTTCGAACATTGCCATCGGCGACTACCGCCATCGCTGTCACAACTGATGCAAAGAGCACTAAGAACATCAAGGCCAGCACACTTGCGATACCACGACGTACCTTGTTTTGTTTTTGTTTCACCATGATTGCACCCATGTCACACTTGTGATCAATTCGGGCGGTCCGCCCGGTTCTGCTGGCGATGAAATATCTACACGAACACGCAACACATCACTTGTGCCCGCTGCAACGACTGTTGACAAGTCGCCGGGATCAACCGGCTCAACCGTCACGTTCTGGCTCCAGCCCTGCATGTCAGGAATAACAACACCACCGCCATCGATTGGGCCTGTTGCCCCCGTGAATGTCACGCCGTCAAAATCATCGATGTCGTCGTAATCAATTACCGATGTCTCCCCTGGCTCAGCCCCCCAGAAGGTGGTCGCGGTCACAGGGTCCCAAGGCGAGAGATTGAAGCACCGCTCACGAATCTCATTCCCAAGTCTCGCAGCCCGTGCGGCCCTAGACCCCCATCGATTCTGCTGGTGAATAGTTTCTTGCGCATAGACCATTGCCAAGACTCCGGTGCCAACGATGACCACCGCAAGCGCGGTCTCTACCAGAGTGAATCCGTGGCGACGACATGACATGTTGTTTCTGATGTGCGTCATCCGCTGACAATCGAACTCATCTTGAAGATGGGAAGAATGATCGCCATTGCAATGAACCCAACCAAGGCACCCATGGCCACGATGAGGATGGGTTCAATCATGCTTGTCATGGTCTTGATCGCGTCTTTCAGGACGCGAAGGTAGTAAGAGGCAATTTCCTCCAACACCTCTCCCAGTCGCCCCGACTCTTCGCCAGCGGACACCATCTGCACAACACTGCGCGGCAGCAAGGATGTGTGCTCCAATTCGGTGTTGATCCGACGCCCCTCACGAACAGAACGCCCAACTCGTCGCCACAGCCTGCGGTAGTGCGCATTGCCAGAAATATCACCTGTCACGACAAGCGAATCGAGTACTGGTACGCCGGCATTCAACAACTCCCCCATTGTTTGCAACGACCGACTGACATATAACGCTCGGAACATCGGCCCGAACAACGGCACCCGAAGACGAAGCATGTCCCACCAGAATTGCCCGACGCTCGTGCGAATGAACGCGATCAAGCCTCCCATGCCAAGGACGCCCACCGTAAGTGGGATCCACCAATAGAGCACCATCCAATCAGACAGGCCCATCAGAAACAGCGTCGGCCCAGGGAGAATGTCCTCTTTCCCCTGGAATACGCCCGCGAATCTTGGCAACACGAATGTCAGCAGAAACACCGTCACTGAGATCGCCATGACTGCAATCACGCCCGGGTAGATACTGGCCCCGATCACCATGTTTCGCGTTTCGAGTTGCTGCTGAATGAGTGAGGCAATTCGATCAAGCATGCGACCGAAGGAACCCGACATTTCCGAGGCCTTCACCATGTTCACATAGAGCGTATTGAACTGCTTTGGATGGCGGCCAAGTGCATCAGAGAATGGTTTTCCACTTTCGACGTCAGTTCGAATCTCATTCAAAATTCGCTTGAACTTTGCATTCTTCGTCTGCTCTGCAATGCCCTCAAGGGCCTGGCGAATATTGATGCCTGCGCGAATCATGACCGCTAACTGCGTCGTGAAGTCAAGTATGTCCTTCTGGCGAGGGCCACTTCCCGTGTTCAAATACTCCCAAATACGACCCCAGTCGATGCGCTTGGAGGTTGCAACAGGCACGAGTCGAAGTACTCGCTGGCCTTTGCTTCGAAGCGTCATGGCCGCTGCAGAGACACTGTCTGCCACAAGCTCGCCGCCTTCAATGCGGCCAGTGTCGAGCCTAGATTGATACCGATAGGTTGGCATAGGTTGTGTTTCCTCAGGCCGCCAGCGAACGGTTCATCGCATCTGGCCGAGATGCATGCGCCAATGCATCTTCGCGAGAGATGAACCCGTTCAAGTAGAGTTCGGCAATGGATGCATCCAGCGTGACCATGCCCTGTCTTCTTCCGGTTTCAATGACATTGGGAATCTCAAACGTACGTGCCTCACGAATGAGGTTCCGGACAGCGGCGGTACACAGGAGCACTTCGACTGCAGGCACCATTCCGGGCTTATCCACGCGACTGAACAACGTCTGTGAAACCACCGCCTGAAGTGTGTTGCCAAGCATTGACCGAATTTGATTCTGTTGCCCCGGCGGATACATATCGATGATTCGTTCAACTGTTTGCGAGGCATTGACCGTATGCAATGTCGACAACACTAAGTGTCCTGTCTCAGCAGCACTCATTGCCAACGCCGTTGTTTCAAGATCTCGCATCTCGCCCACCAGAATGATGTCCGGATCCTGTCGCAAGGCATGTTTGAGCCCCGATGCAAACGACGGCAGGTCTTCGCCCAGTTCCCGCTGTTCAATCAAACACTTATCGCTCTGAAACATGTACTCAACAGGGTCTTCCAACGTGATGATGTGCTTTCGATAGCGGGCGTTCATGGCATCAAGGAGTGCAGCCAACGTTGTTGACTTACCTGAGCCGGTATCGCCTGTGACCAGTACCAAACCCCGTGGAAGCCAGGCAAGCTTCTCGATGATCGGTGGGAGATTCAAGTCTTCCAAGGCTGGCACTGTGTCATTGACAATGCGCATGGCAATTGCCGGCACGCCACGTTGGCGGTGAATGTTGACGCGATACCGCCCTATTCCCTCAATGGAATATGACAAGTCAACATCCATTTGTGCCTGCAATCGCTCACGATGATGCTCGCCTACAAGTTTGGTAATCCACCGATCAACCTCAGCAGCCTGAACGATGGCCCCCTCCATAGGTGTGATCTGTGTATTGATCCGTAGCACCGGTGGATGCCCCGGCACAAGGTGAATGTCACTAGCGCCGCACTGGTGGGCGTGTTGGAGAATGTCATCAAGGTCCATTGGGAGCACTCCGCTGGCACGTAGCCAGCAGAGATACCATCGGATTCGCTTCGCGATGTATTCAGCACCGAATCAAGGGGAGCATGCTTGGTTTGTCGAACGTTCGGATCAGTTTGATCCTGCGGCCTGCCCACCCCGCACAACCTGACTGCCCCGCAGAACCACCTTGCCACCAAAGTCGGCCCATGGCCGATACCCAAGTTCGGCAAGGGTCTCATCAAACACACCATTGCCGATGTAGACCAGTGAACCCGAAACCCTGCACTCCACAGAATCGGGAGCCACACCATTGGCCCAGCCGCCCGAGGGTGACAGGATCACAATTGGCAATGTTGCTGCCCGGTCAACGCCTGGTGACAGAACCAACTGGCCTGCATGCCGGCCTGACCAAGAGGCTCCACCCGACGAGACTGTGTAGTGGTATTCGATTAACTCGATTTCAAGCGTGCCAGGATTGGTGATCGTTAGCTCAACATTGCCTGACATCGCCTTATCCGTGTGCTCATTCAACACGCCCTGATGAGCCACTGTGATACGCGGTTCTGTCGTGCAGCCAACAGTCATCAGGGCAACTATCGATACCACCACTGCTATTGGGAGTCGGATCATGCCTCACACTCTATCGCGGCACCCCGCTTGGGGGCACGAACCGGCCCTGCGGCCCCACCGTAGAATCGTCCACTATGTTGCCGGTGTTCTTGATCTGGGTGTCTTGTCATATGCTGCAAGGCGATGCGCAGGCCGTCTTTGTCGATGATGCCCCTGCTGTTGCCAAAGATCTCGCTCGTATTGAGTCCGGCGACCTACCACTCGAAGCAGCCACTGAGCGACTTCGGTTCATGTATCAGGACCATGGGCGGCGACTCATTCAAGCTCCTGGCGATGACCCGGACTTGCTTATACAAGTTGACCAAGCGATTGAATCGCTTGTCGAACGCGAGAGACGATTTGCCGGCGCCTTGCCCAGCGGCAATGTCGATGCCGTGCGTCGCGCGCGGCAGGCAGCGGCCGCTGGCGCATTGGCCTCCGCTAAGCGGTGGCTGGATAGTGCGCCCAAGGAGCACCCACTTCGGGATCAAC
>JABAAC010000037.1 GCA_014238965.1 Phycisphaerales bacterium | reverse complement strand
GCAGAAGGTGGCGTCTCCGATGCCGCAGTGCAATGGATTAACCGATGTAGCGACCTGCTATTCGCTCAGGCTCGGGCGGCAAATCGCCTGTCTGGCGTGCCGGACGTGCCATGGCAGCAAGAGGGAGGATAGCCGGTCGCTGCAGGCGGGAACGGATATCATTCGGCACCTGAGCCTCGTTCCCCAACTTTCGACTTTCGACTCTCGGATCCCCCCAAATGACTATCCGCATCGGCATCAATGGATTTGGACGTATCGGTCGGCTCGTATACCGTGAAGCGGTGCGACGTGGCAACTTTGAAGTGGTCGCCGTCAACGACCTTGTCCCGGCGCACAACCTCGCCTACCTCGTGACATACGACACCATGCATGGACGTTTCGATCATGTGGTTCGAGCCGAGAATGATTCGCTTGTGTGTGATGCACATTCGACAAAGTGTCTTAGTGAACGGGATCCCGCGGCACTGGGTTGGGGTGATTTGGGCGTCGACTACGTAGTTGAGTCAACGGGGCTGTTCACGACGGCGGAGGGATCGAGCAAACACCTTGATGCGGGCGCAAAGCGTGTACTCATTTCAGCGCCTACGAAGACGCCAGATGAGGTGCCCACGTTTGTGCATAAGGTCAACTGTGGCAAGTATGACCCTGCGACGCACCACATCATCTCCAACGCATCGTGTACCACAAATTGCCTTGCACCTATCACGAAGGTAATCATGGACTCGTTTGGTCTTGAAGAAGGGCTCATGAGCACGATTCATGCGGCCACGGCGACGCAGCCAACACAAGATGGTCCCAGCAAGAAGGACTTACGAGGTGGTCGCAACGCGTACCAGAATGTCATTCCCGCGAGCACGGGCGCGGCCAAGGCAGTTGCCTTGTGTCTGCCTGAGGTTGCGGGCAAGTTGACCGGCATGGCGTTTCGTGTTCCAACGGCAGACGTGTCAGTGGTTGACTTGACATTCAAGACGACAAAGGCAACTGAACTTGCTGCAATCAGTGCAGCGATGAAGGCTGCTGCCGATGGTCCCATGGCAGGCGTGTTGTGTTACACCGATGACCCGGTGGTCAGCAGCGACTTTATTGGTGACCCACACAGCAGTATTTATGACGCTGGCGCTGGCATGGAACTGAACGAGCATTTCTTCAAGATCGTGTCCTGGTATGACAACGAGATGGGGTACTCCAACCGTTGTCTTGACATGCTTGAGTTAATGGCCAGCAAAGACTGACGCACGGCCCAGCTACCCGGCAGTCTTGACGATGAAGTGCACTACGTGCGGTGCAAAGCCGGGTTCTACCAATCGCAATTCGTGGTCCCCAGGCGAAAGTGCAATCGCTTCAAGTGCGATTGGCGCGCCGTTCAGAAACAACACCGCCTCGTCGCCCCCTGCGTGCACCTTGGGCGTGAGCGAAACGGTGTCTTGCAACGCAATGAGTACATCACCATCACGTGGCTCCAGAATCGCTGTCGTGCGTGGCTGTGCGCGCCCCACCGCTTGGTACACCTGCCATGGCGACCACGCATCGCCGGTTCGGGTTGTTGCGAGCGTTGGATGGTGCAATAACTCTTGCAACATCGGCAGGGCGGCATCAGCACCGAGTAATACTGGGTCGCCGCCGTTATCAAAACGACCGACCCACACAACCGCTGCCCAGTTACGATTCCATCCCGCAGCAACCGCATCACGATGGCCACTACTCGTGCCGGTCTTGGCAACAAGGAATGGGAGGATTGACGATGTGTCAACAATGTCGCCAGCAAGACAGTGCTCGATGGCGGCGCATGTTCTCGCCGAAACAACCCGACGCTGGACGTGTTCCTCCCCATTGAGCAGCCGTAGTGGCATGTGCACGCCTCCACGAGCAAGTGTCGCGTAGCCCTCGGCGAGGTTCCATGGTGTGACGGGCATTCCACCAACGACCATCGATAACTGGGCACGTGATTCCGATACCGCAGACACATTGAGTCCACATCGCCGCAGCATCGCCACCGTCGGCGCAAGGCCGAGGTCACGAGCAATCCGCAATGCCGGTGTGTTTCGCGATAACTGCAGTGCTTCAGCCGCAGTCAACGACCCCATCCACACACGATCGATGTTGCGAGGTCGCCAACCCTCTAGATCCAATGGAGCGTCGTCAACAAGCGATTCTGGCGATAGTCGTCGCGACTCAAATGCCGCCGCGTACACAAATGGCTTCAGGGCAGAACCGGGCGAACGCATTGTCGTCGCACCGTTGATCTGTCCGTCGCGTGGATCGCCAAAGTCACTGGAGCCAATGACTGCTCGAACGGCAGAAGTCTTAAGCTCAACCAACACAACGGCAACATCTAATTCACGTGGCAGATGGACTGCATGTCGCTGCACAATCGTCTCGGCAATTGACTGCATGTCTGCATTGATTGTCGTGTGACGAATTGGTGCATCATCACGGTCTAGTGCCATCCAGCCTACATGTGCGTCGTTGGTTTCCCTTGTCTCAACTCGCAGCAGCGGAACCTCTGCTATGGCCTGAGTGAATTGTTCACGTGTAATCACGTTCGTTACGAGCATGCGTTTTAAAACAACATTACGTCGTTCAATAGCCGCCTTTGGAAAGCGATCGGGCCGCAGCCGCTCGGGTGACTTTGGCAACCCCACAAGCAGCGCTGCCTCGGCAATTGTGCAGTTGCTCGCGGGCTTACCCAACCACATTCGGCTTGCTGCTTCGATGCCCACGACGTTTGCCCCGAACGGGGCCATATTCAGCCAGGCTTCAAGTATGGCCGGTTTCGAAAAGGCGGATTCCATTTGCAATGCCCTGAACCCCTCCACCGCCTTGCCCGACCAGGTGCGTGGGTGGCCCAGTTTCATACCTGCGACCTGCATGGTGATCGTGCTTGCGCCTCGAACAACACGGCCAGATGCAAGATTGTCCAATAGAGCACCGATCACAGAGAGTGGATCGATACCCATGTGCCTATAGAACCGGGCATCCTCCCCGGCAACCAATGCTTTAGGGATCCACGGGCTGACTTCGTCAAGTGACACGGGTAGCCGTCGCATTTCATCACGGGCTGTCACATCGAGTAACACCCCGCGATGGGCGTTTAGTGCCATCGCGCCATTGGGACCAGGATTGAGCATGCCCTTGGGCAGTGGGTAGGCATACCACAGCACGGTGAACGTAATGGCGCAGCCAGCCATGACTCCAGCGCAGGCAATGCCCATACGCCGCCACGCAGTACGAGATGGAATTCCGAGTTTCACGGGAGGCGGATCTTCACGCTGCTCGATTTGGATCGGCCATGTCCATCTGGGTCGTACATGGCAAGCGCATCAACGGCTGGTACGGCGAACTCGCCGGGTACAACAGCCCGAAGCACATACTGCAAGTGCTGAATTGTGTCATTGACAGTGAGGAACGCCACAACACGGTCGTCGCGGAATTCCACACGGTCTACAGAAGCCATTTTCACTTGGGACCCGCCAGCGCTTGTGGCCAGCGATGGCAACTCAAACTCCATGCCGCCAGGTAGCACATCGAGCACCGCGACATCCTCCCAGCGACTTCCGTCGGTTGAAACGATCGACACATCAACGGTGATGAGATCACCTGCAGCGACAGGCGTATTCACCCAGATCGGGTTACCAAGCGCGTCTCGCCAAATGCGCCGCACACGGATGACAGACTCTAGTGCAGGCAGTTCCTCAGACGTACTTGGCACTCCGGACGTTGCGATGAGCACAGTGATTGGACCGTCACCACTTGACGTAATGTGCTCTGGCGGCGCATTGGCATCTGCTGTGGTATCGAATGCATGCCGTGTGACTGCATTGCCTTCAATATCAATAGTTCGACCGGCGATGGCAACAGTCCCTCGAGCGGTACCGTTGGCTGAAGCGGTTGCGTACCAACGCGAGAGCGCATCAACCGCCGCCGAACTTTCGAAGGTCGTCCGCCAGCCACGAGCTGTGCGGTAGTCATTCAGTTGTCGCACGAGTTCTACAGTTCCATCATGTTCCAGCTCATTGCGCAGCAACACATCGAGCACGATTGCGGCATCTTGCACACTTGAGTGAAAGCGTTTCTGTGAAGCAATCGCCTTGGGCACGCGAATGTCGCTGAGCAGCGAGGCCGCGAGCTCTAAGTCCCCAACGGCTGCAGCGGCATCAGCAAGGTGTGCTCGAGTTACCGCGGAAAGTGACTCGGGATTCGACGCTAACGACTTGAGCAGCGCCTCATCGGGTTCGCCCGCACGTGCAAGAACGCGGCAGGCCATGGCTGCGACGGACTTGTTGTTGTTGTCCCGGGCGCGGCGAGCGTGTGTGCGCGTCCACTGCGTTAAATGCTCCAGGAATTCATCTGGCAACCGGACACCGTGTGATTGTGCATCCAATGCCAGCAACGCAGTGCGCAGCGTGATCCATTGGTCGCCAGCACCACGGGACCAATAACCAATGCTGCCATCACGATTCTGCATCCGCCACAGTCGGTTGAAGCCGGCCTCGGCCAACTCGCGAATCACAGCGGAATCCAAGCCCGTAACCTCTTGTGGAAGTCGCAGCGCAGCCAACAAGCCCTGTGTCCGACTTCCAGTTTGTTCAGCGCAGCCCCATGGATAGTCAATGAGGTCCTGAATCACAGGTGCGAGGTCGACGCTTGGCATGCCCGCGACGATGACATCGATGTGTCCCGAAAGTGCATCGAGGTCACGACGGCGTTCGATGGGGACGGTTTCGCCTGGAGCGACTTGTATCCGAACGATATCGCGCACACGACCATGCGGCGGTCGTATTGCAATGGTTCCAGATAACACAGCCGGGTCACCGGCGTCTGGTGTAGCGGTCAGTTGAATAGATCCAGGACCAACTCCCGTAGCGGTTAGGTGAAGCAGAGCTTTAGCTGACGCATTTGCTGGAATATTGACCGTTAGAGGTGAAATGGTGCCGGTGAAGATTTCATCGTGGCGCATATCGAGCGTGAGATCAACAGCTACGGGCTTTCGGTTGTGCAGTGTGACGGGAATACGCATGGTGTCTCCCGGAGCGACCGCACGCGGTAGCGCCGCAGTCAAATCAAGCGGCGATGTGACGCCGACAAGATGTTCCGTGCGTCCAAAGCGATCACCGTCAATGACGATAGCCATCAATCGCATCGCCCCATCGATTTCTGGCATGACGAGATCGAGTTCAAGCACACCGTTCTCAGGCAGTGGAACAGATTGGTTCCAAAGCACTTCAATCTCACGTTGCCGAATGGGCACTGGCGAGCGAAAGCGTCGTGCCACGTCACTGCCAATGCGATCGACAGTAACTGGTCGTTGATAGTCTGGAAGCAGCGCGCCAATGGTTGAAGCGGCCGCGACAGTACGGCGGCGTTCTCGAAGAAAGGCACCAACAAGATTTGGCACGGTGTAGTCGCTCAAGAGCAACGCACCTTCTTCAACTGCCCAGAGGTGGACCGAAGCGGGTGTTCGTGCAGTGGCAACTATTGGGGGTTCGGGGCTAGCCGGGGCCTCGTCTGAGGGCACAGTGACAGCGAGCACCGGGACTTTAAGCGTGACATGCACGGAATCGCCAGGCCTTGCGGCATCAACCGCGTGCATTGAAGCAGCAAGTTCGTGAGCCGTTTGATCCATGCGCAACCGAGCGGCGCCACGTGCTTGCAGTGGGAGCCATTCGCTTCGATCTGGATCAAGCGCACGTAACAGTGTTGCGCCAACGAAGCAGGTGTCTCGTGCGTTGGTTGGAACCGTCACTGGAACACGGGCGCCATCGCCATCGATGTGCACGACTTGGGTATGTTCAATGGAATTGGTTTCGATCGTCACCAAGGCCAGCCCCGGAAATGGTGTTCGAATCAGTACCGATGTTTCCATGCCCGGCGTAACGAGGTCATGTTCCGCGATTAACTCCAATCGATCAGGGCGGTCGGCAGCCATGCGACCGGAAGCTTGAGATTGGCTGACGTGAATTGGAATGCTTACCTTACGTGCAGTGCCATTGACATCGGGATCTGAACTGGGAATAGACGCCGTGAACCGGTACGTACCATCAACCAATGCAGGTAGTTCACAAGTCCATATATTCTCATCGCCTGCAACAAATACAGGTTTCACATTCGCCACGGGTGTCACGATTTCGACGGATCGCCAACGGCGGTCGCCTCGTACTTCTACCAGCTGCCAATCATTGTCAATCCGATTGAGCGTGCCGACAATTGTTCCTGATGCAGTTGCCGATCCGCCATCAGCCAAACGAATAGCTTCCAGTGGGATGGATTCTGTGGGCCGGTAGAGTTTGCCCGAAGGGGCACGAAGGCCTAGGTGGACTGTTGCCGTATCGACATTGATTTGAGTGCGGGCTGTTGTTGGCCGGCCACCAAGTTCACTGACAGTTGCCTCACACGCGGCACGCCACAGTGCCTCGGTGGAAGGTGGATCGAGGGTGAAGGTCACCGTGCCGTCATCCGTCAGCACGGCCTTCTGCAGGCGTGTAATGGTCTGATTGGAAGGAGGATCTTCGAATCGGAATGAGGTGAATCGATCGTCGGCATATCTTGTAGGTGTAAACGTGGTGATGGCAGTCGCGGGCAGTCCGGCGGCTGGGGCGCCGTGCAAATAGTTCGACGTAACGAGTACGGTCGGGGCTTCCCCATCGATATTGACCGCAGTGGCGTCGACCTTGAGTCGCACAGGCAGTACCGGCATAACTGGGCACGTCAATGAGGCAATAGCGACGTCATCATCTGCAAGGTGCACACTGGCGCGCCAGTTGCCGGTCATACTGCTGGCTGCGGTGGGTAGGTCGATATGAAACACACTTTGCGCCGGATCGGTTGTCACGACCTTCTTGAACATGACTTTGTGGTCGGGGCGAGTAAGCCGAACTTCAAGAGGGAGCGATCCAGGCGTATCACCGGCGGCTGTTCGAACGACACCGGACAAGTGGATGGTTTCACCGGGTCGGTGGACACCTCGATCAGCATAGATCGCCACGTCGAGCGGCCCTGACCATGGTGCTCCCGAAAGCGCACGGTCATCTATCCCTTTGGCAGCCCGCGGATGGATAAAGATAAGGTCTTCTCCGAGTTGCGCGGTGACGAGATCGCTGTCATCGCTGGTCGTAGAGAGCGACCACAATCCATCAATATCGGTTGTGCCAGTTTCCAGTTCAACACGGTTGGTGCTCCATGCGGTGACTGTGGCACCTTCAACCGGAAGGCCAGTGCGTGTGTTGGTGACCCAAGCCAGCATGCCATCGGCGTGTGTTTGGATGTCGATGGTCAAGTCGCCGATAAAGAGCAACATGGAGTCGCGTACCCACCGTGAGTCGACATCGTCAATTTCAATGCGATAGATACCAGGCGTTCGCTCCATGATGCCATCGAGTGACACAGCAACATCGCGTCGACCCGCGGGCCCATTGGGATCAAGAGCGATGGTTGCATCAGCAATCTGTTCGCCAAGTCGCGGTACATCGTCGCGGGTCATGACGCCTGCGAGATAGATTGGCACATGCCGATCGAGCAGACGGAACACGCGCAGTTGAGCTTCATCGACACCGCGTGTTGACAGGTCAAGTTCGAACGCGCCTTGAGTGCCCAATCGGCCGCTGTATCTTGGAAAGGAGAGGCGTGGTCTGCCTCTTGGAATATGAATCTGTCGACTGAATGCCTTTGACAAGGTTGAGCCATCTGCAGCGAGTAGTGGCGGTTTGAGGTCGATTTGATAGTCCACGCCATCAGCAAACTTCCCACTGACATACACGTTGTGACCACTGATTCTCGCTGCCACGGGGCCTATGTCGGGCGTGATCGTGATCGCCGGCGATAATTGCGAAGGCGAGAGTGGACGATTGAAGCGGATCTCCACTTCAGGCTGGCTGTACCCCCACCGAAACTCATCCGCATCCACGTGAATTGCTGTAAGGCCAATGGGAATTGCGATCGATCGTGCATGATCGCGTGCTAAGGGAAGTTCCCCGCCATGCCCTGTCACTGCAGCGGCAACCGTGATTCGTAGATTTGTGCCAGGGGGAGTGATGATATCGAAGCGGTGGATATCGGCAATGGTGTCACTTGTCCACACGGGCTTAAGAGTCGTGTCTGAAGGTTTCCGGGCGTCGTAAACTTGGACGTGTTGCGCACAAGCTGCGCGTGCGACGTCTTGATTGAACTTCAACAGGATGGTTGACTTTCGAGCCGGTGTGCCGTCTGGGAGTGTGATGTCCAGAGAGCTTTCCAGTTGTGACGTAACGACTTTCAGCGGTCGATAGTGCAGCTTCGGAAGCGTGTCTTTGTCAATGTGAATGGAGCGAAGCAATGGATGGTTTGGCTTCAGCCCAACTGTGTACGTGTGGCCAGGTGGCGGTGGATTTGTGGGTTCAAATGCAACGGTGGCCGGCGACTGGGCAATCCATGTGCCTTTGACAGTGGGTTCAAACGTAAAGAGTGGTGCCTCGATGTTGTCGCCGGGCGATACAAGCGGGTACAGGTCACGGTCGAATGACAGTTCCAAGCGGCCTGTGCGCTCAAATACGTCGACCGGCGTGGAGTATGTCAATCGCACAAGGTTTGGATCATCGCGATCCAGCAAGACAAAGAGCCAGAGTGAGACGTTGACTACGGAGAGCAGGGCAACTGCAATCCAGAATCGGACCTTGGGCGCATCGTGCATGGGCAAACGTTTCCCCGATGGGTTGGCGCGGGCGGGCCCCCTCAAAGGGCTAAGCCAGCATGTAAGTTGTGATCGTCCTAGTTGGGACTTGAGTCTGTCCTGAGTCTAGGGTTGAACCTTGGGCCCGGACGTAGAGAGTTCATCGGCCGGTGGACTCACGGTGCACAAGAATTGGATGAACTGCGCAATGCCCGGGCGGTGGCCATGGGTCAAGCCATCGTGATGGCGTCGCCATTTGTAATGGCGCCACCGCTGACAATGCGACAATTCAGTCCGCTTCGGTTGAGCATGAGATGGACAAAGTCAAAGCCAAGGACCTCAGAGAGTGGCTTGCATGGCTGGCACAATCGCATGCCTTCAACCTCAACGAGACCGATTCGGAAGTGCTTACCTACAAGGCCATTGAGCCCTATGCCGGTGGTCACAAGGTTGCGGCGACTGTGCTCGCCCGTGAGTGTGATGCCATGCGTTGCAAGCAGCCAGTCCAATTGTTCTTGCTCAATGAGCGTGAGTTCCCGATCAGGGTGCTTGCCGGGCTTTGAGTAGCTGCCATACCCATCGGCGTAGCGATCGCCAGCAAGGCCGTGCCCAGCAATCGCTTCAATGGTGTCGTGGGCAGTGGTTGGTGCACCAGCCTCGGGGCTGGTCCATATTTCGGTAATCGTTCCTGTGGTCATACCGATGCTCCTGCGTGTAGGGACTTGAGATTCTCAGTCAGCCAGCCACGGTCTTCATCCGACGCAATGGCGGCACCTTCAAGGGCAGCGGCATCTAGGGCGTCAATAGCTTCTTCATGAAGACCAAGCGTGATGAGTGCTCGGGCACGAGCTTCATGGGCGAAGGCCAGATCGAATGCGCCGTGGTCGTGTAATTCGCACGATACGAGGCACTGATCCGCATGGTGCAGGGCCTGAGGGCCGCGACCAACGGCCGCGCAGCACCGGGCAAGAAGCCAGTGGGCTCGTTCGTGGTGCTTGGGAGTGCCAACTTGCAGCCAGTGCCAAAAACTGGCCTGGGCCGTGGCAATGAGTTCATCGTTCTGTTCAGGGGTGCGAGTGGGCACATCAAGCAGCGTCCAGCTTCGGTTGAAGAGGGCTTTAGCGAGCGCCGTGTGCGTATGGGCATCGATGAGTTCATTGGGGCGGTCGTGCATGGCAGCCGATACTAGGGCCGCGCACCGATACCATGAGTTCCATGGCTGATCTTTCTGTGACTGTCGATGGACTAAAGCTCCCCAACCCCTTTGTCATTGGCTCAGGCCCACCGGGCACCAATGCGAATGTCATCAAGAAGGCATTTGACGAAGGTTGGGGCGCAGTGATCGCCAAGACCATCAGCTTGGAAGCGGACAAAGTTACGAATGTTGCACCTCGCTACGCACGCATGCGGGCCGCCGATACACGTGAGGTGTTTGGATGGCAGAACATCGAGCTCATTAGTGATCGTTCATTCGATACATGGATCGACGAATTCAAGAAGATTAAGGACGCGCATCCCCAGGGCATCCTCATCGCTTCGATCATGGAGGAGTACCGGCGCGATCCGTGGATCGAAATCATTGAACGATGTCAAGATGCCGGCGTCGATGCCTTTGAGTTGAACTTCTCATGCCCCCATGGCCTGCCCGAACGCCGCATGGGTGCTGCGATGGGTGAGGATCCAGAGATCCTCACCGAGGTCTGTGGCTGGGCGATGGAAGCGGCCACGATTCCGGTGTGGGCGAAGATGACGCCCAACGTCACACACATCACCGACCCCGGGCGCAGCGCACTTGCCGCGGGGTGCAACGGCCTTGCCGCCATCAATACCATTCTCAGCGTCATGGGTGTTGACCTAGACACGCTTCGGCCCATGCCCACCGTTGAGGGCTACACCGTGCCCGGGGGATACTCGTGCAAGGCGGTACGACCCATTGCGCTTCGCATGGTGATGCAATTGGCGACGATGATTCGCGAGGAGTTCCCCGATGCTTCACTCAGCGGCATTGGTGGCGTAGAAACCGGCGACGACGCAGCGCAGTTCATTCTGCTTGGTGCGCACACCGTGCAAGTATGCACAGGTGTCATGATCAACGGTTACGGCATGGTCAAGGGCATGTGTGATCAACTCAGTGCGTTTATGGACAAACATGGCTTTGCGTCGATTGATGACTTTCATGGGGCAAGCCTGCCTTACTTCACAACGCATGCAGATCTTGTTAAGCGCCAAGCGGAGGCCAAGGCTGCGGCAAAGCAAAAACGTGCCGGCATGATTGAAAAAGACGCTCAGTGGGAAGGGGATTCGTTCGTCGAACAATCCAACCGACTGGTGTCCAATGATGATTGAGGCCAAATACCTCAGTGTGTGAGCGATCGGGGAATTGAACGTCCCCCGCCCTCCCCGCCAACATACGCACCGCTTCGTGCGACAACGTGACCACGCAGCATCACCACCTCGGCGCGGCCTCGGCGCTCCATGCCTTCGTAGCCGCAGTAGTCCACTTGGCTCAAGCCATCTGCAACACTGAACGTGCCCGTGAACGTTGGGTCGTAGACCACCAGATCGGCGTCGCTTCCCTCGGCAATGGCACCCTTCCGAGGGTACATGCCGAAGATCTTCGCCGGCTGCACGCTGCACGCATTCACCATTGTCGCTAAGTCAATCCGACCGGCGCACACGCCAAAAGTATGCACGAGATCGACGCGCTCTTGCACACCAGGAATGCCGTTTGGAATCAGCGTGAACGCGTCGCGGCCCATGTCTTTTTGCCCACTGAAGTTGAACGGCGCATGATCGGTTCCAATGGAGACCATGTCGCCTGCAGCGAGCGCTTGCCACAACTGCGGCGGCTCTGAGGCATCACGAAGCGGCGGTGACATGACGTACTTGGCACCTTCGAAGTCGCCTCGCTGGGCATACGACTTGTCCAGCACCAAATGCGGCGCGACTGCTTCGACGAAAACATTGACGCCCATTGCTCGCGCGGCGTTCGCCTGCTCAACGGCCTCTTCGCACGATGTATGCACGATGTACACATGCGCCCCTGTTTGCTGGGCAAATGCACACAAATGCCGCACCCCACCGGCCTCGACGGACCGCGGCCTCGAAGGCTCATGCCACTGGGGCCCGGTTTTGCCCTCGGCGATCAATTGCTTCTGCATCGTGTCGATTGCATCAGCGTTCTCACAATGCGCTGTGATGATGACGCCGAGCTCCCGAGCCATTTCCATGAGCGATAGCAGATGCTCATCGGGCAGGTCCAGCGCGCCTTTGTAGGCGAGAAACACTTTGAACGACGCAACATCACCCGCCTCAACCAGCTCGCGCAATTGCGCCTGTGCCAACTCATCGAACCGCACGACTGACAGGTGGAAGCTGAAATCGCAACACGCTCCAGCTTGGGCCAGTGCCATCCACTCGTCAAACGCCGCCTTTGGTTCGTCATCCGGCCCGGGGCAGATCATTTCAATGAGGCTCGTCGTTCCACCAACGAGCGCGGCCTTCGTTGCCGACGCATGATCATCGATTGCATTGGTGCCCATGAACGGCAAGTGAATGTGCACATGTGGGTCAACAAAGCCGGGGAACACGTACTTGCCACTAGCGTCGATTATCTCGGCATCGGGCACGCTCGCGGGGTCGATGCGGTCTGCAATACGCGTAATCGTTTCACCTTCGACGTACACGTCGGCGACGCGATCGTCGGTGCCGTCGATGATCCGGCCTTGTTGAATGAGCAGCGTCATCAGCTAGCCCCGGCCTCGGTGAGACAGATGTCCAGCACAGTGCACATGAACTCGCAGTCTTCACGAGTAATACACATAGGTGGTTTGATGCGAAGCACGTTGCCGTGCAGACCGCCCTTGCCAAGTAGCAGTCCAAGATCCTTGGCACGCTCATGCACCTGCGCTGTTTCAGCAGAGGCAGGGGCCTTCGTCGTGCGGTTGGAGACGAGTTCCATGCCGAGCATCAATCCTTGGCCTCGAACATCACCGACCAATTCGTGTCGTGAAGCGAGGTCATTGAGGCCATCTTTCAAATAGGCACCGACATCTAGGGCGTGTTGCTGCACGTTGTCGTCGAGCAAAACGTTGAGTGTTGCGAGGCCCTGTGCCATGGACACCGGGTTGCCGCCGTAGGTGTTGAAGTGCAGT
>JABAAC010000028.1 GCA_014238965.1 Phycisphaerales bacterium | reverse complement strand
AGCGACCGGCTATCCTCCCTCTTGCTGCCATGGCACGTCCGGCACGCCAGACAGGCGATTTGCCGCCCGAGCCTGAGCGAATAGCAGGTCGCTACATCGGTTAATCCATTGCACTGCGGCATCGGAGACGCCACCTTCTGCATCGCGAAGTGTCAGCATTGATCGCTCGCATGCACGCGCCGTGGTTCGTGCCACGTGCAGTCGCGATGCAACCTCGCAACCCCCGGGCAAGATGAACTCGGTCAACGGGGAATTGTCGCCGTCAAAGATGTCGATATGGCCTTCGAGCAGTGACACGTCAGCCTCGGTCATGCGACGCACTTTATCTTCGTGTGCACTGCCTGGCGGCGTGGCTAGATCTGCGCCAAGATCAAAGCAACCCCGTTGTAAGTGCAACAGATAGTCGCGCATCAACTCGGTGGCATCGTCCAACGCAACTACAGCCAGGCCCAGATGTGCGCACAGTGCATCGGCATCTCCGTAGGCCACAACTCGAGGGTGGTCTTTGGAAACGCGTTCGCAGCCAAAAAGGCCGGTGGTGCCATCATCACCCGTCTTTGTGTAGAGCCGCATTCCAGCAGGATAGGCCAGAAAAAGCTGCCTGGCATCTTTTTACTTGCCCAGCAGATCTAAGTGAGTAGGTTAAAGGGTCGCCTAAAGGTCGTGGAGAGAGGAACTTGCGCCTACTGATCCCACAACTGGCTGCTCTGTCTCTCTGCGCTGCAGCAGCAGCGGAGACGTTGTCCGTCAATTGGGACGGCTCAGGGGATTACACCACAATCCAAGCGGCGGTGAATGTCGCAGTTGACGGTGACACCGTCCTTGTCTACCCAGGCACCTACACCGGCACGGGCGACTACGTCGTAGACATGCTCGGAAAGCGGCTTACGCTTACCGGACGCCTCACTCCCGAAAGTGTGTTCATTGATGGCCAAGGTGTTCGTTCTGGCATCTTGTGTAGTGGAGTTGGAATAGGCGCAGAAACAGTCATTGCCAAATTCACCATCACCAACTGTTCCGCCGTGCATGGCGGTGGACTCCAGATCAGTGCCAGTCCAACCATCGCCAACTGCATCGTCATCGATAATGAAGCCAGTGGTTTGGGTGGTGGCATCTGGAATTATTCAGGTTCGCCATCGATCACTGAGTGCACATTCTCTTCCAACACTGCCGGAGCTGCCGGTGCCGGTATGGCCATAACCTCGGACAACCCTCCGATGCTCACTAACACAATCCTCTGCGGCAATGGATCTAGCCAAATCTGGGGCGCATGGATCGATGGGGGCAACAACTGCCTCGTCTTCCAGTGCACTGACAGCAATGGTGATGGCTGGCCCGACAAATGTGGGCAGGTCGATGATGGTGTGCATCACGTCCCCGCGGAGTATTCGACCATTGCCGCTGCCATCGAAGCCGCTGGCTACGGCGATGAAATTCTCATCGCTCCAGGAACGTATACCGGCTTAGGCGATGCTGTTATTGATCCCGCCGGAAAACAGCTCTGGATCCACAGCAGTGGCGGGGCTGATGTGACGTTCATTAGCGGTGAGGGCCAACGACGCTGTGTGCAATGCGTCAACGGCGAATCCTCAGACACGAAAATTGAAGGGCTTACACTCGTCCTTGGCTACAGCGATGAAAATGGCGGCGGCATCTATTGCGCTGACTCTTGGCCATCATTCATTGACTGCACCATTGCTTGGTGTGCAACGGATGGCTTTGGAGCTGGTGCTTACTTTTCCATCTACGATCTTGATGCAAATCGTGCGCCGGTGATCTCAGGCTGCTTGATTGGAACAAATGTATCGTCGAATGATGGCGGCGGTATCTACATTGGCAGTTTCGGAAACGAAGTGGTCATCGAAGACACGACATTGTGCAACAACATTCCCGACGCCATCAACGGCAATTGGCAGAATGCTGGCGGGAACTGCATTGCCTCTACATGCAGCGACAGTAATGGTGATGGCGTTCCCGATAAGTGCTTCAGTGTTGGTGATGGCGTGCATGAGGTACCAAGCGAATACGCTACTATTCAAGAAGCAATTCAGGCAGCCGGAGACGGTGACACTGTGCTTGTGGCGCCGGGAACCTACACGGGCACTGGCACGGATCCCGTCATCAACACCATCGGCAAACGCATCACCATTCTCGCAAGTGGTGCAGTCAACGACACCACCATCGATGGGGAGAACCTACGACAAGGTCTTGTGTGCTCTACCGGCGAAGATGCAACAACCACGATCGAGGGATTTACTTTCGACCACTGTGGAGCTCCAAGTGGTCTTGCAGCAGGAACTGTACTTTTTGTAAACAGCAGTCCGAGATTGGTGAACTGTGTTATTCGAAACACGACAGCAACCTACGGTGGCGGCGTGTACTTCAGCCACTCCCAAGCGTCGCTGATTGGCTGTGAGTTCGCATACGCCACTGGAGATCTCGGCGGAGCGCTGTGTGCGTACCAAAGCGATATCACGGTCACGGACTCGATATTCGCAGGATGCGAGGCAGACTACGGCGCTGCGATCGCCTTGTTTGGCGAAAGTACCGCGACCTTCAGCTCCTGTATCTCGGGTTTCAATCAAGCCTATGAAGCTGGAGGCATGGCCTACTTAGCTGCCCAAAGTGAGGCCACATTTATCGACTGCCTCGTCGGCCTCAGCATTGCACCGGTCGGGCCAGGCATCATGGCTTCAACAGGCGCCTCGATCACCTTTCAGGGCCAGAACCAGTGCGCAGGAACATGGTGCGGGGATGCAGGATCAACACTGCATCTACTGACAGATGCCATCTGCATTGTGGATGATGATGTCACCACGTCCCCCCAAGGCGCCACGACTCTTGACCTTGATGATCTTTCACTCACAACAAGACTCACAGTAGATGGCACGCTTCTGCGACAAGGTGCGCTGGGCATTACAAATAACAGTGCATCGCTTGCCGCCGCCTCGGGGGGTGAGCTGTACCCCATTATGCAGGCGAACACGCTCACGGGATCGTTCGCGAGCATCGTCTTACCGACCATGCCTGCAGGACTCGGGTTGCAACTGATCGAAAGCCCCGCCGCTCGCGGCGAGGGGGGGACTGTGATCTCCCTTGAAGTGGTCGAAGTTGAAGACATCGATCTCGATGACCCATTTGCCGAAGATCTCGACAGCCCACCAATCGACATGGTGAATCTCGACATAGACGGCGATGGTGCCGATGAACTCGCCGTGCTCTTTCCCGGCACGCCAGGCACTTTGGCCGTTTACACCATTACGGATAATGCTCCACCTGCCCTCATTGCCGAACTGGTCACCACTGCTGGAAATGATCCGGTAGACATAGACGCGGGTGATCTCGACCTAAACGGACTCGATGACCTGATCATTGCCACCAGTGACGATGGTGTACTACACCTCCTGCTGACCGAGTTGGATGCTGAGGGGCTAGCGACATTCACACCTGTTGAAGTCGAACTTCCTGGATTCGGACAAACCGTTACCTGTACCGCGGTCATCGACTGGGATGGCGACGAGAAGCCAGATGCTGTCGTGGGGGTGGACCGTAACAACCCCGTGGTGGAAGATGCTTGGCAGGTCATCCTTGCTGTGGGATTTGAGACGACAACTGCGGGTCCATTGCTCAACATTCCACTGTACGAGTTCATGCCCGAAGGTGGCTCGACGGTCTACTTCAGCGATGCGCCAACCTGCGTCACTGGAGGTGGCGAGATCGGCGATGCATGGGGATTCTTTGGAGGCACCAATTACGGCCAGTTGCAATACGGCGTATCCACCTCTCCGCAACCAATTGATGTGGCAAGCACCGGTGGTAACCATGTCAATTCTATTGACGCGATTGATATGGATGAGGATGGAGGGGATGGGCAACTCGACATTCTCGCTGCATCTAAAGACGGCCAGTCTGTCTACCTGTTGCCCGGTGATGTCGCGTTGCCAGAAGGCTTCGATGACATGATTCCTATTGTGGTTTCCGTTCCGGTGGAGGATGTCGCTGCGATCGATGCCGATGACGATGGAGACATCGACCTTGTGCTTGCGTCGCCTACATCAGCAGATGAAGCACTGTTACTACTGCGTAACGATCCACCTGCAGCAGGGCTCCTTCAAGCCCTAAGTTCGCGCGTGTGGTCCAAGCAATCCATGGGCAACTCCAAACCAACCACCATGAGTACCGGAGCCCTTAATAACAAAGATGATGACGACGACTGGGTCATCGGCGGTGGCGAAGGTGACGGCCTACGCGGCAGCGGCGTTGGTGAAATTGAACAGACCAACATGTTCCCCGCCGCCATTCCAGGCGACACGTGTGCAATCGCCGTCACCGCGAGGTTGGGTGCCAACAGTTTCGATACAAGCGTCTTGTCCGACAGCGGATTCGGCGATCCTGATGAGGCCGACTGCCCGGGCACCTATCTCGATTGGAACAACAGTCCCGACGCGTGGTTCACGTGGACCGCAATAGCGGATGGTGCTGTTTCATTCTCAACGTGTGATACAACCTCGTACGACACATCAATGGTGCTCTACGCAGGCGCAACGTGCGACACCATTTATCAGATTGGCTGCAACGGCGATGCTGCGCCCGATGGCAATTGCCAGGGTTACTATTCTGCGCTGTTGAACGTGCCGGTGACCAATGGTGAAACCTTCTACGTGCGCCTTGGTGGATGGAACGCCGCAACCGGCACCGGCACGCTCACCATCGATGTCGCCGAAGGCTGCTCCGAGGACATCGATGGCAACGGCACTGTCAACATCGATGACCTACTGCTTGTGATTGGTGACTTTGGTGGAAGTGGCCCTGCAGACGTAGATAGCAATGGCATCGTCGATATCGATGATCTACTTTTAGTGATCTCCGCATTTGGATCAGCGTGCTAAGCACGCTGCCAAGCCCATTTTGGGCCATTCACCATTGAATCTCCTCATATAAACGCTACGCTCGGATATTGGTGAAGAAGCCAAAAAAGGGGATTTAAAAAATGCCACCACTGTGCAACTTTTCGATTGGCGCATCCATCGCATTGATCATTACACAGTGCGTACACGCTGCCGTCTGGACCGTAGACGACGATGGTGCGGACTTCCCCAGCGCTGACTTTACTGACATTCAGTCTGCAGTCGATGCCGCGGCGGACGGCGATGAAGTGCTCGTCTATCCAGGCACGTACCGAGGAAACGGCTACCGGGCTGTTGACCTCCAGCAGCAGAGCATCTGGCTGCACAGTGTCGGCGGCGCAGCGGTCACGACCATCGATGGTCAGTTTGCCCGAACTTGCTACCGAAACCACTTTGGTGACTCCACGCTCGAAGGCTTCACGCTCGCCAATGGCTATGCGATTGTCGACGGTGGCGGCGCCCAACTCTATGGCGGCACCATCAAGGACTGCATCATCACCGGCAACTCAGCCGCCTACAACGGTGGTGGCGTGCTCTGTGGCTATAACACCTCGGTCACGATTGAAGGCTGCACCGTGACGGCGAACAGTGGTGAGAAGGGTGGCGGTGTAGCTGTCGAGGAATATGGAATTGTTACGGTCAGCGACTGCACGATCTCTAACAACACCGCGCAAAAGTATGGAGGCGGCTTTTATGGAAAACTAAGCAACAATGTCACAATGAACAACTGCACCATCGCAGGCAATATTGCAGTCCGTGATGGCGGCGGCCTTTGTGGCGATACGGGCAGCAATGTCACAATGAACAACTGCAACATCACCAGCAACGCCGCGTCCCGTGATGGTGGAGGGCTGTTTCTCTACGACAATGCCACCGCCACCGCGAATAACTGCGATATATCAAGCAATTCGGCGGTCCAGAATGCTGGCGGCATTCACACGAACTCTGGCGCCACAGTGCTGTGCACGGGATGCACGATCGAGAACAACACGGCTGGCACGACCGGTGGTGTGCTCTGTGATGCCGCAAGCTTGGTCGTCATCGACCTGTCAACACTCTGTGGAAACTCGCCAAACAATATCGCCGGCCCCTGGACCGAAGTAGACGATGTATGTCTGGCAATATCTTGTCAAGACAACAACGGCAACGGAACTCCAGATGAGTGCGACACCACTACTGGTTCAATACATGTTCCTGATGATTATCCAACCATCCAAGCAGCAATCGATGCTGCCTTTAATGGTGACACGATTCTGGTCGGCCCCGGAACATGGGTTGGCACCGGAAATGAAGTGTGCAATACCCTTGGCAAGGCGATCATCATTCGCTCCACCAACGGTTCCGGCACCACGATTATCAACGGACAAGGTCAACGTCGTGGTATCACCTGTACCAACGGTGAAGCCTTGGACACAATCATCGATGGCTTTACGATCAGCAACGGCCTCGCAGATGTTGGCGGCGGTGTGTCCTGCGTAGACACCAGCCCGACCATCATCAACTGCGTCATTCAGAACAATGTGGCTACCGGCAAAAGTCTCCCGTGGCACGGTGGTGGCGGCGTGTACCTCAACAACAGCAATGCGGCCATCTCTAACTGCACGATCGATGCGAACACTGCTACGGAAGCCGATGTCAGCGGAGGCGGCGTGTTCTGCTCGGGCGGTGTGCCAGAGATCACAAACTGCACCATTTCAAACAACATCGCGGACTGCGGTGGGGGTATGACAGTACTGGTGGGGGCGCCGGTGATCAGCGTATGCAACTTTACTGAGAACGTGGCGGTTGGCACCTACTTTTCCGATGGTGGCGGCCTATTGAACTACAAGGGTTCTCCTGTACTCACCCAGTGCACAATGACGTTGAATCTGGCGCAGGGGCAAGGTTGGGGCGGTGGGATGAGCTCTATTGGTGGCAACCTGATCGTGTCCAACTGCGACTTCAGCAACAATGAGGGCCGCAACGGAGGAGGCGCGTACCTGGATACGGGGACCGAAGTGCTAATCGGATGCGACTTTCTGAACAACACCGCCGTACAAGGTGGGGGCACCTACTGTTCGGGCAGTCAGACTACATTCACAAATTGCACCTTCGATGGCAATGATGGTGGCGGCGTCCAGTGTGTCGGTTACACCAGTACGACACTTGTAGAGTGCCAAATTAACAACAACAGAGGGTGGTTGGGTGCGGGCCTCTGCGCATCAGGCAGCGTGACAACGCTTGTCGATTGCGTGCTGTACAACAATCAACTGACTGAAGGCCCGGCGTGGGGTGGCGGCGTGTGCATCCGATTGGAAGGCACACTTTCACTTTCGGGCTGCACGATCCAAGGGAATTGGGTCAACATGGGTCGCGGATCGACCATCAGCCGCGGCGGCGGCATCATGTGTATGGAGAGTAGTTTTGCCAGTCTGGACAACTGCGTGATTGAGAACAATTCCGCCGCGTTGGGCGATGGTGTCATGGTTGAGGATGCAAGCATCGTCAGTTGGAGTGGCGCCAATACAGTCACCGGCGATAGTCTGTACTGCGAGGACGCCGGATCAATCATGCAGTTCGCGGCGAGCTCATTGTGCTTGGCCGGCGTTGATGTGACACCGTCGCTCGAAGGTGGGCTGCTGTTCGATCTGGATGACCTTTCAGCAGCAGCTGCACTGTACGTCAGCGATTCCCTACTGCCACAAGGTGGCATGGCGCTCACGAACGACTCCGGCACCTTATCGGGTGCAAATATCGGCGATGTCATCACGATCCTCGAGGCGGCTACCGTGCAGGGCAGTTGGGCGAGCTTTAACAGCGTCATGCTGCCGGTCATGCCTGAGGGCCTTGGCTTGGAACTCATTGAGCAAGGCAGTCTTCGCGGCGGCGGTACCACCTTGGCCGTCGAGGTGGTTGGCGTCGATGACGTTGACTTCGCCAGCCCATTCGATGCTGGTGTTGACAGCGTGCCTGTGGACATTGTGGCGTTCGACGTCAATGGTGACGGCGTGGATGAAATTGCCGTGCTCTTTAGCGGGTCACCCGGCGGTGTGGCGGTCTTCAGTGTCTCAGCCGATGCCGCCCCGGTGATCATGACAAGCCTGTCAGAACTCGTGGGCAACAACCCCGTCGATCTCGATGCCGGTGATCTCGATGGTGATGGATTTGATGACTTGATGGTGGTCAATAGCACAGACTTAACACTCAGTGTGCTTCTTGCAGACACAGAAGGTGGCTTACCCACGTTCGTGGTCTCAACCATTTTCGCTGCTGATGGGAACATGCTGACATGCGGTGCCATCACCGACTGGGACGGCAACACCATGCTGGATGCCGTCGTGGGCATCGACAATGGCGTTGATCAAGGTGCTTGGCAGGTCGTACTGGACCTTGCTGATATGCCTACTAGTGGGCCGTACTTTCAAGTGGACTACTTCTTCATTGATGACCAGCCGTACCCCGATCCACCCCAGTCCGCTGCTGGAAGCACCTCTGGGGCCTGGGGCTTTGCCGGCGGCACGCAGTACGGTCGCGTGCAACACTCAAGTGAGGGCAGTGGCGCCCTGACCACGCTTGCAGAACTTGGCATCAACGCCGTGAACGCAAGCGAGGTGTTGAACATTGATGGCGATGGGCAACTCGACATCCTAGTTGCTTCAACCGAGGCAGAAGCGATCTACATGTTGCCTGGTGATGCCGCGACCGCCAGTGGGTTTGGCGATTTAATCCCCTGCATTGTCTCCGAGCCGGTGGAAGACGTCGTCCTGCTCGACGTCGATACCGATGGCGACATGGACATGATCATCGCCTCGCCAACATCGGCCAACTATCCGCTTCTGTTGCTACGCAATGACGGTGCATCTGGGAGTGCGTTGGCTCAACCTATTGGCAACTGGATCTGGTCTGCGCAGTCCATGGGTAACGGCGGCAGTTCGAACAAACTCGCCAGCGGCAAACTCAATAACAAAGACGACGACGATGACTGGGTCGTCGGCGGTGGCGGCGGGTCCGGCCTTGTTGGCGAGGCTGGTGTGCTGGAGCAGACAAACATACTCGGTGATACAGGTGGTTGTCCCGAGGACATTGATGGCAACGGCACTGTCAATATTGACGACATGCTGCTGGTGCTGGGTAACTACAATGGGACGGGCGAGGGTGATGTTGATGGCAATGGCGTCGTCAATATCGACGACATGCTGCTGGTCATCGGGGCATGGAACACCTCCTGTTGACGAATT
>JABAAC010000112.1 GCA_014238965.1 Phycisphaerales bacterium | reverse complement strand
ATCGGCCAGGGCATCGAGTTTGACTACTGTTGTTGTCAAGCGGCATTTGCGTGCGAGGAACTCGGCTACGAGTCGGTGATGATCAACTCCAATCCTGAGACGGTCAGCACGGACTACGACACGAGCGACTTGTTGTTCTTTGAGCCGCTGACACTTGAGGATGTGCTCAATGTCGTCGAGCGACTCAATGGCGGTGGCGTGGATGTGCCGGGTCGAACGGGCGGTGTGGCTGGGTGCATCGTGCAGTTCGGCGGGCAAACGCCATTGAATCTGGCGCACGGGCTGGCAGCTGCTGGCGTGCCGCTAATCGGCACGGGTCTTGAGGCCATCGACGAAGCGGAAGATCGCGATCGCTTCAAAGCCATACTGGAGCGGCTGGATCTCAAGCAGCCGCCCAATGGAATTGCTTACAGCCTTGAAGAAGCGCGTGCAATTGCCGATGACATTGGCTATCCGGTTCTGGTTCGCCCGAGTTATGTGCTCGGTGGCCGCGGTATGGAAATCTGCTTTGATCACGAGGCGCTCGATCGGTATATGCGTACGGCAGTAGATGTGTCCGAACTTGCGGATGCTCCGGTACTCATAGATCAGTTCTTGAGCGACGCAACAGAAGTCGACGTTGATGTCGTGGCGGACTTTGCGCCCCACGACTCAACCAAGAGCGCACAAGTCACGCTGTCGGACGATCCGCCTCGCGCGATTATCGCAGGCATCATGGAACACATCGAGCAGGCTGGTGTGCACAGTGGAGACTCGAGTTGCATTTTGCCGACCGACACGCTGACGCCATCTATTCGGCGCCGCATCATGGAGCACGCCCGGGCACTTGCGCAGGCATTGCGGGTGCGTGGCCTCATGAATCTGCAATTGGCGATTCGCGATGACGAGATTTTCGTCATTGAGGTCAATCCCCGCGCCTCGCGTACGGTGCCGTTTGTGGCCAAAGCGACCGGGCGTCCGTGGTCACGCATTGCCGCAAAGGTGATGATGGGCCGGTCGTTGCGAGAGCTGGGTCTCGAAGAGGATCAGCCACGGCCAAGTTTCTACGCGGTGAAAGAACCAGTTTTCCCATTCGAGAAGTTTCCGGGTGTCGATGTCGTCCTCGGTCCCGAGATGCGGAGCACTGGTGAGGCGATGGGCTTTGATCGATCGCTTCCAATGGCGCTGGCCAAGGCCAAGATGAGTGCGTGGCTCCCGCTGCCTACCAAAGGCGACGTGTTCTTAAGTGTTCGCGACAGTGACAAGCACGCCGTGATTGACGTGGCGCGTTCGTTGGTTTCGATGGGTTTTCAAGTGCATTCGACGCAGGGCACCTGCGACCTGTTGGCTTCTCACAGCGTCGAGGCCTCACCGATCCGCAAAATTTCCGAAGGTGCCCGCCCCAACATTCTTGATCGCCTCGCCAACGGCGAGATTGACCTCATCATCAACACACCTACTCGGACCGGAGCCGACACCGACGAGGGTCGCATCCGCGCCATGGCCGTTCGCAGTCGGGTCCCAATGATCACGACCATCACTGGGGCCAACGCCGCCGTCCGAGCCATCACCGCCCTCCGAGGCGGCAACTGGCAAGTCGCCGCCCTCCAAGACTCCCATCCTGCCCCATCAGCGGAGCCGGGCTCAATTTCCTGTATCAGCCCGGCTCATTGAAAACGGGTGGTGGTATGCTGCCGCCCCTATGCCGGAATGGTTGCCTCAATTCATTACGTCGATGGTCGTGATTCTGGTGGTGCTGCATGTGTGTCTTGGGGCTGCGGCGTATCTGATTCTTCTGGAACGCAAGGTTTGCGCATGGGTGCAGGACCGCATTGGGCCCAATCGTGTCGGACCCATGGGCATGCTCCAACCGTTGGCTGACGGGCTGAAACTGTTCTTTAAGGAAGAATTCATCCCCCGTGGGGTGGATCGAGTGCTGTTTATCCTCGCCCCGGCCCTCACAGTCATCCCCGCCCTGATCGGCTTTGTAATCATTCCGTGGGGAGGCTTTCTGGAACTCGGGGACGGCACCACGGTCTCGGTGATGGGGGCGAATATCAATATTGGAGTCATCTACCTCGTGGCGGCCACATCGCTTGGCGTCTATGGGGTGGGCATTGGAGGCTGGGCGTCCAACAACAAGTACTCCTTTCTGGGAGGCCTGCGGGCGAGTGCTCAAATGATCTCCTACGAGATTCCCATGGGCCTGGCTCTCCTGTGCGTGGTACTGACTGCCGGGACGCTAATGCCCCAAGAGATCGTCTCCCAGCAGCTCCACGGCCAGTGGTATCTGGTCCAGCAGCCCTTGGCCGCAATCCTTTTCTATGTCTGCCTGCTCGCTGAGGCAGGTCGGGCCCCATTTGACCTTGCCGAGGCCGAGCAAGAACTGATCGCTGGCTGGCATACCGAGTACTCCTCGATGAAGTGGGCGCTGTTCTTCATGGGCGAATACGTGCACCTTGTCGTAGGCAGTGCCTTCTTTGCCACGCTCTTCCTGGGCGGGTGGTCCCTCAACCCCATCACGGGCTGGGATCT
>JABAAC010000069.1 GCA_014238965.1 Phycisphaerales bacterium | reverse complement strand
GGTCATCGGCGAAGGCGGCATGGGCACCACCTACGAGGCTGTGCAGGCCACGCCTCGTCGCCGCGTCGCGGTCAAGGTGGTCCGCGCAAGCCGATTCAGTGAACAAGCACTTCGTCGCTTTGAATATGAAGGCCAAATGCTCGCACGGCTCCAACACCCGGGCATCGCGCAGATCTACGAAGCAGGCATGTGGACCGATGAAGAGGGTAATGAACGCCCCTTCATGGCGATGGAATTCGTTGAAGGCTGTTCGCTGTCTGAGTACGTCAAGCGCAACGACTTAGGCTCAGATGCCTGCCTTCGCTTGTTCCAGAAAATCTGCGAGGCCGTGCATTACAGCCACCAGCGTGGCGTCATTCACCGCGACCTCAAGCCCGACAATATCCTCATTCGCAAGGACGGCCAACCCAAGGTCATCGACTTCGGTGTCGCCCGGGCGACGGACTCCGACCTGAATTTCGTCACGCAACAGACGAACATGGGTCAACTCATCGGCACACTGCAATACATGTCGCCCGAGCAGGTGGAGTATGACACGACTGATCTCGATACGCGAAGCGATGTCTACGCCCTTGGAGTCATCCTGTACGAAATGCTTTGTGGCGCCCTGCCCTACGACCTAAAGGAGCGAGCGCTGCACGAAGCGGTCCGTGTCATCTGCGAAGACCAACCAGAACATCCCTCGACGTTTCACCGTTACCTGCGTGGCGATGTGGAGACAATCACACTTAAGGCCCTTGAGAAAAATCGCAACCGCCGTTACGGCAGCGCTGAAGACCTGTCATCTGACATCCGCCGCTATCTTGAAAACGACCCCATCGAAGCCCGTCCGCCGAGCCTGGGCTACCGACTAAGTAAATTCAGCCGCAAGCACAAAGGGGCGGCGATCTCAGCAGCGGCTCTCGCCATTGCAATCACGGTCGGCGGTGTGGTCAGTGCAATGGGATGGTCGGAGGCCTCTCGACAACGGGCGCAGGTCGAAGTACGCAATGCGCAACTCGATGACTCAATCACCTCGATGCTCACCGGCGTCATGGGTCAGATCAAGTATCTCGGCAATTCAGCAATCGCCCAACGCAAACTCCTCGACCTTGCCGGCAAGAACCTCGACGTCATAGCCAGCGGCGACGTTGATGATGCACGGCGGCATACATTGCTGGGCCAGGTGCTTCTGCGCATCGCGCGATCACACCTCAGTATGTCCGGCGTGGGTTCAGGCAGCCTTGACGCAGCTGCTGCTGCATTGACGACCGCCGACGAACATCTGAATGCCATCGAAGTCGACAAGATCGATGACGCAAATCTCGCCGGTGCTGCGCGCAATACCAAACTCAGCCTGCTTAAGACACAGGCCGAGGTGACCTGGGCAAGAGCTAGGGAGGCTGCTTCAATTGTCGCACAGCACGATGCGCTCCAGCAAGCCGCCGAGGCCTATCGTGTTCAACTAGACGCCGGCCGCGCTCATGAGCAAAAAGATGAAGCCAAAGGCATTGATGTGCAGATGTCGGCGCAGCAGAGCCTTGGCAACGTATTGATGGAACTCAATGACACCCAAGGCGCGCGTAAGGCCTATGCGGCTGCACTTGTACACGCGACCCGCCTCACTGAAATTGATGGCGAAGGTGGGCGAAGGCCACGTCGCATGCGAGATAAGGCTGTTGCCCTGCATGGGCTTGCGCAAGTGAATGCCCATTCCGCTCCACAAGATGCCAATGTCGCCATCGATGAAGCCATCGAGTTGGCACGCGCTGTCATGGCGATAGAGCCTACAAACGTACGCCGTCCACGTGATCTGGCAATAATGTTGGCCCTGCGAGGCCAGATTCGTGTACACAATGATCTCAATCCAAGCACCGGTGTCGAGGATTACCGCGAGTGCGTTGACCTCTTGACGACTCGCGCGGTTGAGAGCCCACGAGAAACCGCTTCGCAGCAGGATCTCCAAAACACGCTGATCGAAATGGCCAATGTGCTGCACCAAGCCAACCGCCTAGGCATCGCCAATGAACTCATCGGTACGACCATCTCACAGTTGCACTGCGTGGCTGAGGCTGAAGACCGCGCGGGGAACCCTGTGTGGGTTGAGATTTTGACTCGACTCAAGGACCACACAAGCACCCTTGCTGAAAAAGGTGCCTAGCACCCTTTATTCAAGTGCAGCGGCGCCAGAGATCACTTCCATGAGCTCGGTCGTAATCTTGCCTTGGCGAGCACGGTTGTAATCGCGCTTCAAGGTGCGACTGAAGTCCTTGGCGTTCTCGGTGGCGGCCTTCATCGCAATCATGCGCATGATGTGCTCCGCAACGGCCGCCTCGTTGAACAATTGGAACAACAGCGTTCGCACCGTCGTTGGCAACAACTCATCGAGCAATTCCGCTGCTGATGGCGAGAAATCGTATACCGGTTCCATTTCATCGCTGCTGGCGTCATCTTTGTCAGGCATCGACAAGGGAAGCAATTGCGTCACTTCGGCAGCCTGCTTTGATGGGCTGTAGTACCGCATGGAACAAACCTTGATCGCATCAAACTCCCCTGCAAGGAATCGTTCGAGATACGAATTAGCCATCGCCTCAACAGCTTCATACTCGGGCGTGTCACCAATGATGTGTTGCTGCAACACTTCGATTTTTTGAAATCGGAAGAAACCCATGCCCTTCTTGCCGGCCACTTCAACCCCGGTGTCTATTTCACCCCGTCGCGTTGTGTTGAGTGCCAATCGCAGTGTGTTGGCGTTGTACGCGCCACACAAACCACGGTCTGAAGCAATGACGAGCAACAGTTCCTTGCCCGTCTTTTCTGCAGGGCCATCGATGAGCACCGACGTGAAGTCGTCTGCCTTGCTCGCGACCTGCCTGACCATCTCGTCAATCATCGCCGCATACGGTTTGCTCGCGCTGGCACGTTGACCAGCTGCGGTGAACTTCGCCGTGGCAATCATCTGCATCGTCTTGGTGATGCGAGTGATGGTGCCCACGGCGCCGATGCGTTTCTTGATTTCGCGTATTTGCGCCATAAGGCCGGAAATTCTAGCCGCTTTGGGCTGAATGCTCCACCCTAGGAGGATCGCTTTCTTCTGAACAAGGCAGCATCAAGCCGTCCCAGGCCAAAGACATGCCCGCGGGAAGATGCTCATTGGTACCCGCATGGGGGACCTCATGCCCCATGTGAATGAACCATGTGTGCCGGGCCCCCAGCCGCTGTGCAAGAGCGATCGCCGCCTCCAGGTGCAAATGCGTCTCGTGAGGCCGAATTCGAAGCATGTCCAGCACGAGATGCTCAAGATCTGCCAACAGGTTCATGCTTTCAGCGGGCACAGCCGATACGTCGGTGCACCAGGCCATGGGCAGCCCAGCGACGTTCTCGCCATCAGCCGTATCAAACCGAAATCCAACAATCTCCAGCGCTCCGTGCAATAGCCGAACTGGTGTAATCCGCAGCCCGTGGCAGTCAATATGCACTCCGGGCTGCACATCGCACAAATCCAACTTGGCGACAAATGATGGGTTTACATTGGTTTCTGAGCTAAAGATGTGCTGAAAGACTCGTCGCAAATCGCCTTGCACCCGAGGCTCGGCCCACACATCAATGCGTTCGCGTTGCAAGACATTAAACCTACGCACCTCGTCGAGGCCGAACACATGATCGACGTGATTGTGTGTGATGAGCACACCATCGCACCGCTCAATGCCTGCTCGCAGCACTTGTTGGCGAAGATCTGGACCCGCATCCAATAGCAACACACGTGAATGGCCCGTTGGATCAACCCACCGAATCGCCGCTGCCGTTCGAAGCCGATGATCCCGCGGATCACTTGACCTACACACATCGCACGCACACCCAATTGCCGGTACGCCTGCTGATGTGCCCGATCCAAGCACGATGCACGAGAAATCTTCGATCATGGAGCCGTGACCGTTGAGGAAGTGCACTGCATCGCTGAACACAACAGTGCTGCTACGTCACTAGGTGAAGCAGCACTACACATAGCCGATCCAACAGCCACTCCTTGTGCGCCAGCAACGGTAACCTGCCCGATGTTGGTCGAATCGATGCCACCAATGGCGAGGTGCGGCACATTACCTAGAGCTGTAAGCGTTTGGGTCACACACATTGGGCCCGCAGCGATGAGTTCCGGCCGAGTAGCTGAGGCAAAGACAGGGCCAATTCCAATGGAGTCAGCGCCGGCAGCAATTGCCGCTTGCGCCTCATCCACGCTGTGCGTACTTACGCCAATGAGTGGTCCTTGACCAAGCACTTGCCGGGCCGCCGCGACGGACATGTCATCCTGACCAAGGTGTACGCCATCGGCGCCAGATGCAAGAGCAATGTCAGGCCGATCGTTAATCACAACGCTCACGCCCTTGGCATGCGCTCGTTTGACGACATCACAGGCGTGCGACACCAGTGTCGCATCGGCCATGTGCTTCTCGCGTATCTGCACGCAGTCGATACCACCGGCGATTGATGCCTCAAACACCTGCATCCACGGCAGCGAGCACGCATCGATGGTGAGCAACAGACACACGCGCCACTGACGAGGAACACTCAATTGCAATCGTGTGCCAAGCCGCGCAGCAACATCGTAGGTTTCGTACCGAATCATCTGCAATTGGCGAGCCACGTCTGCGTCAATAGTCTTGGCTGCTTCTTCGAGCGAACGAAGTCCTTCGCGTACCCGAGACGCTGCTGCCCCAGCGATATCAGCTTGTGTTTGTCGATGCGATTCCGAGGGCGTTTCAATTGCTGTGCCCACATCGCCGCTGGTATCCCGGGCCCCAAGCAGCCGCTGCTCGTCCCAGCCTGAAGCAATCGTCTCACGCAAGCCGTGGCGAAGCCGCTTCAGTGTGGTGGAGGCCTCGGTATCGTTGAGCACGAACCTCGCCAGATCCTCCAACGTGCGAAGACCCTCAGCAACACGGTTTCGGCAGGCATCCACCAAGCGATCCAGGCGTCTATCTGTAGCGGCCATGCGTGAAGCGTATATCCTTACCGGCCCACGAAGGAGCACAGATCGTGTATCGAAGCATTCGTACTGGAAGTCCCCGCCAACCCACCATCATCGCTGCCGTTGGCGAATCGCCCACCAGCCTACCCCGAGGCATGGGTGCCTTGGATAAAGCCGTTGACGGTGGCCTATCGAGCGCTCTAGTACGCCCGGGCTTTACGGGCAAACGAGGCCAGATTGCCTTTGGCGACGAAAGTGCCCTCCTCATTGGCCTTGGGGACGTCAATACAATCACCACCGATGCCCTTCGGGATATCGGCGGGTCGCTCGTCAAAGCGCTCCACAAGGCCGATATCAAAGCAGCCCTTGTTGAAGTGGCGCAAACGATTCCAAGCAAAGTGCTCGATGCCGATGCTGCCGCCCAAGCCCTTGCTGAGGGCATGGTCCTTGCGAATTGGCGTATGGAAGCGTTTCGTGGCAGTGCTGCTCGGGGCGATGCTGCAAGCGGCACCTTGACGATGGGCTCGGGTGACGCGGCCACCCGTGGCGGCCTTCGACGGGGCGTATTGCTTGGGGAGGCAGCCAACGCAGGACGGCGCGTGGGTGCCACGCCGCCCAATATCGCCAACCCTGCATGGATCGCTAAACAGGCTCGTGCACTGGCTCGCACATCGAAGCTCACCTGCCGTGTCATGTCCGCTGCCGAAATGAAAAAGCAAGGCATGGGTGGAATCACCGCCGTAGGTCAAGGCTCAGACGCGCCGCCATGCATGATTGTCATGGAGCACAAGCCTTCTCGAGCCAAAGCCGGGGTTCACCTTGTACTCGTGGGCAAGACCATCACCTACGACACCGGTGGTTACTCGCTGAAAATATCCAATGGCATGAAAGGCATGAAGTACGACTTATGTGGCGGTGCAGCCGTACTTGGCGCGATGCAGGCGCTTGATGCGTTGAAGGTGCCAGTACACGTTACAGGCGTACTTGCGTGTGCTGAAAACATGGTCTCAAGCAACGCGTACAGGCCCGATGACATTATCACGATGTATAACGGCGTCACCGTGGAGGTGACGAATACTGATGCTGAAGGTCGACTTGTGCTCGCCGACGCACTTGCATACTCCTGCAAAAAACTCAAACCAACGCACATCATTGATGCCGCGACATTGACAGGTGGAGTGGTTGTTGCCCTTGGCCAGTGGTGCGCTGGACTGTGGTGCGACGATGACACATTTCGAACTGTTATGGAGGATGCGGGCGATTCAACTGGCGAGCGGCTGTGGCGATTGCCGCTATGGAGCGAGCATCGAGACTTCATGCGATCGCGTCATGCTGACATCTGGAACAGTGCACCAAAGCGATGGGCGCATCCAATTCAAGGTGCGGCATTTTTGAGCTACTTCGTGGATGCAGATATTCCATGGGCCCACGTAGACCTCGCCGGCCCAGCAACAACGGACTCGCCAACCAAGACCTGTGCCATCGGCCCAACTGGATTCGGTACGCGGCTCATGACGGAAACTGCTGCAAGGCTCGCTGGCGGTTAAGTGTTAAGGCTCAGAGGGACCCGGGGCGCCAGTCCTACGCGTGTCTCATGTGATCTTCGATGATGGGCTGGAGATGCTTGGCAAGTGCGTCATAGACCTTCTGGCTGCTGCCAATTGGATCACCAACATCACCCGATGATTGCAGCAATTGAATTCGATCACTTGCCTCAGCATGGTCGCCTTCGAGCCGCCCCAACACCGCCTGTGCCGCAGCTAAGTGCGATGCTGTCATGCAATAGACGGCATCAGCCTTGACGATCATGTCGGCTGTCAAGGGTATGGAGTGCCCCTGGAATTCAATGCCCAGTCGATGGAGGGCCTCAACAGTCTCGGGAGAGGTTGGCATGCCATCCACCGCGGCAACTCCCGCAGAAGCCACAAACACGTCCAATTTGTTCGCCTTGGCGTAGGCAGCCGCCAGTCCCTCGGCCATGGGGCTTCGGCAGGTATTGCCGGTACAAACAAACAACACAGTGCGCACGCGGGGGCTCCTTCAGGTGGAATATTGGCGAGAATTCGGGTTCGATCATACGCACAAGTGGATCTCTGTACCTTGCGTTCTGTGTTCGTATACAGTTGAATCTCCCAAGAACCTAATTTGGAGCGTTGACTTGGACTTCATCAAGGCGGACGAAATCCGCGACCTGTTGCACGACTACGGTATCGGACAGGAACAACCAGACGACGATCATGTGACTCTGCATATGCAGGGTGGCGAGTCCGTGCAGTACTTGTCCGTCTCAATGACTGGCAATGATCCCAACGCAGTTGACGGAGCTGAACAACAGTCCGTCACAGCAGAACAATTGCCATCGATCGTGGAGCACCTGCTGAATAAATTGCACCACAACCAGATGGTGTTGGTGCCCGTTGGCAAATGGCGTAGCATTTTCGACATTGTTGCTTTTTCTCTCGCTGAAAATGAAGAGTGGCAACGCATCGACGCCGCCGCTTCTGTGGAACTCAATAGTCGTGATCCACTGCTCGCGAATTCCGGCGACTTGCACTTGCTTGAAGAATTGTTCAAAGCACTGCTTCGCGACTCGGACAGTTCTGATCAGGGATTGATTCTGATCACTGTCGGTGTGCCCGTCATGCTTGAACTTGTTCCTAGCGTAGGCCTACGAATGAGCTTTGGTAACGAAGCCATTGCCTCGGAATTGCGGGAGATCTGTGCGGCCTGAGCGCACGAGTCGATCCACCATGGCCCGCTCCAAACAACGTCCAAAAGCTATTCAGGACCTGATTCAGCGCGGCAGTGACGCGTTGGGTGATGGTGACTGGTTCGATGCTGAGCGACTGCTACTCAAAGCGTTAGGCATGCTTCGATCACGACAAGATTGGGCTGGCATGGCTGAAGTGATTGAGCATATGCACAGTGCTCGTCGTGGTCGCCGAAAAGCTGCGCTGGCAAGCCGTAGTGCCATTCAATTGGTCGATGAGGATCTCGGTGAAGGAATTGCCCCTGAACGAGGCCGAGCACTTATCCAGCCACCAATGGTTGCTGCGGACGCACGGCGGATTCGATTGGAAGCGATCTCCCAAAAGGTGCCTGCAGTGGTGCTCTGCCGGGAACCAACGACTCGGTTGGGTGAGATTCCAATTGCCGCAATCGCCCCTGGTGCAACCGTACGAGTCCGCATTGACCCACCAAAGAGCGAGTCTAAGCCCAGCGCAAGCTGGTTCCGATCGGCTATCGACGCACTCGCAAGAGAGGCCATTGCCATGGATCAGCCCGATCTTGAGATATCTAGGCGAATCGACCGGCTTCTGTGCCTTATTGACGCGGTTCCCGAATGCGACGCACCACATGAGCGACTTATACAGGTCTGCTTGGAAGCTGCCCAGAATTCCGACGAAAACTGATCGCGCGGCGTAGCATGACACCTATGCAAGAATCTACGCCTTGGCCACTAACTGTGAAGGTGGGCTCTGGATTCCTCCTCCGCTCGGCGATCATCGCAGTGATGTGCTTGGTGCTTGGTGTATGGGGGATCTACGACTATCTAGTAGCAATCCCTACTCAGGAACTTCAGTACCACCGCGCTGAAGTTGCCAGACAATTCAACCGCATTGCCGAGCCATTGCTGGCAGCGTCTGGTCCACATGACACAACAGACCACGTGAGCGATGAAGCTCTGACATCGCTTGCTAACGCCATCATTGCAGACCTTCGAATCGAACCCATGCCAGGTTTGGCTGATGAGGTCAATGGACTGCAAGCGGTTTCCAAAGATGGCACTGGCAATTCTCTGTCGCTGAGCGAACTCCGACGACTGCTCGTGAAAAACTTGAACGCAGCTGGTGCGCCGAGCACGCCAGCAGAGAAAGTTACTGCTAATTGGCTCGGGGCCGTTGGTGGCATGACTGTCGTTGCAATGAGCCCCGTTGCCCTAGGAGGCGAGCCTGTTCCAGAACTGAAGTTGATGGGGGTCGCTGCAAACAGCGCGTTGAGTATCTGGGGCGATGTACAGCCGCCGTCAAAATTTGACCGGCCAATGCAATGGATGTTCATCCTCTGCTTGCCATTCGTACCGTGGTACGCATGGTCAGCCTTGGCAGCCAAGAGGCGTACATATGTGCTGGACAAAGACGGCACATTGCACGTGCCCGGTGGCACGTGGGCGAAGGACGACATTGCTGACATCGATATGAGTCTGTGGATGCGAAAATCCAAGGCGTCGGTGGTCCATGTCGATGGCACACGAGCAGTGCTGGATGACTATGTCTACAAAGGACTACACCGCATCATCGGTGCATTGGCAAGCGATCGCTATCCCGAACAATGGACTCTTGAGGCCAAGCGTGTCAAAGCTGAAACACCAGCTTCTGCAAACAACGACACGCCAGACACAGCGAAGGTGCTACCTGACGCTCGTGGGGGCGACAAAACAGTCGATTGATCGCTCATGGCGCTGCTGGAAGTACGCAACCTGGTCAAGTCTTACAACGGTCGTCGTGTCGTTGACGATGTGTGTTTTGACGTGGGTGCTGGTGAGATTGTCGGCCTACTTGGACGAAATGGCGCGGGCAAGACCACCTCGTTTCGCATGGCTATCGGCATGATTACGCCCGAGGAGGGGTCAGTCACCTTCGATGGCAACGATGTCACCTTTGAACCCATGTATCGTCACGCACGGCGAGGCATGGGCTACCTGAGCCAAGAGCCAAGTGTCTTTGGACGATTGAGTGTTCGAGACAACCTTATGGCGATCCTCGAGACGCGCCCCATCGACCGTGCGACGCAACAGAGCAAGTGCGATTCGCTGCTTGCTCAGTTTGGCCTAGAGCACAAAGCTACTGAAATGGCACGCACATGCAGCGGCGGTGAACGCCGCCGTCTGGAAATTGCCCGAGCGATGATTACCGAGCCAGCACTGCTACTACTCGATGAGCCCTTTGCTGCTGTCGATCCACACACCGTGGAGGAACTGCAGCAACAAGTTCGCACACTCGTGGATTCGGGCATCTCAGTGCTTGTAACCGACCACAATGTCCAACAGACCCTTCGAATCTGCGACAGGGCGTACATCATTCACCACGGTAAGAACCTCAAGGATGGTGAACCTAAAACGATTATCAACGATCCAGAAGTGCGAGATGCCTACCTTGCGAGTACCTTCAAAGGTGATGAATTTGATTAAGCCGCAAAAGAAAATGCCAACAAGGCAAGGATTCGCAGATACCCGAATGTTGCTCGTGGGCTTGGCGTCGCTGACGCTGATGTTCACCGGGTGTGTCCGCCGCACCATCGAAATCACCACAAGCCCTGAAGGGGCACTTGTGTGGTTGAACGGCCGTGAAGTTGGTCGCACACCAGTCACGGTCGACTTTATGCACTACGGAACGTACGACTTGATGATCAAGAAGAAGGGCTGGGAACCGATCATCGATGCGAAACGAGCCCCTATTCCAGTGACGGACATGCCAGGTCTTGACCTCATGGTCGAGATTCTCCCGATCGATGCGCACCACACGCTGCAGTGGCACATCGACATGGAGCCACGTGACGACTCTCATGCCGCCCTCTTAAAGCGTGCAAATGGTCTTCGCAAAGAAGTCCGTGGCAATCTCGCAGTGGAATCTCGGAACACGCTCGACGAATCGCCTTGAACCTGTAGGCTCATGGAATCTCAGGCAGTGGGGCCTTCATCGGAGTTTGGTCATGCTCGACATACTTCTGCTCGCAGGCGCGGTTCAACTGAAGGATCCCGCACCACCGGATCGGCCAGTCCAGGACACTGCCGAAACTCAACCTGCTGCGCCATCGCAGACTGACCGAGATCGGTACGCCATCGCTCAGCACATGCTTGAGGAAGCCGGACTGACACCAGCCACCACACGAAATATGCTGTATCCAGCACTCCTCGATCGTGAAGTCCAGGTGCGAAGCCTTCGCCATCGTATTGCTGATCTTGAAGTACAGATGGCCAAGACGATGGCCCAACTTGCAGAGATGCAGTCGTTTGTGCTTGATCATGATCGATATGGCACCGACTTTTCGCAATACCAACAAGTTCGAGCCCAAGCGCAGCATGATGCCCAACAACGAGCCGCACTGGAACGACAAGCACGACGTCAACTCGAGCGGCAACACAAACAACAAGCGGCCAAAGCGCGCAAAGACGCCAAGGAGCAACTTGGCGCCCCCGGCAAGGGGCTACAACAGACACTGCAAACGATGAATTTTGGTCATATCGGGCAGGATGTCTGGCGCTCGCGGGCGGCTTACCACTACCAGGTCGTCAACAGCCCGGGTGAAACAGTCTCGTTCCGGCCGTCGCCCTTTGGGCGAACTCGCGTGACGGAAGTTCAAAAGGAACTTGACTGGTCAAGCATGACTATCTCTGGAAGCCTGCTCAATGCCAACAAAGAGACCCGGAACATAGGCATTGCCCTTGCGTTCTTTGATGAGCATGGCAATCAGGTCGGGGCGGAGACCATTGTCGTCAACAATGCTCGGCCCGGTGTGCCATATCCATTCACCCAGACACTCGACATGGCCGCCAACAAGCCCTTCGCCAGTGAAACAGCGTGGGTGCTTTTCTCAGATGCAATCACAACTGTCGCTGCGCCATGATGACCAGTCATCCAGAAACCCATCATTCGAGAACCGATGCGCCAGAATTGGCCCGCGACGCCGCCGACCGAGCAGGCCGTCGTCGACGCATGTTCATCATGCCGGTGGTCATTCTGTTGGTCGCGGGTGTGACATGGTGGTGGGGCAAATTGGCCACTGATCAGCAGGATGTAGCCTTGTTTGACGCCACCACCGCACTCGTACAGGGGCATCTACAACACATAGCCACCCCACAGACTCCCATGCGGCTTCGATGGGCCGACCCGGCCATGGAATCGATCTTTATCGCGGGCATTGCTGATATAGCTCAGGTCACGTCCACGCCCGAGATTAGGGTTCGCTCGGACCTGATCGAGGCCGACAACGAAGTGCCGGTGGAAATTTCCGCTGGACGAGCATCGATCGTACTGCTTGTTCAGCCGACCAATGACCTCGACATTGGGGTTATTCGCTCCGTCGCCCGCGGGGAATAGACCACTGAGTACAATTGCGACCTATGCAAGTTTGGCTCAATGGCGCTTTCACCGATGACACCGCAGCCGCAGTTGGCGTATTCGACGCAGCCGTGCAGCATGCGGTGGGTATTTTCGAAACGATGGCGGCGCGCAACGGACGTGTCTTTCGCCTTCAGCAGCACATACAACGGCTTGTCGATTCTGCGCAGCAACTAGCCCTGACTGAACGGCTGCAGATCGAACCCCTGTCTGAAGCAGTGGAGCGATCTCTTGAACACAGCGGCCTTTCCGAGGCACGCATCAGATTGACTGTGACCGGTGGTGATCTCAACACGCTCCGCGCTGGAGGATCGGGTGGTGCGAATGATCCGACGATTCTTGTGGTTCCCCAGCCGCCAACACCCTACCCAGAAGCGTTCTTTTCACAAGGTGTCAGTGCCATCATGGCGCCTGGTCGCGTCAATCCGTGGTCACCGTTTTCTGGACACAAAACAATCAATTACTGGGAACGAATCCACGCCTTACAACAAGCCGCATCGGTGGGCGCAGGTGAAGCGCTGTGGGCAGACCCTTCAGCCCGAATTGTGTCCGGATCAGTCAGCAACTTGTTCATCGTGCACGACGGCGTGCTTGTGACGCCCCCAGCACGCGGCGAGCAAACTCGCGGCGAAGAAGTGCCTCCAGTCCTTCCGGGGATCACTCGTGGGGCCGTCATGGAGGTCGCCAAGGCAGCTGGCATCACGGTGGAACGACGCATGCCGTCCATGGAAGACCTGTTGTCAGCCGAGGAAGTGTTTCTCACAAACGCATCATGGCACGTATTACCCGTGACCAGCCTGCTGCTGCGGGTTCGGCAAGACGACAGCGACGATGGTGAGGAAGTGCAACTACAACAACGGGCTGTAGGCGATGAAAGCGTCGGTGCCATGACTGCGGATCTGCGTGGCAGTTTGCTTGCAATGATCGATCGAGAGACCTCGTAGAGGAACTACACTTGGCGCCATGAGTCAGCAGCCACGATCTCCGTTCTCTGTTCCTGGCATGGCTGGGGCTGCACAGTTCATGCAGGCCATGAATCGTCGCCCGAGCATGGCAGCACGGGTTGCGGGGTTCGTGTTTCTTGCGGTGATCGCGGTGCCTGTGCTGGCGCTCATCATTTGTGCTGGCCTACTCGCTCTTGTTGTCTATCTAGTGCTCTCGGCCTGGACAAGGCTTCTAGATGCCCTAGGGGGATCACGCCCCGCTGGCCCACCCCCTCGCCCTGGAGAAGATGACGAAGGCCGCCGAAACGTACGAATCAAACCGTAGGTGGACGTGCTTGGGGGGGGCGGAGGTGCTCGGGCGGCGGTACGATCGATCCATCACCATGCCCGATACAGTCAACGGCTTTACACACCTCCACCTGCACACCGAATACTCGCTGCTAGATGGTGGCAACACCATCACGAAACTCGTAGAGCGAGTCAAGGATTTGGGTATGAGTGCTGTTGCGGTCACAGACCACGGCAACCTTCATGCCGCCGTAGAGTTTCACACGGCTGCAAAGGCCGCAGGTATCAAACCCATTCTCGGCATCGAGGCCTATGTCGCCCCGAGAGAACGATCTCTTCGTGCCAAGATTGCTGATGGGCCTTCTGGTGGCTTTCACCTTGTGTTGCTTGCTGAGAACAATATTGGCTGGCAAAACCTATTGCGGTTGTCCAGCGATTCATTCCTAAATGGCTTCTATCACAAGCCCCGCATGGACAAGTCGACCCTTTCGCAATGGTCTGAAGGCATCATTGCGATCAACGGTCACCTTGGCTCATCGTTGGCTTGGCATCTGGTCAAGTACGAAGAAACCGGTGATGAAGTGCACTTCCAGGCGGCCTGCGATGAGGCGCGATGGCATGCCGACACATTCGGTCCCAATGCTGATGGTGAACCGTGTTTCTTTGTCGAGTTGCAGATGCATGACGTGCAAATGCAACAGGCCATCAATCCGCATCTAGCTCGGCTGGCAAAGGAACTTGACCTGCCGCTCGTTGGGGACAATGACGCGCACTTTCTAGGCGCCGACGACCACGATGCTCACGACACCTTGTGCTGCATTTCAATGGGCCGCACGAAAGACGATGACGCCCGGCTGAAGTACTCAACCGAGCTGTATGTGAAGTCACCGGACCAAATGAGCCGGCTCTTCACGGAGTACCCAGAGGCCATCGAGAATGCCGCACGCATCGGTGAGCGGTGTACTGTTGATCTTGATTTCAGCGCCAGTCACGCGCCCGTGGTCAATGCCAAGGGCCCTGATGAAGCCCCTTCTTGGGATGGTGTTGCTGATCGAACCGAGTGGTACAAGGCCTGGTGTCGACAATTTGAATTGATGCCGTTCGATGCACAACGCGACACCCACCTCGATGTGGGAGCGTTGGAACAAGCATGCGACACCGTACTTCGCCAACTGTGCGAAGGCGGTTTAATCTGGCGCTACGGCAATGAGGGAGTGACGGACGCCATTCGAGAGCGACTGGAGCGAGAGCTTCGAATCTTGGCCGACAAGCACATCAGCGCCTACTTCTTAATCGTGTGGGACTTCGTTGATTGGGCACGCCAGCGTGGCATCCCTGCCAATGCAAGAGGTAGTGGCGTGGGCACGATGGTCGGTTATGTGCTTGGGCTTTCCAATGCCTGCCCGGTGCAGTACGGCCTACTGTTTGAGCGATTCACTGATCCTGACCGTTCTGAGTATCCAGATATCGACATCGATATTTGCCAGAACGGTCGTAGCGAGGTCATTCGGTACGTGCGTGAGAAGTACGGGCACGTCGCGCAAATCATTACATTCGGACGCCTCAAAGCACGTGCCGCGATCAAGGATGTTGCGCGAGTATTCGGGTTACTTCCGATTGAAGGACAGCGTATTGCGAACCTTGTTCCGGTCGAACTCAACATCACCATTGATGCGGCGCTGGAGTCTGGGCAGGACTTCAAGAATGAATACGACAATAACCCGCAAGCACGCCGTGTCATCGATGAGGCACAGAAGCTAGAACACCATGCGAGACATGCTGGGGTGCATGCCGCTGGAGTGGTTATTGCCACACAGCCGCTGGACACGATTGTGCCTTTATGCCGTGTATCAGGCAATGATGAAGCCGTTACACAATGGGATGGACCAACCTGTGAAAAGGTTGGCCTACTCAAGATGGATTTCCTTGGGCTTCGCACGCTCTCCACACTTGAACTCGCCAAAAAGCTCATTTACGAGACGTTGGATGATGAAGCTGTGCACGCTGCTGTGGGTCGTCAACTAGGCGATGGTGGCCCGCACCCACTGGATCTCGATCGCATCCCCTATGACAACAAACAGGTGTTTTCGCTCTTCCAGCGAGGTGAGACATCCGGCGTATTCCAATTTGAATCCGGTGGCATGCGGCAGTTGCTGCGTGAGATGAAACCTGATCGGCTTGAGGATCTGATCGCCGCAAACGCGTTGTATCGACCTGGTCCTATGGATCTCATCCCTGACTACTGCGGTCGAAAGCATGGGCAAAGCAAAGTACCCAATGTGCATGACGTGGTTGATGGTTTCACAAGTGAAACCTATGGAATCATGGTCTATCAAGAGCAAGTCATGCAAATCGTGCATGGGCTTGGCGATGTGCCACTTCGAGAGGCCTACACGCTGATCAAGGCTATCTCAAAGAAGAAAGAGAAGGTCATCAACTCTGCCCGTCCTAAATTTGTTGAAGGCGCCGCAGCAAAGGGCATGACCCAGCACGAAGCCGAGCAACTGTTTGATCTCATACTGCGCTTCGCTGGATATGGATTTAACAAGTCGCACTCCACTGGCTACGCCATCATCGCCTATCAAACTGCTTGGTTAAAGACGTTTTTCCCTGTGCAGTACATGGCTTCGGTGCTCACGTATGAGTCGGCAGCGAAGAAAACCGAAGATTGGGCACCGTATCTTGATGAGTGCCGCACCGTTCGCTTTGCGGATGACACTGTCGCACATGAACACCGCGGCGTGCTTGTCAGTGCCCCGGATATCAACCAGAGCGATGTGTCATTTACGGTTGTGTATGAGCCAGACGAAGTCCGTACTTCCTTAAGCGGGTCCATTCGCTTTGGCCTTGGCGCAATCAAGGGCGTCGGCACTGCCGCAGTTGAGGCGATTGCCGCGGAACGAAACCGCAGCGGGCCATTCAAGTCGCTGTGGGACCTGTGTGAACGCGTGTCTGGCCGTGCAGCAAACAAGGCGACGCTCGAATCGTTGATCTCCGCTGGTGCGCTTGATTCTCTACATGGCGCGGAGAACCGAGCAAGCATGTTTGGCACTATTGAAAAGGCCATGAAGGCGGGCTCTGAGCGCGCCAAAGATATTGCTTCCGGGCAAGGTGCATTGTTTGGTGGAGACGAGTCGGATGATGACACAAGTGTCACGATGGATGATCCGCCACTTGAGCATGCCAAGGTGTGGAGCAAACGACAACTGCTCGCGGCAGAACGTGAGCATCTTGGCTTTCACATCTCCGGGCACCCACTCGATGAATACGACGCGTTGCTGAATGTATATGTCACCAGCTCGATTGCTGAGTTGGGAGATCGACGAAACGGTTCGCGTGTTGTCATTGGCGCAACGGTTTCTGGATGTCGAATTGTGACCCCGACAAAGGGCCGAAATGCTGGCCAGCGCATGGCCATTCTCACACTGCAGGATCGAATTGGATCAATCGAAGCAGTTTTGTTTCCAGACGCCTTCCGCGCCTGCGGCGAGTTAGCAACCATCGATCAGGTGGTCTTTGTTGTGGCTGAAACAGGCGAGCGAAACGGTGACCTACAACTGGTGGTCGATCGTCTCATCGCGCCTGCAGATGCGCCACGATTCCTGACAGAACGCATCGAGCTGAACATTGGTCAAATCGACGCTGGCCAAGAACAAGACATTCGAAACCGCTTAGACATGGCTGCAGGGTTGCTCCGACAATCAGGCAGTGCTCGTGTTGGTGACGGAGCGCGAGCAGCCGAGGTCTACCTGCATGGCAGTAATGCTGGTAAATCTGTCATGTGGCGAAGCAACATGCGCATCGTGCCGCACAATGAACTCATTGGGCAATTGCAAGGCCTGCTCGGCGGTAACACGGTGCGATTGGTTGGTCGAGTGCCCGAAGGGCAACGCGACGACCGCCGGCGTCGTCGATAGAGAACATCCGGCGGTCATCTTTGCTTTGGCTGTGATCAAGCAGCTTTGCCGTAGCTGTCGCCTGTGGGTTCATCGGGCCACTCCATGGCATTGCGACGATGGACACGAAGTATGCGCGACATCTGCTCGGCCACAATGGTCCGCATGACATCCAGTGCAGCAGCATGCTCATCTTCAAACCCAACTTCCGACTCTCGGAAGAGTGTGAAGACAGCGAGGCACTCATCGCCCCGATGACAGGCAAATGCTGCAATCTCAGAACTCTGAAGCAGCGACATCTCATCACCTTCGCTCGCGGCGAATTCAGTGGTGTCGTCGAATCGGACCAATCCTTGTTCATTCTTCATACCAGGACCCACCACTTCGCCCAATCGCTTGAGCATGGGCATGATGTCTTGATCCTGCCACTGATAGTTCACATATGCGCCAATACCCCATGAACCTGGTACTTCTTGCAAGTAGACGGCGGCGTTGACCGGGCCAATGCGCTGCATCATCGCTTCGAGCGCCGTTCGGAGCATGACTTCAAGGTCGAGCTCTTGACCAAGAAGAGCCCGGTATTCACTTGCGAGTGCAACATCAGAAATTTGTTCCCGCATGGTTCGATATGCCGAGGCCAAATCGCCACAGAGCGTGTCGACTTGATCCGACATTTCATCGCGTGTCGCTTGAAGTTCTGTGCACGCTTCGGCAAGATCAGCCATCCGGCGTTCGCGTTCTCGATGTGCCTGCACACGGCTAAGCACTTGACTGACGCGTTCGGTAATGCGGTCGAGGTCGCGCGGAAGCACGATGAAGTCGCTTGCACCTGATCGAATGGCTTCAACAACTTCAGCAGGACTCGAACTAGATCCGTATACAAGTGCCCTGATACATGGATCAGACGTCTGTGCTTCTTGAATAATGTCTAGGCCCGTACGGCCAGTCGAGGCGGCTATGAGCAACAAGTCACACGCTGCATCGCCAGCCATTGCGTCACGGGCTGCATGAATAGCATGAGTCGTCACACACATATGACCAAGGCCTGTCAGTGCGCTGGCAAGTTCTGTGCGGACATCGTCCTGCTCGCCAATGATCAGAATGCTCGCTGCCGTTGCAGAGGCCTTCGTGGTGTATTCGTGCGGGGTCATAGATCGCTTCTCCAGGGCCGGCGGGTGTTTCTCACGTAGGCCGGTATGAGGAACAATCGACGCGACAGGGGGCGCGTTTCAGTAGAGATGTCGCTTATGCGACAGGTTGTTCAGATTGGTCGGGATTTTCCGAGTGCCTCAAAGCGCGTGACTGCTTCTGGGACACGGGGATACAGCGGTTTAAGCATGGTCGAACATTCGTTCAATCCACGGCTATGCATGGCCTGTGATTGGGCCAAAGTGGCCTCTGGAGGGAAGGAGGGCCGCTCAATGGTGATCCCCATTGTCGATGCAAGTGCAGTTATTGGACCTGGAAGGTGTTCATCAGCCAGCAGCACCTTGCAAGATGCCAGTGGTTCCTTGGCGGTGGTGGCATCGACAAGCCCCGCCCATGAAATTGTGTGATTCTCGATGATCGATAGCCAAGTTGTGTCTCGTTTCGATGCCAAGGCGACCCCAATTGGGCCTGTTCCGAGCCCAGCAGCATGCACGCACACCATGGCTGATGGCACCGCCACCAACGTGCATTGCGTCGTTTCGGCCAGCATCTTGGCGGTGGAAATGGCAATTCGGAGCCCCGTGAACCCCCCTGGACCAATAGACACGCCAACCAAGCCCAAATCAGAAGGTTGGCAGTTGGCCTCGCGAGTGAGTCGGTCGAGTTCAGGCATGAGTTGGTCATCTACGCCACTTCGGCTTGTCAGCGTTGCCACATGCACGGTGCCCGAGGCATCGCGAACAGCAAGGCCACCACTGGCCTGTGATGTCTCAATGGCAAGTTGCCAAGTCATCCCAACGCACCTTCAGGCACGGCCAGCATTTGCAATGCGATGGCAGATCCCTGCAATAGCGGCCCGTCGAATCGCTGGCCTGGCCGAAGTTTCAACAGTGTGCCTCGTTCATGTTCAGAGTTGAGAATAATCGCGCGTTCACCACGGCACTCAGCCCCCATCTCCGCATGCACATGACCAAGCAAAAACCCATCCACATCCCACGCTTGAGCCAGCGCGCCAAGTGATTCGTCATCGTAGCGCCGCCCCCACGTCAAAAGATATGCCGACCCGAATGGGCCTTCGCGATCTTCATCTGTCAACAAACGATCGAAGACACTTGTATCAAATCGACTCATATGCACCGGCTCGGGCATTGAGTGCGCGCAACAGACCCCATCGGCCGTCCGCAGTGCCAGTGGCATGGCCGTAATAAATGCATCAAGCGCCCCGCTGACAAGATCGGCGTCGTCTGCAAATGCCAAGTCGAGCCCCGCTTCAAACTGCTCCACTGAGTTCCCGCCACCCTTGCTCACACCTCGCCGAAGCAACTGCGCAAGTTCGTGGTTTCCAAGCAATGGATGTACCTGCCCTGGATGCGCCAAGACTAGCGCCGCTACACGAAGCAACATGCGGTGGCTCAAGTCACAGCCATGATGCAGGATGGGGCCGTGAATCAACTCTTGTACGACAACGTGGTTTGACGTGTCGTGCAGTTCAGCAGCTGCTGCAATGCGTGCAAGGTTAGGGAGATTATCGTGCAGATCACCAGAGACGGTGATTGTGCTTCCCTCAGGAGTCCGCACAGTGCACCCTTGGCGGCCTTGGGCTGACAGCAATGCCTCTGCAGCTTGATGCAGCAGATCAGCTGCTGCGTTGGCCTCACGTGGCGCCGGTGGGAGAATCACGCTCGTCACTTCTTCCCGCGTGAGCCAAAAATCGCTGAGCTTTTTCCAGAAGAAGCGCCCTTTCGAAGCATCCCGATAGATGAAATGCGTTCCCAAGCACTTGCGGCAATGGACTCACTTTGATCCACCGTGATACTTCGACGACCGTGAGCTCGAGCAACAGTCGATGTCGTCCCCGAGCCACAAAATGGATCAAGTACGAGGTCGCCTTCATTTGAACACGCGGTAATCACGCGTTCAAGATAGACCTCTGGAATCTGGTTTTCATGACCAGGCCGGCGTTCCTTGTTGTTGCCTTGAATGCGTCCCCAATACTGGCCGTACCACACATCCATAGGTACACGCATACCTTTTTGTGTGTCCTTTTCCATGGTTCGCGCGTCATTGTAAATAGCAGCGCGGTCGCTTGGTTCCAATATTGCTTCAGGGTTCCAAATCCGGTTATCTGGATCTTTGCAAAAGTACAGCGCGTGCACCTTGCTCATGATGAATGAACTGTTTCGACATTGACCAAACCGAAAGTGCCAAACACACCAGTTGACCATTGCCAAGCCACGACGTTTCAAGTGCAGCACAATTTCAGCGGCGGAGTCATCGGGGATGTTCACCCAGAGGCTGCCTGTTGGCGACAGACAATCGATGCATGCATCAAGCCATTCGAATGTGAACCGCTCGTAGGCGGCGCGTTCCATTCCATCATTCCAATCACCCGCATACGGCACGTCCCAGTTAAATGGTGGGTCCGCGAACACCAGATCAACGCTACCGCGTTCAGGGAGCGCCGCGAGAATGTCCCGGCAGTCGCCCAGATAGAGCTGTGTGTCGGGATCGTTCAGGGTGTATGTGGGAGCGCAGAACAGCTCGCTTGGCACATGCAAAGGGGCGGCGTCTCCCAACAATGTAATCTCGCCTTGCTGCGTGGCAGCACGGGCTCGCCGGGCGGCGGCAATGGCCCCTGAGGGGCCTCCATGCTCACGTTGACCTTGGCGGGATGTGTCCTTGGTACTCATACAGATACAAGTACCAGAGCGAAGGGGGGCTTTTAGGGGTGGACCCCGTAGAATCGTAAGTTCCATGGCCTTTAGATCAACAGTGTGCGCCTTTTGGGGGATTGCGGTCCCCGCAACCCTATTTGTGGGCGCCTGCAGTGATCCTTTTTCAACCATTGACTCCCGTGTCGATGCACTGCTCGCCCAAGGCACCACAAACGTCGGCGGCGGGGCCACCCTGCCCGATACTGGTGCGTGGCCTGCCAATACGGTGGACGATCGAGCGGCTCTGAATGTCCAACGGCCAGAAACATTCAATCCCTCGGCAAGTGAGATGACTTGGTCATCCCTGGTATCGACCGAAGCTGACTCAATTATCGATCGGCTTGAAGCGGTGGACTCCATTGATGCTCAAGACATGCTCACACTAGACGCAGCGCTGACATGGGCTGTGGGCCACGCCTTTGACTACATCTACGCTGAAGAGAACTTCGTGCTGGCGTGTTTGGACCTTCTGATCGAACAACATCTGTGGACACCACAGATCGCCAATGAGGTCTCAGCCCAGTACCAGAAATACGAAAGTGATGATGCCTTTGCAAGCTCATCATCCGCCATCATCAATGATCTCAGTATTACACAGCGACTGCCATGGGGCGGCCAAGTAGCGGCGTCTTACCTCGCGACATTTTCGCATTTGGTGCACGGCGCTGGATCGGCAACACCCGATGCAACTGAAAACAACGCAATTGGGCAATTTACGCTGTCTGCTTCAATTCCGTTTCTTCGAGACGCAGGTGCAATTGCGCGAGAGGACATTATTCAAGCAGAACGTAACTTGATCTATGCATCGCGGGCATTTGAGGAATTCCGGCGGAGCTTCTACGTCACTGTCGTACAGTCATACCTCGCACTGCAAGTCCAACAACAGGAACTCGAAAACGCGTTGGATACAGTGACGTTGCTTGAGCGAATGGCTGAGCGACAACGGGCCCTGTATGAAGCTGGCCGTGCACGTTTGTACGATGCCGCAGAGTCAGAAAATCAGGCTTTGCAGCAGCGTTCAACTGTGGCGGGGCAACAAGAAGCGTATCGACTGGCGGTTGATCGATTTAAGATATTGATTAACTACCCCGTGCAATTGCCTGTTTTGATTGAGCGCGCATCGTTTGCCATTTCGCCGCCCAATGTCAATCTTGAACATGCTGTACAAGTCGCATTGGGCCACCGACTAGACCTTCAGACAAAGCGTGATCAACTCATCGACGAGCGACGAAGCGTTCGCAATGCACTCAACCAACTACTGCCCGACTTAAGCCTGGCAGGCTCGTTGCGATTCGGATCCCCTGATGAGTACTACTACTCATTCTCCATCCCTTCAGTTGAGGATATGGAGTCAGAGGTATCGCTCACACTTGGCCTTCCATTGAATCGAACCATCGAGCGATTAGCTGTTCGACAAGCGCAAGTTGCACTTGAGCGAGCACGTCGTGAGTACAGCGAGGACCGCGATGATATTGCCGTCAACGTGCGCAATGCTGTTCGCACAATCGATGCATCATTGTTGTCGTATGACATTCAGCGTAAAAATGTGGCCATCGCAGAAGTCAACATTGAATCAATCGATGCCGATCCTGACTCGTACACAGTGATCGATCAGACGCAGGCAATTCAATCGCTGCAGAGTGCCCGAAATGGTCGAGCTAGAGCGTTTCGAACCGTACAGCAGTCGATTTTGAAGTACTTGCTTGATACGGGGCAATTGCGAGTGTCGCCTGATGGCAGCATCGACCCCATTCCGGGCATGGAAATTCAACAGACCGCCTCGCTGAGCTTTGAGTTGGATGGGGCATAGGGGCGTCTAGCGTCGATGCCCTAGGCTCGAGCGCATTGAAGCCCAGCAGACGCCACGCCCTGAATTGGCCCCGTGTTCCGGCGGGCCTCGGGCAAAGGCCTAACTCAAGACGGACCCCTCAACATCAATGGCCTCGCTGGCATTCACGCCTGAGTCGTTGACGAAAAAGAGGCCACTGGATCTTCAGGTTCTGTGGGCCTTTTTGAAGCACCAATGTCACCGTTTGAATGAGTTTGGGGGGTGTCGAGCATTGCCCCCTCGACACACCACGTTGGGCTCTAGAATGGGCCAGATGAGATCACACATGCGACATGGCGGCATCACCACGGGAATTCTCGTTGGCACCAGCCTTGCGGCCCTCGCCGTTGCTGTAGCCGCCTGGATTGTGTCCAGTGTGGACACTGGCAACGACGCGATTAGCTCGGCTGACCTGTTTCAAGTGGAGCAAGGCAGCTTTGAAATCACGGTTCCTGCGTCAGGAAATCTCGTCGCACAGAATCAGGTTGAAATCCGCAACACACTCGATGGCAATGCAGCGATCGCTGAAATAGTCGCCGAAGGCAGCGCAGTAAATGCGGGTGATATTTTGCTTCGGCTTGACGATGAGTCGGTGCGTGAACGCATTACCGATGCTAAAGAGACGCTCGTCAAGGCGGAAGCTGCCGTCGAGGCCGACGAAGCTGCCTTAGAAATTACTCGAAAGAGCCGCGAGTCCAGCATGTCAGCTGCGGCTGTCTCAGTTGACCAAGCCCGCCTTGCGCTCTTGGCTTGGCGTGAAGGCGAAGTTGTCTCGCAACGCAACGCCTTGAAACTCGCTGTCCGGACCGCGACAAAGGACTTCAATCGACTTCGTGATAAGTATGAGAAGTCACTGAAACTTCGTGAGCGTGACTTCATCAGCCAAAATGATCTTGAGCAAGATGAGATTGCGATGATCCGAGCCGAAGCTGCATTGTCCAAGGCGAATCTCGATCAAGAGGTCTATGAAAAGTACACCTTCCAAAAAGAAGAGCAGGCTCGAGAATCAGCGCGCACACAAGCGGTCGAAGAGAAGGACCGAATTGATCAACGAACTGCCGCTCAGGTTCGTAGTGCTGAGACAAAACTAGAAGCATCTCAGGCGAACCTCGTATCCAAAACGGATCGACTTGATCGCCTTGAAGTGCAACTTGGTGCCACAACGGTGGCCGCACCTTCGTCTGGCATGGTGGTCTATGGATCAACGATTGAACGCGATCGACGAAATGAAAATGAATCAGCACTTCGTGTGGGAAGCACGGTCCATCGAAACCAATTGCTCATTGTGTTGCCCGACACCTCGCAAATGGCCGCGAAAGTCAAGGTCAACGAGGCGTTAAGTGGGCTCATTATCGCTGGACAAACCGCCATCATTCGAACTGACGCGCTTCCTGACCAGGTGTTTGAAGGCACTGTTCATTCTGTTGGCGTGCTGGCTGAGGATGGTGGTTGGCGCGATCCGAATCGACGGGACTACTCCGTACGCGTCGATTTGCATGACATCAGTACATACTCATTGAAGCCATCTATGCGATGCACGGCCCGAATTCTCGTTGAGGTGGTTGATGAGGCGACGTTCGTTCCGGTTCATGCCATTCATCGACGGGGTCGAACGACATTCGTCTACGTGCGCGCCAACAATGGATTTGATGAACGGATTGTTGAGTTAGGCCGTTCAAGCGATCGTTATGTTGAGATCACTGGTGGATTGGGGGGCGGCGACGAAGTCCTGCTTCGTGATCCGCCCGCAGGATCTGTGCTTTCACGTATTGACGAATCTGCCCCAACTTGACTCAACACTCATGCTGCCCCAGATGTGTGAGCGTGCCTTTCCATCGAACTGGTAGATCGTGCACCACGCCCAGAAGATCAACGATGCGCGCTGCCATAAAGTCGACCAAGTCCTGGATTGACTCGGGCTGTAAGTAGAACCCTGGAGTCAAAGGTGTGATGATCGCGCCTGCGTCGGACAACGTTGCCATATTGCCAATGTCAATTTTGCTCAACGGTGTTTCGCGATGCCCGACAACAAGTCGGCGTCGCTCTTTGAGCGTCACCGCTGCTGCACGATGTACAAGCGAATTGGTGAGTCCACCGGCCAAGTGGCCCAGTGTGTTACTTGAACAAGGCACGATGGCCATCCCATCGTGTTGAAACGAGCCCGAGGCAATGCACGCGCCCATGTCGCTGTCACGATGTATGTGAACCAATTCAGCCAATCCATCGTCGCCAACCAGCGTCGGTGCGTCCAGTGACTTGATGCCGCACTCCTCAACCAGCAGCCGACGACCCATGGTTGTGGCGGCCACGTGTACCTGAACTCCACATTCAGCCAATAAACGGATGGTTCGCAAGGCGTAGGGGGCACCAGAAGCCCCTGTGATACCAATGATGACGTGGCCGTATCCCATTGCCCAATACGATAGGTCCTCACCGACAGTGGTGGTGGTGGGTAGGTAGAATTGCCCCACCTAATGCTTGGAGGTGAGATCGAATGCTCCGAATTGCTCTGTCATCAATACTGCTAACGCTGACCGCCTGTGGTCCAACTGGAACATGGTCACGAAGCGGTGCATCGACTGACGACCACGTATATATGGCTCCTGCGCCACAGGCTGTTGCAAAGGCGATCGATTGGTGGATCACGCGCGAATACGGTGCAAGCCCCTCGACCATCGACATTGCACTTGTAGCCTCGCTTGAACCTGCCGGGCCTAAGATTCTCGAACTCGTTCCCGGCGCTCGTTTAGTTCCCATGACAGACCCCGCCGCTATTCGCGTCGAAGCGTTGCGGTTGTCAAACTCACATGCCAGCGTTGACCTCAATGCGCCTCGCAAAGACCTCCCGCGGCAGTTACTCACAATCGACATGGACGGCTATCTTGGCAACCCGTGGAAAGTCAGTGGTGCAAACTGGTGGCGTTTCAACCAAAAACAAATTACGCAGGTACATCAAGATCTTGAGAGTCACCGCGGGTCCCTCGAGGAGCAGCCTGAGGCTAAACAACAAGAGTCGGCCCCTGCCGAATCCGATGGGGATTCCTGAGGATCTCGCTCGATCCTGGTTACAAGTTGCGCTCAAGGAAGCGCGCATCGGCTGGGATGACGGGGGTATTCCGGTAGGGAGCGTCATCGGTGATCCTCGCACTGGCAAAGTCATTGCACAGGGCCACAATCAACGCGTACAACAAGGCGATCCCACCGCCCACGGTGAAATGTCGGCTATTCGGAATGCTGGCCGGCGCCGCGACTGGAGCGAATTGGTCCTTGTCACCACACTTAGTCCATGTCCAATGTGCGCCGGTACAGCTGTCTTGCTCGGGTTTCGCGAAGTCGTAATTGGCGAGAACCGTACGTTTCAAGGATCTGAAGACTGGCTGCGAGAAGCAGGCATCAGTGTCACCGTGCTCAATGACATCGCCTGTACGACACTGATGGAACGCATGCAGACTGAACGGCCAGATCTATGGGCTGAAGACATCGGCACCTAAAGAACGTGCAGTTGGACGTCGAATCGGACACTATTCGTGATTCGTTGGAATCGACCGTCTAAGTGAGCTAACTTGGCACAGCCCTGATTGCATGATGCCACAAGGCCCAGCACAGTAGGGTTGTACAACGGGGTGCCCTACCGTTCAATCAACATTGAAACCGCATTGCCCCCGCCCAAGCAAAGGCTAACGACGCCACGCTTGGCGTCTGTGCGGATCATCTGATGCACCAGTGTCGTCAGCACGCGAGCCCCGGATGCGCCGATGGGGTGGCCAAGGGCGATTCCGCCGCCACAGATGTTCAACTTGTCCATGGGCACACTGAGATGCTTCACATTGGCGAGCAGTTGCGCCGCGAAAGCCTCGTTGATCTCGAACAAGTCAATGTCAGCGACGGTCAGGTCGTGCGCCTTGAGTAAGGCCTCAATACCCAAGCCAGGCGCTTCGAACAGGTTCTTTGGCTCAACGCCCCATGTGTTCCAGCCGACGATGCGTGCCATGGGCGATGCGCCCATTTCTTCTGCAGCTTCAGCCGATGCGACAACCATCGCTGCTGCACCATCGCTGATTTGCGAAGCATTGCCCGCCGTCACGCTCCCGTCCTTTGAAAATGCAGGGCGAAGTTTGCCAAGCCCTTCAGCGGTTGAATCTGCTCGAATGCCTTCGTCGGCGGTGATGTCGACTTTTTGTTTCACACGCTTGGCTTCGCACGAGATAAGTTCCGCATCAAAATGACCTGCTTCAGCGGCCGCTGCAGCGCGTTGATGCGACTGAGCAGAGAATGCGTCCATCTCATCACGCGAAATATCACAGGTTGTTGCGGTATGTTCAGCAGCACATCCCATTGGCCAAGACTCGAATGCGCATGTCAGGCCATCTGCAAGCATGTGGTCCACCAACTCACCATTGCCAAACTTGATACCTGGACGAACCCCAGCCATGTGTGGAGCTCGTGACATGCTCTCTAGGCCACCAGCGACAGCAACACTGATATCGCCTGCCCGAATGGCTTGATCGGCGAGCATGACGGCCTGCAGGCCGCTTCCGCAGACCTTATTGATTGTCTGTGCGCTTAACGATGATGGAAGACCAGCACCAAGCCCTGCTTGGCGAGCTGGGTTCTGGCCAACGCCAGCTTGCAGCACACACCCCATGATGCATTCATCAATGCGATCGCTACAGCCTTTGGCATCGAGCAGCGCTGCTTCAATGGCAATTGAGCCCAATGTGGTCGATGGAACACGGCTAAGACCACCAAGCATGCGGCCTACGGGCGTTCGGCGGGCGGAAAGGATCACAGACTGTGTCATTGCGGGGGCGGTCATGATTGGCTCCACGGGATTTGCGAGGTCCAGCGCGTAGAATGCACCTTCCCAGCAAGGGTCAGACGGGGCATCGTAGCCGCCCCAAGGCCCTGCTGCTCAGGTTCGAAGCTGACCAAGACGCTCCCATGCCCATTGCCACACATGACTGACCAGCAACACACTTCGACCAATTGGACCGACGACAATCTGATGTCGTTGCAGAGCCACATCTTGGCTGAGGAACGGCATCACCCATCAGCAACGGGCGACTTTTCGTGGATCCTGTCGGGCATTTCATTAGCAACTAAAACCATCGCGTCGAAGGTTCGACGAGCTCGCATTGAAGATGTCATCGGTGAAGCCGCGGGAGGGCCCTTTGGGGAGAGCGACGGCATCAATGTGCAAGGTGAGCAGCAGCTCAAGCTCGACATCATCGCCAACGAAGTCATCAAAGCTTGTCTAGGCTCACGCGCAAATATCGCCTCGCTTGTGTCAGAGGAAGATGAAGAACCAACCATCTTGCGATCTCGAAAAGAAGGTGGTCGATACGCCGTGTTCTTCGACCCACTTGATGGATCAAGCAATATTGATGTAAGTGTTGGGGTTGGGACAATCTTTGGGATTGTTCGGTTACCAACCATTCCCGGTGTCCGTGGGACTGATGCCATTTTGCATGAAGATGCCCAAATGGCTGCTGCTGGATATGTCCTATATGGCTCATCAACAGTCATGGTGCTCACCACTGGAAATGGTGTCGACATGTTTGTGTTGGACCAGTCAATAGGCGCATTCGTTCTGGTTAAGCGGAAGCTCCGCGTACCAGCCAGCAGGAAGATCTACTCGATCAATGAAGCGTACGCTTCTCGATTCTCCGAAGGTGTTGGCCGCTATCTCGACTGGGCGCATGCCAATAACTACTCAAGCAGGTACATAGGTTCAATGGTCTCCGATGTCCACAGAACACTGCTCAAGGGTGGAGTCTTCATTTATCCCCAGACACATGACCGTCCAGAAGGTAAATTGCGGCTGCTTTATGAAGCTATGCCAATGGCGATGCTCATGGAGCAAGCTGGCGGGTGCGCAGTAACGGGCACTGGTCGCATTCTTGATGTTACGCCCAATGCACTGCATCAACGTGTTCCTGTGATTCTTGGATCTTCCGAAGAAGTTGCACATGTGCAGCGGTGTATCGACGTCTAGAGATCTGCCTCACTCAACTTAATACCACGGATTCCCATTGCCATGAGCGCCATTTCCACCGATACCACTGTCACACTTCCTCGTGATTCCAACCAAGCCCTAGGTATCGGTCGATTCGCCTGTGACTGGTTCGCCGGAACGCTAGGCACGCCCGATGAAAGTGTGAAGCACCGCACCACGCAGTTCTTTGTGGACAGTGTGCTGTGTGGCTTGTCAGCACTGGCACTTCAAACGAATGCGCCAACCGTGTTGCGAGATGAAGCCCATGACTATCCCCGCGATGGTGGTGCGTCATGCTTTGGCTCTGCTGCACACGTCTGTCCCGAAAAAGCCATTGTCGCAAACGCATCTGCCGTACGTGAGTGGGACAGCAACGGAACGAACTTCGGATACAACCCTACGCTCGGCAACACTGCCGGGGAATTTGGTCACAACGACTTCTATGCCGTACCTTTGGCTGCTGCACAAGTTGCTGGATTAGATGGTGCCGCCGCACTTCGTGGCATGATGCTGCTGGATGAAATTCGTGGCCGCTTGGCTGAAGTATTCAGCCTGAAGACATACAAGATTGACCATGTTGTCCATGGCGCTATTGCCTCGGCTGCGACATGGGGCGCCATGCTTGGCGCGACGCCAGAACACATTGAAAGCGCTATTGGCATGGTGGTCGCCCACTACATTCCATGGCGGGCAATCCGTGCAGGCAAGCAACTCAGTGACTCCAAGGGCGCCAGTGCTGCGATTAGTACCGAGGTTGCCGTGCTTTCAATGCAGCGGAGTATGCGTGGATTCATTGGGCCCAAGGACATCTTTCGAAATCCAGAGGCTATCTGGCGGCAATTTGAACCAACCAATGGTGATGCCAGCCCATTTGACTTGGTTCTCAGTCACACCGGTGACGACTTTGCGGTCATGGGCATGCACTTCAAACTCGGGTTGTATGAACACCAAAGCGCTGGTGCTCTCCAGGGTCTCATTGACTTACTTCGGAACAACCCCGATGTACTTGCTGATCCATCGTCTATAGCGTCAATCAAGATCGTTGCGTATGAACCGGCATTCGGCATCATCGGCGACCCAGCCAAACGTGATCCAAAGACTCGACAGAGCGCAGATCACTCGATGGTATACATCGTCTCGACCATGTTGCGTAAAGCTATTGAGCAAACGCCCGAAGGTGGCAACGACGACTGGTGGAAATCGCTCATGCTCATGCCAATTGACTATGGCCGCGAGGCGATTGTGAATGAGTGCACGCGTGCGTTGATGAATCTGATTGAATTTGAACATGGCGGCGCAGCATACGATGAGAAATATCCAGATGGCATACCAACAAGCATGATCATTACACTTGTAGATGGTCGACGTTTCGACAGTGGGCTAGTGATGTATCCCAGCGGTCATGCTCGAAACACCACCGCCGATCTTGAGGGCATTCTGTCGCACAAGGCCAACCTGATGGGTGACCTTTCAATCAGTGGTGGCGCTGACGATGTCATTGCGAACTTCAGCAGCATAGGATCGCTTGACGCCGCTGGCGTGGCGGCGTTAATGCACTTCACCATCGCAACACGTGATTCAGTCGATTGACCACACCAACAGTCTGACCACTGGCAACCTGAACACCCTATGCATTGCGTTTCGCGCTCAGTCGTCTTGTGATGTGGGGCTGCCCTGGGTACGCCGTCCACCAATGGCCCGCACGTTGACCGCTGTAAAGACTGCTAGCGCTACACCGAATGCCGCTAGCCCAAACCAAGTCATGACACCGCCATCGCCTACCGCCATCGCCACGCATCCACCAATGCCCAATAGTGCTGATGCCATTGCAAGGGGAGCGTGAACTGTTGCACGCGGCAGGTCGCCAGACCACTCAGTCTCAGGGCGAAGCAAATCGAGTTTCCGAAGATCGCTCAAACTCACTCTTCAGGCTCCTTTGACATCATGAACTCAATTGTTCGCTGCGCTGCAAATTTAGCCGCTCCGCTTCGCATGCGAACAAGAAGGAGCGGGCCAGGCCAGCGTTCCGCCACCCTGTAGTGCAACTGTGTGAAGGCCCGGCGAGACAATCCTGTATCTGACGCACCAAGCACAAGCAGATCGGCACCTGAAGCTGCCTCAAGAATGCCAGACACAATGCCCGCAGCTGGAATCGCTTCTGCTTGTACATCCCCAGGCAATCCCTCGCCTGCTGATAAGTCGTCTCGTAGTGCTTCTCGAACCTCATCGCAATCATCATTCTTCGAGGCAATTCGAACTGCTTCCACGCTACCGCCGTCTGCCAATAGTGCCCTTGCAACGGCCACTGCGAACCGGCCTTGCTTGGGCTGTGCGATAGGCACAACGATGCGGCGGCACTGCTGTGGTACAGACCCCTTCAGTACCAGCGTGTCACAATCAGCCTGTCGAATGACACTGTCTATGTCTGTTCCGAACGTAAAGTGCCGCATGCCAAGTGGCCTGCGCTTTGGGCCGGTCCAGCCCATGACGAGCATGTCGACATTGCGTTCATTGACGGTATCCACAACGCACCGGGCCGGTGATCGGCCAACCCTAATCAATCCGGCAATCTCGTTTGTGTCGCCAGCAACATCGATCGCCTTTTGCACCACGGCCTTAGCGCCATCGACAAACTGGCCTGTCGCCTTTGAAGGGAGTTGCTCGGGCACTCGAACGACGTTCAGCACAGTGATGTGCCGGTCATCATCTGCTAGTCGAACAGCTAGATCTACCAATGCACCTGCGGTTGCTGGATTGGCGACGGGAACCAGCATCTCTCGAGCACCCTCTGGCCGCGGTGGAGCCTGCTCAAACACAACTGGTGTTGCCCGATGTGCACTTTCTTGCCGGCGTGACCATGTGTAATACACAACCAAGCCAACAACTACCCAGCACACAGTCAGCCAGAGCGTCAGGGGCTGCGATGCAAGCAACCAGATCGCAATGCCTACTTGCCCAACGGCAGCGATAACAGGAATGACCGGGCCACCAGGGACGAGATAGCCATATCGCAACTTGTCGCCGTACTTACGGCGAATGACGATTGAAGCAATATTGACCTGCGCAAAGACAAGTAGGAACATTGCACACGTCGCTGCTGCAACCTTTTCCACAGGCAACACAAGTGCCACCGTGATGATAATGACACCACTTGCCGCTAACGCCGCCGAGGGTGTTCGCGTTTTTGGATTGATGTGCGCTAATCGAGCAGGCAACACGTGATCGCGGCCCATGGCGAACGATACTCGTGTCGATGAAAAGGTTGTTGCGTTCAGCGCACTCATGGTTGAGAGCACCGCACCAATCACAAGCAATATGGCCCCAGTGCCCCATGGCAAGAACTCGTTGGCGGCCACAGCGACACCCGTCTCGCCTAAGCCCGCAAGATACCGCCATGTCTCCGTCACGCCCCATCCTGTGTCCGCGATGACAGCATCTGGAATGCTCATTGCACCGAGGCACACGATGGCCACAAGTACATAGATAGGAATCACGATGAGCAACGACAAGAACACTGCCTTGGGAATAGTCCTCCGTGGATCAATCACTTCTTCGCCGGCTTGGACGATGATCTCGTAGCCTTCAAATGCGATGAATGTCAATCCCATGGCGATTAACACTCCCCCAAATCCCTCGGGCAAAAATGGTGTGAATTTATCGCCTACCGCAACATCACTTTCGCCGGTCATAGCCAGCGCCCCTGCAAGAATAAAGATGCCGATGACAATGATCTTCGCCACCGTGATGATGTTGCCGGCTTTACCAGTTTCACTTGATCCGCGGTAATTGATGTACAAGAACCCAAGACACACAAGCAACGTCAAGCCCTTGGCGATTGGCCATGCATCCACTCCGAACAACGTCCCCATGCCTGCTTCGTGGCCAGCACCGGTGGGAGGAATGCCCCAACCCACGATTGTCTGCATGCCCCAGACGAGGTACGCCCCAAAGATGACGGCATACAGCGAGCCAGCAACAGCGTGCGCAAGCCAGTCCATCCAACCAACGAGAAACGCCGCAGGTCCTGGCAAGCCAAGGCGTGCCCATAAGTAGCCTCCGCCAGCGGCTGGCACAGCACTGCCCACTTCCGCGTAGACCATGGCCGTACACAGTGTCAGAATGCCATTCAGGCAAAATGCCAGAATCAACCCAGGTCCAGCCTTGCCCGCAGCAATTCCTGTCAGCGCGAAGATACCCGCGCCAATCATGGCGCCGACGCCGACCATCGTGACGTCGAAGAGCCGCAGACTGCGACTCAGTTCGGTTACCGGTGCACCCGTTGATGCCCGCGCTGGAACTTGGCTCATGGCGAGTCAAGTGTACTGCCCGGAGCCCGATCACCTTCGCTTTGAGTGGGACCTAACTGGCGACTCAACTCCAGGCCATGAGCAGCATGATGATGTCACGGACATCCACGTTGCCATTGCCGTCGATATCGCCAATAGTGGTGCTTTGTTGCATTGCCTGCAGGAGAATGACAAGGTCATCGCCCCCAACCAAGCCATCGCCATCAAGGTCGCCCATCAAGGTGTCTACGACCCAGTTGTTATCCACATCCTCGAATGTTCCGTCGATGATGCCCAGCAAGTCAGCTTCAGAGGTGCAGTCTGCCAGCTCGATGTTCCCACCAAGATTGACAATCGGACCGTTATCGGCAACCAGTTCCCCGACGCTGCAGTACACGAGATCGCCATAGCTACCAGCGACCCCGCTCGCCGCCGAGAACCCCGCATTGGCCATATTGCCAAAGTAGCAATTGTCCAGCATGAGATCCGAGATGTCCGCTGTCCCAACCATTGCCAGTCCGTCGACCTCACCGAAGATTGAACTATTGCTTTTGAATGCAACCTTGTCCAGCGTGTGAGCACCACCCTTGAGGTAGACAGCACCACCGTCGTAATTGGCAATGTTGTCGGAGAACATACTGTTATCCATCATTGTCATTGAATTGTGCGCGTAAATCGCAGGTCCCCAACTGGCAGTGTTGGCGTCGAACCGGCTTGCTCCGGTCAGCGTCATGTTGGTACGCCACATATAAATGCCGCCGCCTGATGGACAGGTGTTGCGCTCGAAGCTGCAGCCGTCAAGTCCAATTGTCGAACCGGTGTACGCCGCCAAGCCAGCACCATGATCGGACGCTGTATTGAGCTGGAAGAGCACATCTGTAAAGTCACCTGCGGCATCATCAGACACGTATACGCCGCCACCACGTGGGCTTCCATTGTTTGTCACGCTGCCATCTACCCAAGTAAATGTGGCGTTAGCTGATGGGTACACATACACACCGCCACCGCGATACAACGAAACGTTGTTGTCGTAATTTGCGTTGGAGTATGAGACGTCAGAACCATCGTCGATGTACGTCCCGCCACCGAAATACGTCGCAGTGCAATTACTGAACGTCGCTCCAAGCAGTGGATCCGCGCCATCAATGTACGCGCCGCCGCCGTAATCGGTATCACAAAGCGTTACCACAGTGTCAATCATGGTGAGCATGCCCGCCGTGCCTTGCAGATACAGCCCGCCACCGAAACTGCCACCGGCAAATGTCACATCACAATTGGAAATTGTGCCGCCATTAAAGATAGGAAGGGCTGTTGCTGTTGTGGTGAGTGCAAATACGCCACACCCACGGTCACCAGAAACAGTTGCGTTTTCAATGGTTGTATCGGTAACCATGATCGACGCTTCTTCTAGATACATGCCTCCACCAGCAACAGCTGACGAATTACTGAATGTGCAGTTGGTAAACATCGTTTGGGCATTGCTCGCCGCCCATACGCCGCCACCATTGCCCGTGGCGGTCCCGTCAGTGAAGGTGCAGTTACTGAACTCACCAAGCGCCCCAGCTTGTGCATGTACGTCACCGCCATTGGTTCCAGCTTGATGGTCATCAAACGTGCAGCCACCAGAGAACGATGGGTTTGCTGTTGCCTCGAGTAACACAGCACCACCACCTTGGACCGATGAGCCATTATCGAATGTACAGCCCTGGATGTCGCCGTCTGACCCGCTTTCGAAATACAGCTGCCCACCATCGCGTGCGGTCGCCTGATTGCCATCGGCCGACGTGCCGTCCATATTCAATGTGCCAATGACATAGCCACCGCCACCATTGTCTGCGCTGCAGGTGTCGATGGATCCATCTGTCAGTGTGATAGTGCCTGTTGCGGAGACATGCACGCCACCACCACTATCAGCAGTGCAATTGGAGATCGCCAACTGATCCGCTGTGATAAGGAAGTCTTGATCGGCAGCCAATGCTCCGCCCAAGTCGGCAGATGAGGCGCTCATGCTCGCAGCCACAATGCCGCTGATCGTGACGGATCCATTGCCCGAGCCATATAGCACACCACCTTGGTCTCCGGCTGTTCCGTTTGTGAAGGTCGGGCCTCCACCAATAAGCATGGTTGAACTATCGCCGCTCAGGCCATCTCGACCCAACGCAATATGGCCACCATCTGCGGTTGCTGAGTTGTTGGACCACGTTCCGCCAGTAATCCCACATGTGGTTTCTGGATCCAAGTTGACTGCGCCACCAGACGTTGCACTGTTGCCGGTGAAATCACAGTCGGTAATGGTGAGTGTTGCGCCTGTATCACCGTCGTGTTGAATTCCGCCACCATCCGCCGAAGCGGAACAGTTCGTGAACGTGTTGTCCGTCATAACCGCAACGGTGCCGGTGCCGAGTGAGAAACCACCACCGTGTCCGGTCGTCGAGGTGCCACCGATAGAACAATCTGACGCAATCACGTCGCCGTCTTGTTCAACACGCACAACACCACCGTCACTACCAGCTGTGCAACCCGTGGCAACAATGGTGTCCATTGTGAGGACCGCGTTGTCGCCCATGAAAATTGCGCCTCCGACACTCGCGGCTGTAGACCCAGTTACGGGTGTGTTTGTAATGGTGACTGTGCTGTCGTCTGCCATGTTGATGGCACCACCGGCTCCAGCGAGTGCATCACAACCAGCCAAACTGCTGCCAGTCACTGTCACGGTGCCTGTACTTGTGACAAAGATGCCGCCGCCATCAGTCGCCGCCTGGCAGTTCGCCAAGCTACCACCAGTGACATCCACCTCACCTACGCCGTCAAGGTAGATACTGCCGCCCGATGCACCCGATGTTCGGGCCGAAGCGCTGGAGTTGATCAACTCCACCCACGCGTTGTTGCCAGCGCGAATTGCACCGCCATCGCCAGCAGCCGATCC